>JAHBAL020000018.1 GCA_018500105.2 Anaerolineae bacterium
CAAGGCTGTTCAAAAGTCAGCACGCCACTTAACCCGTCATCTCCGCGAAAGCGGAGATCCATAACGAGGCAGGTCAAAATGTAGCAATTTCATCAAATTATGCCTGTTGGGTTATAGATTCCCGCTTTCGCGGGAATGAATGACGAGGCGACTTTTGAACAGCCTTAGTTTAGTCACACTGAATCTCGTTCAGCTTCGTCCATTTCGGGCATCACAAGACTAGGCTCGTGATCCAACACCGGTAAGGCCAGTGACCCAATGGCTTGGCCTTTAAGCACAATGCTCGAAAAACTGCTCACGGTGGCGTCCAGCGCCGCCAACACCGTGCACATGCCATCGGCGGCGCTATGCTGGGTCATGCGCACATCCGTATGCAACACACTGACCATTTTGCCTTTGTCGCTGGGCAACAATTCACGGTCTGGCTCTTCAGGGTAGTTGCTAATCACGTGCCGATCTACCAGCGGGCGAAAAGGTTCAAACAAATCATCAGCCAAATTAAAGGCGTTTTGCTCGTTGTGATGAAATAAGCCAAAAGCGGGCAAAAAACCGTAGGCTACCAAGCTACGCGCCAGTGCCGAACGTAGCACCGCATAGCCGTAATTCAAAGCCGCATTATAAAAACGGCCTTGCGCACGTGTAAACGCCCCCGGAAACAAACTGCGAAAATAGTGCTGGGCCGCTTGGGCTTCGATATTGTCAGGGTCACCCGATTTAACCTGACGTGCCAAAGCACGCAAACGGGCGGCGGCGATGAGCAATGCCTCTCCGCGATTGGCTGTTTCTAATACGCTGGCCTGATTGCTCACCTTGTATTGCACAATCCGCTGCCACAAGCGTTTGCGCGTGGGCTGGCTCAGGCTCAATTGGGCCTCCATCACCTTTAGGGCGCGGCTGTGCGGCACATAAGACAACAACACCCCATTGGGCAAATGCGTCGCCCCCACCGTAATCAGCGCAATATTATGTTCGGCACAGGCCGCCAGCACTGCCGCGTTTAGGCTGACTTGCGGGTGGTCAATCACCAATGCCGCTATGTCCTCAAGCGGAATCCGTGCCACTTGCCCCGCTTGCGACACTTGTAAAGCCAACTGGCTAACCGATAACGCCGCCGGATGTGCAATCACCACGCTGCGCCAACTCATGATTCACCTCGGTGCTTGTGGCTCAGCCGAATCGGTTGGCGCGCCTCTGGCAAAGCTGGGTGTAGTCCTCCCAGCATATCCACATGATGTTTTTCAAACCCTTGTGCTGTTTTAATCCCGCAACTTTCGATCTTGCCTTGCCGGCCAACAGCTTGATTACGATCATGTGCCCATAGATCAATCGCTGCTGTTGCCCGATTAAACCCAGCATAATAGCCTTCACGCACTTCACCGGTTTTGTATCGCAACACCACCCAATCATTTTTATACAAACTAAACAAAAAGCGATAGCTGTCATTGATCTCAATCCAGTCTGATTCTGGTTTGTTTGCAACAGCAGCCCGATTTGGCAACGCAGCCGTGCCAGCATCTGACGCATATACCGGCACGGCGAAAAAGTGTTTGCCTTTCTGAAAAACATCAATCCGCAGCATATCGCCGTTATCGGCAATGCCATTGCGCACCAAAATGCCGCTCTTTTGGCTTCCATTCACCAACTTCACACTGCGAATCACCGGCGCTTCCTTTCCCTCGGCGCTCGGTTTACGCAAAGGCGTTGCAAAAGCCTTTGCCCCATCCCCGCCATACGCTTCTAGCCTATCTCTTATCGCCTCAATCAGGCGCACATCACGATCTGCACCCAAAATATTGGGCAAATCTTTTATTTTCAATTTGCTCAAGGGGGTTTTCACCGCCGACTTGTGTTGTTCAAGCAAGCGCCCTTCTTTGCCAATCGAGCGAATGGTTTCTTCGTGGGCTTGCCCCAAACTGCGGCGTGTGGCGGCCCGCGATACGCGCACGTCAGCCAATTGGCTTAATACCGCCGTTCTAAAATGCGTCCAAGGCACTGGGAAATCTTTTTCGTAGCGCAAGGCCACCGTGCCATCTACTATTTCGCCCGTGTCGGGGTCGGTATAGCGCTCGTTCACCAGCCCCAATTCATTGCGCCGAGCATAAACCGCCATCCGTTTGACCAAACTCGCGTTTGCCGCCGCCACCACCGCCGCATCTATGGCATGGTGCAAATCACTCTCCTCACGATTCTTAATTAGCCCCCACCGCGCCCGTAACAACGCCGTTAACTGCCCAGCCAACACCACACACCGATCACCCGAACCCGCATGTGGATGCCATTGCAAGTAAGTCTCGATCATGGTCTTAAACTCACGGCAAATATAGCGCGTATCGTTCAAGTTTCGGTCACGAAATTTTTGGGCTTGGTCAGCTCCAAAATCACTCCGAAACAAACGATTGCGCTTAGCCATACGAATCTCTTTGGTGGCTTGCACCCAATGCACAAAGCGTTGCCATTGTGGGCTATTGTTTGCGCCATCCAAAAATTCATAGGGGGTGCGGTTGCCCTTATTGCGGTTTTCGGCAGCCAGCACCAACGCCTTGTTATTCATGCTGTCGTCATAGCTGCGCGAATATGGCAAAATATGATCTACTTCAACATAGCCCGGTTCCAACAATTGCAACAACGCAATCGGACGCTGGCTATAGGCACATTGTCCATTTTGCTCATGATACAGACGCATTTTTTGTAGATCGAGACCATTCGGGGTTGTGCCAAAGGCGTCATAAAATTTTTGTTGAGCCTTCTGTTTCTCTTTCTGAAATTTATCTTGCTCTTTCCGAATCTCAGTCCGTTCTTCAAATGATTTTGACAGGTCACGCGCCAATTCAATATTAATTTGGCTAGGCGGCCCATATTGCTTAATAATGGCATTGACCAATTTACGCGCCTGATTCAACGCACGAAAAACCACTGGATTGCGAATCAAGTCGCGGTTGGGCATTGGCAGGTAGCTGTGCTTTTCAGCAGCATGAATCTTATAACTATGATGACGATAACCCGCGCTTTGCACTGCCTCATCGTAGCGTTGGCCTTGTTCCATGAACGGCAAAATATGAGTTAATGCCTTCAGCGACAATGCCCCAAATGTGCTAAACGACACGCCAAGCGCCGCCTCGACAATGACGGGTTCAATATTTTGTTGCAGCAGCCATGCCCGCGCCTCGTCGTCATCCTTATACCAAGTTTGCGCATGAGCCAATGCATCTAAACGATTGGCATCTTGTGAATCGCGCTGCCATTCGCGTTGCAAACCAGCATCGGCATAGGCTTTGGCAAATTTGTGAAAAGCCTTGGCCTCAAACAGGGTTTCACCTTCTGGGTCTTTGTCGAGCTTATAGATCAACCCATTAAAGCGCTCATGTGCGGGCAATTGCAGCCTTGAGCGAACTTGTTTATAGGTCAATTTGCTCAGGCTAAAGGGCAATTCCATCAACTTAAATCGCTCTTCTGAGGTAAGCGCTCGGCTGCTGCCCAGCCCGATAATGCGCAAATTATTTAGTTTAGCCAGCCATATAAAGCGTTCGGCACGATAACTCGCCCTAGGGGCGCGGTATTCGTCTGGCTCAAAGGTGCATTTGCCCACCAACTTCGCCATTTGTGCATACGTCATGGCCGGGGCTTGACGCATGAGCAAATCGTGCACCTCAATTTCAATGGGTGCTGTCGCATATGGGTTGCCCAAATTGCGTTGTTGTGCAAACAAAAGCCGCAATTCATCGGCTAAGTCTAAGCGGTTAAATGTATGTTTGTAGCCGCCGCCTTTGTTACGCTTCGCGCTTTGAAATTCCTCATCTTTATGTGCCATTTCACCAACGGTGCGATAGCCTTTTTCCTTTAGTCGTTGTTGATTGGCTTCAATACTTGCAAGCATTTGACCCACTTCGGTATTTGTGCTTCGCTCAGACTTACGTGTAGACAGAAAACCACGATGCTTAACAATGTGATACAGCACGCTTGCCCATGCTTTAGGTGGCAACAAGGCATCCAACCCAGCAGCCCGATATTGCCAAGGGCTAATGCTTGCATCCCAAAATACTGTAGGCGATGCTCGCTCGATTATGCCTTGCAAATACATCAACTTGACCAGCTTTTTCATCCGTTGGGCACGGCGGCGAATACGTTTTCGCAAACTTCTCGCTTCACGACGAACTTTGTTTAACGATTCGCCGGTTTTGGCCACCTCAGCTTTGTCAAAGGTGCGCACATGTAATGTAATTACACGCTCATTCTGCACATCGAGCAAGGCCGCACCAACCGATGCAATACCAATGTCTAAGCCAAGGGTATAGGGTGAAGTCAAGTTGTTCATAATATTTTCCGAGTCAACGAAAAAGGACGTGTAGATGTTGAAAGATGTGTGTTAAAGTGATATTTGCGCACAAATATCGAGAGCAATTAAAAATCTCTCACCAAACACGGTTCAAACTACGCTATAATCAGAATATTGTAGTCCGAGATGAGAGCCGTTGCTACAATAAGAATTGTATTTTATACAATTCGATCCCGACCCAAGGTAAAACTTGGGTCTTTTTGTCTCACACGTTGGCAAAATAATACAAATTGTCCTAGTCAAAATTGTTTTTTGACTAGACAAAGATACCTCTACACGTATTAGGGGAAAAGCGCATGAACGTGGTTTAGCAACAAACCAGCGCTTGGGGTATCAACTCGCCCAAGGATTATCCTCATCCAATTTGTTGCGCTTTGGCTTCTCCATCGTCAGCCAAGGATTATCGTCGGCGAGATGGACTGGAGAGGGGACAGGGGGCGGGCTGACAACGGGCTGAAAGCCAGCCAACACCGCGTCAATCGTCTGCGATGCCTCAGCCTCAGCAGGGGCAGATGCGGGCAAACCAGATGATGCCACCGGCCCATCCACAGGCGCATCGGCAGCGGGCAACATCACACTTGGGGCCGCCGGCACTTCGGGCACAATCTCGGCCTTGGCTTCAGGCTGGGCCTCGGCGGGTTTATCATCCTTACTTAGC
>JAHBAL020000427.1 GCA_018500105.2 Anaerolineae bacterium
TCCCTGAGCCAACCGAGGCCCCGCGCCCAACACAGCCGCCTGAGCCGACCCAAGCGCCAACTTCCGCGCCAGTGCTGGCTTCAAGTGGCGCGGTTATTCAAGGGGTCATGCCAGATGGCTCGCCGTTTTGGGGCAACCCCAATGCGCCGGTTGTGTTGCACGATTATTCGGATTTCCTCTGATATACGTGCGCTCGTTACGTGTTAACGACCCTTCCGAGAATTGTCGAAAGCCATGTTAAAACTGGCAAAGTAAAAGTTATTTTTCACAATACCCTGAGCTATGGCGAAGGCAGCATTCGCGCCGCCGAGGCAGGGGCCTGTGCGGCCCGTCAAGGCCGATTCTGGTCAATGCACTCGGCGATGTATCGCCGTCAAAACGATTTGTTTGGAAGCTGGAGCTATAACGAGTGGCTTGAGGTGGTAAAACCGATTGGGGTTGCGGCTGGTGTGGATGTGAATGCTTTGTTGGCGTGTATGAATAGCCATGTTACTCAAGGGCAACTGAAGGCCAATGATGCCGCGCAAAAAGCGCGTGGTATTCACTTTCAGCCTATCTTTGATATTTCGGTGAATGGTGGCCCGCCCAAGCGCATTTTTGGCGCACCCTCATACGAAGGGTTTGTGTCAGCGTTTGGAGGGTGATGCGATACAATAGCGCCCGATATCGCTATGGCTGATGATACGCCCATCAAAATTGTTTCGACCAATCGCCGCGCCTCATTCGATTATGAACTGGGCGAGCGTTTCGAGGCAGGGATTGCCTTAACTGGCCCAGAAATTAAGTCTATTCGCAGTGGCAAAATGGACTTGCGCGATGCGTTTGTGCAAGTGCGACAGGGCAGCGCTTGGCTTCTGCAAGCCTATATTCCGCATTATGAAATGGCAAATGGGTTTAGCCGCAAGAGCGAAGAACGCCGCGAACGCATTTTGTTGCTGCATCGGCGCGAAATTGACAAAATTAGGCAAGGGGTTGAACAAAAAGGCTTTACTGCCATCGCCACCAAAGTCTACTTAAAACGCGGTCGCGCTAAAGTTGAAATTGCCCTTGCACGTGGCAAAAAGCACTATGATAAACGCGAAAGCATCGCCAAGCGCGATGCGCAACGCGATATTGATCGCGCATTGCGTGACCGCTAATTTATTTGAATGGATAGCAACCTTCTCACCAAACCACTTCATCAACTGCTCAGCGCCATTCCGGGCCTGCAACTTTCCCCCGAATTAAGAAACGTTTCCACGCCGATTACGGGCATCACCGACGACTCGCGGCAAGTGCAGCCGGGCGGCATTTTTGTGGCGTATCGCGGGGTGCAAACAGATGGGCATAAATATATTGCCAGCGCCTTGCAACGTGGTGCAGCGGTGGTGGTGTGCGAATCTGCTCCGGTTTTGCCATCATCTGGTCAAGCGACCATTGTGACGGTGGCGAACGGGCGCGAGGCGTTTGCGTGGCTGTGCGCGGCGTGGCACAATTTCCCATCGCGCCAAATGGTGCTGATTGGTGTGACCGGAACCGACGGCAAAACCACCACCAGCACACTCATTTACAACATGCTCAGGGCCGCGCCAGCCGAGCTAGGTTATAAGGTTGGCTTAATTAGCACGGTCAATGCCATTATCGGTGATCAAATATTTGACACCGGGCTGCACACCACCACCCCCGATGCCGACGAGATTCAGGCGTATTTGGCGCAAATGCGTGATGCTGGCACAACCCATTGTGTGCTTGAAGTCACGTCGCATGGTCTTGCGCATTATCGGGTGGATGGTTGCGAGTTTGACATCGCCGTCGTGACCAATATCACGCACGAGCATTTAGATTTGCATGGCTCGCGTGAGGCGTATCGTGCGGCAAAAGCGCGGTTGTTTGACAATTTAGAATTGAAAATTGAAAATTTAGAATTGGCGAATCGTGCTGAGTTTGACAAATCTAAAATCCAAAAGCGGGCGATTTTGAACGCGGATGATGCGTTTTCGTTTGATTATTTGCGTGAACGGACGACTGACCCGCTGACTTATTCGAGCCAAAATGCGGAAGGGTGCGCGGTGCGGGCCAGCGAGGTTCATTATGCGCCCGACGGCATGACGATTGTGGCCGAAACGCCGGCGGGCGCGTTGACTTTGCGCAGTGCTTTCATCGGCGATTACAACGTGGCGAATATTTTGGCGGCAACCAGTGCCGGTTTGGCGCTCAATTTGTCACCCGAAAGCATTGTGGCGGGGGTGGCGGCCACTGTGGGCGTGCCGGGCCGCATGGAACGCATTCATCTTGGGCAGGCGTTCACCGCCATTGTTGATTTTGCCCATACCCCAAATGCACTCGAAAGCGTATTGCGAGCCTTGCGCAAGGTAACCCAGCGGCGGTTGATTGTGGTATTTGGTTGCGCGGGTGAGCGCGACGCGCAAAAACGCCCGATGATGGCCCGCAGCGCGGCAACGTTGGCCGATGTCGCCATTTTTACCGCCGAGGACCCGCGCCGTGAGTCGCTTGACCAAATTTTGCACGAGATGATGGCGGGTGTGCCGCAGCCGCCCCATGCCACCATTTTGCGGGTTCATGATCGTGGCGACGCCATTCAGACCGCATGTTTGATCGCCCAGGCCGGTGACGTGGTGGTGGCATGTGGCAAAGGCCATGAGCAATCGCTGTGTTTTGGCACAACCGAAGTGCCATGGGATGACCGCGAGGCGATGCGGGTTGCGATTCGGCGTGTGTTGGCAATGGCATAACAGCAAAGCGGCCCATGTTGGATAGCATTCCAACATGGGCCGTTTGCTAGATCACCAGTCAATCCTTATGTGATTAAAAATGTCACTGCGTAATACCAACCTCTGGGCCAAGATGGAATAAATTAAACATATAAATTGTCACGTCACCCCGAAGCGCAGCGAGGGGTCTTTGCGGAAAATCGGCCCGATGATGGCATCACCGATGCACATTCTCGCAAAGATTCCTCCTCGTCGTTTACCCTGAGCTTGTTGAAGGGTCGGAATGACCCGTAAAATATATGTGATTAAAATCCACTTTGATCGTGCGGTTGGTATAAGTCGTTGCCAAAGTGGCGGGGTTTTTTTGTTTTTTCCCCCGGGGGGGGCAAAATTTGGGGGAAAATAAAAAAAACAAAAAACACCCACACAAAATTGATGGAAAATGAGGAGAGGGGGCCGCGGTTTGTGGGGGTTTACA
>JAHBAL020000031.1 GCA_018500105.2 Anaerolineae bacterium
AGATGTGTATAAGAGACAGCCCCAACGCAGACGCCAGCCGCCACCCATACGCCAACGATCACGCCAACGCCCAAACCCAATCTCGATTGTGGTGACTTGCAAGATGGGCTGGGCAGCTTGCCTAACTATGCCACGCTGTTGAGCAACAGCGGCGCTTGTCACAAGCTAGGCCAAAGCATTTGGCTCGGCGATTCCCCCGATGCCGAAGCCGATGGTCAGCCAGACATATCGGCTTTGGGCGATGACAACGCCATTGGCGACGACGAAAACGGTTTTGTATCAGTGCCCAATTTCAGCGTCGGGCAAACCACGATGGCCGATGTGTATGCTACCAACCTAACCGCCAGCCCCGCCACATTGACCATTTTCTTAGACTGGAACAATAACGGCGTGTTAAATGATGCGGGCGAGGTCTTTACGGCAACCGTACCCAGCGGCACAACCAACGTCATTTTCAGCTTGCCCATCACGGTGCCAATGTCGGCGACGGGCGGTATTGTTACCGGTTTGCGCGTTCGTATCAGCACCGACCCCAACCTCGGCCCTACTGGTGTTGCCTCTAACGGTGAAGTCGAAGACTATATGGTCAAGCTGTATAAACCCGTGCCAACGCCAACCCCCACACCCCAGATGGATTGTGGCGACTTGCCAGATGGCAATAAGACCGGCTTGAATTATCCGACCTTGCTCGCCAATACTGGCGCATGTCACATCAGCAGCAGCAAAATGAAATTGGGCCTCGGCCTTGACTTTGAATCGGACGGACAGCCGACTGCCAGCGCCAACGGCGATGACGTTGCCAATGTGGACGACGAAGACGGCGTCAGCTTCCCCACTGGCTTTTTTGCCGGGCAAACCGCCCAAGTGTCGGTGGATGTCTTGAACGCCCCCGGCAATGTTGCTGTGCTCTATGCCTTCTTCGACTGGAACGTCAACGGCATCTTAAATGACGCTGGCGAGGTCTTCACCATCAGCATTCCTGCCAACATGACGGCCATTCAAACCTTTGTCATGAATGTGGCCGTGCCTGCCAACGCGGTCACTGGCACGTCATTTGGCGCACGCTTCCGCCTCAGCACCGACACGAACCTTGGCCCCAAAGCCATCGCCCCAGATGGCGAAGTGGAAGACTATATGATTGAGGTTAAGCTGCCTCAGCCTACCCTCGATTGGGGCGACTTGCCGGAAAACGGCAGCCAACCCAGCTATAACACCACCAACGCCAACAGCGGGCCGAGTCACGTCATCGTAGACAAGCTGTGGATCGGCGACAAACCCGACGCGGAAAATGACGGCATCTCCGACCCCAGCGCCTTGGGTGACGACAACGACAATACCGACGATGAAGGCGGCATTACCTTCCCCGTGTTTGTGGCGGGCCAAACCGTTGTGGTGAATGTGGATGTGGTGAATAGTTACGCCAACGCTGTGTTGTATGGCTTCATTGACTTCAACGGCGACTATGTATTTGACCCGACCGAGACCGCAACCCTAAATGTGGCAAACGGAACCATCGGCACGGTGCAACTCACCTTTAATGTGCCAGCCAATGCCGTGACCGGCGTGCCGTTGGGCGCACGTTTCCGCATCAGCACCGACACCGGGCTTGGCCCCGACAAAGCTGCGCCGGATGGCGAAGTCGAAGATTATTTGATCGAAGTGCAGCCCGATCAGGGCAAACGTGATTGGGGCGACTTGCCCGAAACCGGCGGCGCACCCAGCTATAACACCACCAGCGCCAACAACGGCCCCAGCCACGTTTACACCGAAAAATTGTGGATTGACGTTGAGCCAGACACCGAAGCCGATGGCATCCCCGACCCAATGGCAGCCGGTGATGATAATGACAACACCAACGACGAAGGCGCAATTGCGCTGCCAGCTTTTGTGGCTGGGCAAGCCGTGCAAATTGATGTCAATGTGGTGAATAGCCTTGCCAATGATGCCGTTCTGTATGGCTTTATTGACTTTGATGGTGACTACACCTTCAGCGCGGGCGAAACCGCAACCGTGATTGTGCCTGCGGGCTTTGGCGGTCAAGTATTGCTGAATTTCAATGTGCCGGCCAATGCCTTAATTGGTGTGCCAGTGGGTGCGCGTTTCCGCATCAGCACCGATAGCACCTTGGGTCCAGATGGCCCAGCGCCGGATGGCGAAGTCGAAGACTATATGATTCAGGTCGAGCCGCCGCCAGAGCCGACCGCCACGCCAACTGCGACTGCAACTGCGACCCACACGCCAACGCCGACCAGCACGCCCGTGCCCGCGACCTCGACTGCGACGGCCACCGCGACTGAAACGCCGACCAGCACGCCCGTGCCCGCGACCTCGACTGCGACAGCGACCGCAACCGAAACGCCGACGAGCACGCCCGTGCCCGCAACCGCGACTGCGACGGCTACGGCGACTGAAACGCCGACCAGCACACCCGTGCCCGCGACCTCGACAGCCACCGCCACCGCGACCGAAACGCCAACCAGCACGCCCGTGCCCGCGACCTCGACTGCGACGGCCACCGCGACCGAAACGCCGACCAGCACATCCGTGCCCGCGACCTCGACTGCGACAGCGACCGCAACCGAAACGCCAACGAGCACACCCGTGCCCGCGACCTCGACTGCGACAGCGACCGCAACCGAAACACCGACCAGCACGCCCGTGCCCGCGACTTCGACTGCGACAGCGACCGCAACCGAAACACCGACCAGCACACCCGTGCCTGCGACCTCGACAGCTACGGCCACCGCGACTGAAACGCCAACCAGCACACCCGTGCCCGCGACTTCGACTGCGACGGCCACCGCGACCGAAACGCCAACCAGCACACCCGTGCCCGCAACCGCGACAAATACACCAACGCCGACGGCAACCCCCTACTTGCGAGATTGTGGTGACTTGCCGGAGGGCATTGTTGGTTTCCCAAGTTACCCGACCTTCATCAACAACAAAGGCGCGTGTCATCTCTTCACCGAAAAGGTGTTTTTTGGCAATGGCCTCGATTTTGAAACGGATGGACAACCGACTGCCGGCGCAGACGGCGACGACCTCGCCCAATCAGACGACGAAACAGGCATAACATTCCCCACCTTTGTGGCTGGGCAAAATGCTCAAGTGACGATTGCAGCCACAAACGGGGCCAGCGTGACCGCCTATATCTACGCCTTCTTCGACTGGAACCGCGACGGTAGCCTAAACGATCCGGGCGAAGTCTTTAGCACCAGTATTGCGGCCAACACGAGCCAGACCGCGCTGGCGTTACCGGTGTTTGTGCCTGCCAACGCCGTGACAGCGCAACTATTGGGCGCACGTTTCCGCATCAGCACCGATCCCAATCTCCACACATGGGGGCCAGTGGGCACATTGATGAATGGCGAAGTTGAAGACTATCTTATTAAAGTAGAAGAATCTGGTAGCACGCTCGATTGGGGCGACTTGCCCGAAAACGGCGGCGCACCCAGCTATCACACGACCAACGCCAACAGCGGCCCCAGCCACGTCATTGGCTTCGAATTGTGGATTGGCGACAAGCCAGATGCGGAAGCGGACGGCCTCCCCGACCCCAGCGCCTTGGGCGATGACAATCATAATAATGACGACGAGAAGGGCGTAACTTTCCCCACCTTTGTGCCGGGTCAAACTGCGGTGGTGGATGTGGATGTTACAAACAATTACGCCGACGCCGTGTTGTATGGCTTTATTGATTTCAACGGCGACTATGTATTTGACCTGACCGAGACCGCAACCCTGAGTATCGCAAGCGGCACAATTGGCACGGTGCAACTCACCTTTAATGTGCCCGCCAATGCGGTGACTGGCGTGCCGCTGGGTGCACGTTTCCGCATTAGCACCGACACCGGGCTTGGCCCCGACAAAGCTGCGCCCGATGGCGAAGTCGAAGATTATTTGATCGAAGTGCAGCCCGACGCTGGCTTACGCGATTGGGGCGACTTGCCCGACGTGTCGAATATATTTGGGTCCAACAAAATTGGCGCAGCCAACAGCGGCGGCTATAACACCTTGAGCGCCAGTGGCGGTGCTAGCCACGTCATTGGTGAGAAGTTGTGGATAGGCGTAGAACCAGATGCTGAAACCGATGGTTTGCCCGACCCGAACGCATTTGGCGATGATTTTGACAATACGCAAGACGAAGGCAACATTGTCATGCCTGTTTTTACGGCGGGCCAACCTGCCACCATCAAAGTTGATGTGACCAATGGTCTTGCGACCGATGCGATCTTGTATGGTTTTATAGATTTTAACGGCGATTACGTATTTGACCCAAGCGAAACCGCCACAGTCGCCGTTCCAGCCGGTTATAGCGGCGGGGTTAATCTTGACTTTAATGTGCCGTTAAATGCGTTGACCGGCGTGCCTGTTGGCGCCCGTTTCCGCATCAGCACTGATCCGGCATTGACCGATAGTGGCCCAGCGCCAGATGGTGAAGTGGAAGACTACTTTATTCAATCTGAGCCGCCGCCAGAGCCGACTGCCACACCAACCGCGACAGCGACCGCAACCGAAACACCGACCAGCACGCCCGTGCCCGCGACCTCGACTGCGACAGCCACCGCGACTG
>JAHBAL020000065.1 GCA_018500105.2 Anaerolineae bacterium
GATGTTGGGGTCGCGGCGGGTCGTGGCGCGAAAAACATTGGGCGCGCCCCCCGGCCCGCCAAAATTGGCAATTTGCGCAATAAGCGGCGCACCCGCGTTAAATCGGCGGTCGGTCTCAAGATTGGCATCTTGCAGCGCCAGTTGGGTGGCAAGCAATGTTGGCAACACACCGCTCATGACCACCATGAGCGAAATAATGGCATTGCGGCCCTTACCACGCAAGGCATAGCGACCCGCAAAAAAGCCTGCACGCGGGCTAATTTTCTCGTATATCCATACCAGCACCCGTTCGACGGGCGTGGTAAAGAAGTAAAACACCAGCGACATGCCGATCACCATGAGCAGCAACGATCCGAAGATCATGACCACCATGCCGCTGGCATTGCCTGCGGTAAAGGTCAGCGGCAAAGCAATGAGAACGATGGCGCTAAAGGCCAATAGCACCAAACCGGTCACCATCAGCCCACTTTCGGCGCGGCGCTCGCGCAATTTTGCCAAATCGTCGAGCGTGGGCTGGTCAGCGGCGGCTGGGTTGAGCACGATCATGACTTTGGTGGCGGCTGCCGCCCGCGCCGGATTAATTGTCGCCACTGCCAGCACCAAGGCTGTGATGGCGGTGGGAATAAGCACCGTTTGCAGTGTCCAGTCGGGGCTGACCCCGCTGGGGATGTTTAGGCTAGAGGCCAAGGTTGGCACAATGACATAATCATTAAGCGCCCGCCCCAAGATTAAGCCCAATACAATGCCCACCGTGCCCAACAAAATCACTTCAATAATGACGGCTTGATACATATAGGTGCGGGGTGAGCCGAGCACCCGCAGCACGGCCAAATCAAATTTCTGCTCGGCAACGGTGGTCGTCATCAGCGCGTTGACCATGAGGCCGACAATGCCAATGCTGAGCAAACCATATAAGCTGATAAATGTTTGGGCAAACAGGTAAATTTGCGCGGTATTTTCAAGATTGCTATATTTGGGCAAGCTGACGGTGTAATCGCTGCCAAGGCGCTTTTGTAGCTCGTTGCGCACTTGTTCGCCCACATCCCGCGCACTCGATACGGTGACACGCGGGTCGTTTGAACCGTTGGTAGATTTCCACACCAATAGCAATTGGTTGGCATCTGGCCCAAGCCTCAGCCAGCGTTGGGCGTCGCTTAGTTGGATGACGACTGGGTTGCTGACGTCGGCGCTTAGGCCGCTGAGTGTGCCGATGCCTGCCACAATAAAATTGGCCGAAATACGCGGCGAACTGGTCGAGGTAATGACATTGCCGCCCAACTCACGCGCAATGGGGATGGTGTAGGCAAGCTGAATTTCCTCGCCGATGCGAACGCCTAAAATACCCGCCGTCGTGCTGTCTAAAAAAGCTTGGCCGGTGCCGGGAGGATAAGCCCCGCCTGATGCAACGGCGAAGCGCGGATTTCGGTTTGAGGCGGCGCCAATGGCGCGACCCGTGGCTGTGCCACCTTGCGGGCCACCCGCTGGCCCCCCTTGCGGCGGCCCGCCACGATTGCCCGCACCGCCGATGCGTAAATTGATGCCCAAGCTATTTTGGTTTGGATTCTCACTGGCAACGGTCACCAAATCGTCGCTGGAAGCGTCTAGCGCCACCACCGTCACCGCTTGCCCATCCAAACCAGTGGCTTTGCGCCCCTCGGCGCTCACCTGAATACGCGGATGCGTGGCGCTGATTTTGCTATAGGCGTTGTTTGCCGCCTGTTCGGTTTGGGCAATGTCGAAAAATGGCGAGGCGGCCAAATTGCTCTTGCTGATATTGAGATCATAGCCGCCGGTTTGTTGCCCAACAGATTGAATGCTAAATTGGCGCTGAGTGTCCACCAAAGCCAACAACGCCCCAACCAAAGCCACACCCACGGTCAGCGCAACGGCAATGATAAGCGTGCGCAGTTTGCGCCGTTTCATGGAATTGATAACATATTTAAGTCCCATAAAAAACTGCCTTCGCTAACTAATGTCGCTTTCTAGTTTGCCATCACGCATATTGATGACACGGTGGGCAAATTTGCTCATACGAGGGTCATGGGTAACAAACACAACCGTTGTGCCTTGCTCTTTATTCAGCCGCACCAACAATTCCATCACCTCGTGCGACGTTTGGGTGTCGAGGTCGCCGGTCATTTCGTCGCCAATCAAAATGGGCGGCGCGTTGGCGAGGGCGCGAGCAATCGCCACCCGCTGTTGCTGCCCGCCCGATAATTCACTGGGGTAATGCTTGACGCGGTCCCCAAGGCCAACCAGGTCGAGCAGCGATTTGGCGCGTTTGGGGTTGCGTTTACCAATCAACACCATTGGCACTTCGACATTTTCGAGCGCGGTAAAACTGCTCAGCAAGTTGAAGTTTTGAAAAACGAAGCCCATTTTCTTTAGCCGCAAACGCGCCAATTTTTCTTCGTCTAGCGACACCACACTGTCTCTTATACACATCT
>JAHBAL020000133.1 GCA_018500105.2 Anaerolineae bacterium
GACAAACCCACTATTATGACGGTGGCGGGCGAATCTGGCTCTGGCAAAACGACGCTGGCGATGCTCTTGCTGGGTTTTATCGAGCCGACCGAAGGCAAAATTTTTTATCAGGGCAAAGATATCACCAAACTAAGCGGGGCCGAACGCACGCAATTTCGCAAAGAAGTGCAAGCTGTCTTTCAAGACCCATTTGCGGTGTTTAACCCGTTTTATCCGGTTGATCATTTGCTCAGTGTGCCGATTGAAAAATTTAAATTGGCCGACAGCAAAGCCAAAGCTCGCACATTGATGGAAGAAGCCCTGAATGGCGTAGGGTTGCGTGCCGAAGACGTGCTGGGTCGTTTCCCACATCAATTATCGGGCGGCCAACGCCAGCGCATTAACGTGGCTCGGGCGCTTTTGCTCAAGCCAAAACTGATTGTGGCCGATGAGCCGGTTTCGATGGTGGATGCGTCGTTGCGGGCGACGATTTTGGAAAGCCTGCGCAAACTCAACCGCGATTATGGCATTTCGATCATCTACATTACCCATGATCTGACGACAGCATTTCATGTGGCTAATTCAATCGTGGTGTTATATCGTGGCGGGGTGATGGAGGCAGGTGATATCGAGACTGTCATTAAAGGCCCGCAGCACCCCTATACCCGCTTGCTCATTGATTCTATCCCTTGGCCCGATCTCGATCGGCGCTGGGGCGGCGATCAAATGCCGATTAAGGAAATTGAAGGCGCTTCAACCGGCAAGGGCTGCAAATTTGCTTCGCGCTGTCCATTTGTGATGGACAAATGCAAGGCCCCGCCCTCACTTTATCGGCTTAGCCAACACCAAACGGCTTCGTGCTATCTGCATGACCAATTTGACACCATCAGCGCCGATAAGTTGACTGACGTGCTGCCGATGTAGGGCATGCAAACCGAAACCTCGGAGGTCTTTAAGACCTCCAAGGTTTTGCCATCTAAACAATCGCCCTCACAGCATATAAGCGTAGCGCTTCAGATCGGCCAAATCCACAAATTCGAGCGACACCAAATTGGTGCTCTCTAACACCACTTGCGGCGCAAAGCCTGCTTCGAAGGCTTCTTGCCAGCGTTTGACGCACAAACACCACTGATCGCCCGATTTTAGCCCCGCAAAACCATATTCCGGCACAGGCGTGCTGAGATCATTGCCACGTTTGCGGCTAAACTCTAAAAACTCGCGGGTGACAATAACGCACACCGTGTGTAAACCAAGGTCATCGCCACCGGTGTTGCAACAGCCATCTCGATAAAAACCTGTGAGCGGATTGAAACTGCATGGTTGCAGCGGCCCGCCCAAGACATTGCGTTGTTCTGTTTCTGGGTAGTCAGGTTGTTCGTTCATGAGGCTAAAGTTTATCGTATTTTGTAACGTGCTTTGGGGAGTAATGGCAACAAATCGCTCGCCAATAACCCAGCGTCGCCATTGACTGCTCGCCACAGTTCACCCGCCAACCCGTGCAAATATGCTCCGCAGCAGGCCGCTTCAAAAGGCGCTAAACCTTGGGCGCAAAAACCCGCGATTGCGCCCGCCAACACATCCCCCGTGCCTGCCACCGCCAAGGCGGGATTGTTGAATGGCAGCACGGCAGCGCGATCATCTGGCGCGGCGATGACCGTGTATGCGCCTTTCAAGATGACAACTGCCCCCGTTTGTTTGGCAAACTTCAGCGCATGGCCGATGCGGTCGGCCTGAACTTCGGCGACGGTCATGCCCATTAGGCGTGCCATTTCGCCGGGGTGGGGCGTGAAAATGAGGCGTGTTGCAAGACGTTGGGCCAATATCATCAATTCGTCAGACCGTGCCGCCATGTTGAGCGCATCGGCATCTAAAATGCAAACACATGGCTGGCGTTGCGCAAAATCGAGCGCCAAACGCAAGCGTTGTTCGGCGGCTTGGCTTTGGCCTAACCCCGGCCCAACGAGCAAGGCTTTGACATTGCTCAAGTTGTCGGCGGGGTTTGAGCTATTTTGTTCGGTGAATGTCGCCTCGCTGCACAGCGTCGCCACTGCTAATTTGATGCTGGCGGGCACGCTGAGTGTGACCAGCCCCGCACCGGCTCGATAGGCCGCCATTGCTGCCAAAGCTGGTGCGCCGATGTAGTCGTCACAGCCGCCGATTACCCACGCTCGCCCGTGCGAGCCTTTGTTGGCATCGTGGCGGCGTTTGGGCAGATGGCGCTTAAGCCAGCCATCGTCAAGCCATTCCACGACGGGTGTGACGGCGCAAGTTTGCTCGTCTATACCAATTGGCACGCAGGCGATCTCGCCACATGCGCCAGCCGCCGGGTAGCATACATGCCCGCGTTTTAGGGCGTGAAAACTCAGCGTAACGTCGGCTGGAATTGTGTTTGGGTCGAGTGCGCCCGTGTCGTAATTCATACCGGTTGGGCCATCCAGCGCCACCAAGGTGGGCGCGGCGTTTTCGGCGCGGCGTTGTTTGACTTGTTGCAACAGTATTTGCAATTCCCCGCGAATAGGCCGCGCGACGCCTGTGCCAAGCAACGCATCTACTACGATATCGGCGTGGGCGAGGGCCTCGGTGAGCGCGAGATTGTCCGCACCACTTTCGTTGATGACGGCGATTTTTCGATGATGTAAAGCCTCAAGGAGCGGGTCGTTGGGTCTGGCTTTGAGTAAATAAACGCTTAATTGCAGCGGTAGTGCTGCATCATGCAGCGCTGCGGCGCATACCAAGCCATCGCCGCCATTGTTGCCGGGGCCAATGAGCAACAACACGCGGCGTTTGTCGAGCGGACCGACGTAACGCGCAATGATTGCACTGGCTGCGCCTTGGCCCGCATTTTGCATCATTTGGGCATAACTTAAGCCGTTGGCGTCGGCCATACGCTCAATTTCGCGCATCTGCTCAACAGTTAGCACTAACATTCTGCGATAATTGTAAACTGTAATGGTAAGTTGTTTTAGCCTGAGGATTGAGACGATTGAGACTTGTGAAATAGTCATTTCCTCAATTTGACCCATGCACGAATGGCTGAAATTGGCTAAAATAGCGTGTCTTTATTTGAGAGACATAACAGCAAGATTTAAATTTATAAAAGGATACGAAACATAATGAAGCGACGATTATTTCTTGGGAGTGCAGTGATGTTAGCATTGGCGGCGTGTAGCGGTGCCGCAGCCCCGACGGCAGCGCCATCGTCGGGCACAGCCGGGGGCACATTGCCCAGCAGCGAAGAGCGCGTGTTTGCAAAAATGGATGTGGCAAAACGGGCGAATGTAGGTTCGACAGAACCTCCCTATTTTATTAAGGCCGACAAGAAATATGTCGCCACCATCAAGACCAGCAAAGGCGATATCAAGGTGGAGCTAGATCATGCTTCGGCCCCGCGCACGGTCAATAATTTTGTGTATTTGGCAAAATATGGTTTTTATGATGGTATGACTTTTCATCGTGTCGAGCCAAATTTTGTTATCCAAGGCGGCGACCCGCTGGGCACAGGGGGCGGTGGGCCGGGCTACAACTTGCCCGCCGAGATCAAATTGGCGCACGCGGATGGCGCGATTGCGATGGCGCGTTTGCCCGACCAAGTGAATCCACAACGCATGTCGAGCGGCAGTCAGTTTTACATTACCCTTGGGGCACAACCTGCGCTTGATGGCGGGTATACTGTATTTGGCAAGACCATTGCTGGCCTAGATGTGGCTAAGAAAATCGCCAAGGGCGATAAGATCGAGCGGATTGATATTGCAGAATAACGAAACGGGGGCAAGATTGTCTTGCCCCCGTTTTGTTTACCCCTGCAAATTCTCAAAAATGCCGGTCGCGCCCATGCCGCCCCCGATGCACATGGTGACCATGCCATAGCGCCCACCGCGACGCTTGAATTCGTTCAACATCATCACGGTCAACTTTGCCCCGCTACAGCCCAGCGGATGACCAAGCGCAATTGCGCCGCCGTTCACATTGACTTTGTTGAGGTCTATGCCAACGGTTTTGACGATTGCCAAGGCTTGCGCGGCAAAAGCCTCGTTTAGCTCGAACAAATCAATTTGATCGAGCGTCAAGCCCGCCAATTTTAGCGCTTTGGGGATGGACACAATTGGGCCGATGCCCATCACCTCTGGGCGCACGCCGCCAACGGCGAAGCTGACAAAACGCATGAGCGGCTTTAGCCCAAGCGCGTCGGCCTTGTCGCGGCTCATGACCACCACCGCAGCCGCACCGTCATTCATTTGGCTGGCATTGCCCGCTGTCACCGTGCCCATCGCGTGGAAAATCGGCTTGAGTTTGGCCAACCCTTCCATGCTGGTGTCGGGGCGCACCCCTTCGTCGCTGTCAAAGACAAACGATTTGGTGACGGGTGTGTTATTCGCGCCCATTTCGGTGATCTTGACCGGCACCGGAGCGATTTCATCCTTGAAGTGACCCGCTTTGATGGCCGCAGCGGCGCGACTATGTGAGCGATACGAAAATTCATCTTGTTCGGCGCGGCTGACCTTATATTCCAGCGCCACTTGCTCGGCGGTCAACCCCATCGGCATATATACCTCTGGGTTTAGGTCTACCAATTCTGGGTTGGGCGAGAAATAATTGCCGCTCATGCTCACCATGCTCATGCTTTCGGCCCCGCCCGCCACAATTGCCTCGCCCATGCCGCTCATAATTTGCTGGGCGGCCAATGCAATGGTTTGCAAGCCCGACGAGCAAAAACGATTGACGGTTTGGCCCGGCACGTCATAAGGCAGCCCTGCCCGAATGGCGGCAATCCGTCCCATGTTCAACCCCTGCGCCGCTTCTGGCATGGCGCAACCGAGAATGACATCATCAATTTCCTTGACATCTAATCCGGGCGCACGCTCAATTGCTGCCTTGATGGCGATGCCCGCCAAATCATCGGGCCGCGTCGTGCGCAAACTGCCTTTAATTGCTTTTCCAACAGCGGTTCTTGCGCCGCTGACAATAACTGCTTCTTTCATAATAATCTCCTGTTTGAGTGCTAAGTGTAAAGTGCAAAGTGCAAAGTGCTAAGTGCTAAGTGCTAAGTATTAGTTGTTTTTTGCTTTTCGACGGCGATTCGTAGACCGTTGAGAATTCGCCCAACTTCCTTTGCCTGAGTCATTAATTTTGAAAATTTAGGATCGGTAATATAGCCCACATCAAAGGCTACATACAATTGTGATTGCACTTCACCACACGAGCCTTTTGATATCGACAAGAACTGATGAAACTCGTTTGGACGATTGCGTTCAAAACCTTCTGCAATGTTCGACATGATCGAAACTGTTGCTCGTTGAATTTGATTGCGCAGCCCAAAATCCTTTGCAAAAGCATCTTCACGTGTTGCCTGATAAATTGATTGTGTTAGTTCCCTTGCTTTTTGCCAAGCAATTAAATCTTCAAAGCGTTCAACTTTTGCCATTTCTAACTCCTTTTTAATACTTAGCACTTAGCACTTAGCACTTAGCACTTCCAACTAATTTCTTAATGGCTTGCCATTTTTTAATAGATAACTGATGCGGTCTTGCGTCTTTTGCTCAGTGAGTAGCGACAATGCCGCTTCGCGTTCGAGGTTGAGGATGTATTCCTCGGTCACCCAAGTTGGCGCGGTGAGGTCGCCGCCGCATAGCACGTGGGCGAGCTTTTTGGCGATCTTGGCATCGTGGGCGCTGGCAAATTTGCCCCAGCGCAGTTGCTCAATCGCCATACCCATGATGGCCTTGCCACGACTGCCGATGGCATAAATGCTCTTGGCGTTGCGGTCGGGGGCGGTGTAGCCCTCGTTTGCCATGTCGAGCGTCACTTGTTTGGCGTAGCCAATCAAATGCTCGTCGTTGGGCAACACGATGTCGGCATCGGTGAGGAAGCCGAGCGTGCGCGTTTGAGCGCCGCTCTCGCTGACTTTAGCAAAGCCGATGGTTTCAAACACCTTTTGCAGATAGGCAATCGCGTCAACGCGGTCGTCGCTCATATGCGGCGAGACGTTGCGGCGCAACAATTCTTTGCAGCCGCCCCAGCCCGGAATGATGCCGACGCCGACTTCGACCAGCCCCATATAAGTCTCGGCGGCAGCCACGATCTTTGACGCGATCAAGGCCCATTCAACCCCACCACCCAACACGCGCTGGCGCGGCGCTGCCACCACTGGCTTGGGCGCAAAGCGAATGTCGAGCATGGTCATTTGCATGTCTTTCGCCATCTTGTCGAGGCGGTTCATATCGCCCATGCCCATGATAAACATGCCGATATTGGCCCCCAAACAAAAATCTTTGCCTTGGTTGGCGATGACCATGCCACGCCATTTGTCTTTGTGCAGCTCATCAAGCGCGGCTTTGGCGATGTCGAACATATACGGATCAACCGTATTGCCCTTGCTGTGAAATTCAAGCCCAAGCACGCCGTCGCCCAAATCGCGCAAACTGGCACTGGCATTGCGCTTAACTTCGGGACATTCTTCGAGCGTCATCACAAATTTGTGGCGTTGGATGGGGGCGAAGCCATGAGCCATGAGCTTTGAGCCTTGAGCCGCATTTGCGTTTGGTGCATAAACGCCCGTCACCTTGCCACCATCGAATTTGTAGAATGACTCAATACCGCTGGCGAGCATCTCCTCGACCCATTGTGGCACGACAATTTCACGCTCTTTCATCATCTGCACACCGCGTTTCACGCCAATGGCATCCCAAATTTTGAATGGCCCCATTTCGTTGGCAAAACCAAGCTCAATGGCGCGGTCAATGGCATCGGGTGAATCGGCAATTTCGGGGATGCGGCGAGCCGCGTAAGCCAAGACCGGCAGGGTGGTTTCGATGATGTATTGCCCCCCGCGATCATCTTGCCAGCGCTCGTTGTTAAAAATTTCATGGAATCGAGCCGACAATTCCATGTCTTTTGTCTCGCCAATGACGGCAAAACGCGGCTTGGTGGGCGGCTCATAGGCCATTGTTTGCAAATTGAGCGCCCAAAACTCCTTGCTCTTATCCTCTTTAATGACCGTTTTGTAAAAACCTTGGTTGGTTTTGTTGCCCAACCACTTGTTTTCGATCATCTTCTTCATCAATTCGGGCAATTTGAAGATGTCGCGGCTTTCGTCGTTTGGCACAAGGTCATACAAATTGGCCGATACATGCCCCGCGATGTCGTTGCCGACAATGTCACTCAGGCGGAATGTGCCACTCTTGGGCAGGCCAATAATCGGACCAGTCAGCGCGTCCACCTCTTCGACCGTGTATTGGTTGTCAATGGCCGCCATCATGCGATATTGCCCGACAAACGAGCCGATGCGGTTGCCGATGAAGTTGGGCGTGTCTTTGCAAATGACCGTGCTCTTGCCCAGCACCGTTTCGGCAAATTCGACCATCGTGCCTACCACGCTGGGCAATGTGTCTTGGGTCGGGATAATTTCGAGCAATTTCAGATAGCGCGGCGGGTTAAAGAAGTGCGTGCCGAGCAAATGTTGACGAAATTCATCGCTGCGGCCCGTGCCGATGGCATTGATGGGAATACCTGAGGTGTTCGAGGTGATGATGCTGCCTGATTTGCGGCGGCTTTCGATCTTCTCCATCAAGGCTTGTTTTGGTCCCAATTGCTCAATGATGACTTCGATCACCCAATCTGCATTGCGGATCGCATCCAAATCATCTTCGAGGTTGCCCAGTTTTACACGCCCCGGCGCATCCGCCGACATAATCGGCGACGGCTTGAGCTTGAGTTGTTTGTCCCACAATGCCTTGACGATGGCGTTTTTATCGCCCTTCGGGTCATTTGGGGCCGCGATGTCGAGCAGCGTTACTTGCAGCCCAACATTTGCGCAGTGAGCCGCGATACCGCCGCCCATCGTTCCTGCGCCAATTACGACGACTTTTTGTATGTTCATGTGTTTATGGAGAGCTAAGAGCTAAGAACCAAGAACCAAGAACCAAGAGCCAAGAGCCAAGATCGAAGACATAATATCTGATGGATTAATTTATCTTGCATTTCTTGATTCTCATTGCTCGGCTCTTTGATTCTTAATCCTTAATTCTTAATTCTTGATTCTTGGCTCTTGGCTCTTGGCTCTTGGCTCTTGGCTCTTGGTTCTTGACTCTTGGCTCTTGGTTCTTAATTCTTTCCCAATGTTTTTGTTAGCCCAACAATCATTGCAATAATTTCGCGGGTTTCAGTTTGCAATTCCAAAGAAACTTCGTCGGTGACATAGGTGAGTCGCCTTGAAATCTCAATGGTTGTTAAAACCTCATATCCTGATCTTAATGCAATTTCTAAAAAACGACAAAACTCTTTGTTTGACGAATTACCAGAGCCTTCAGCAATATTGAGCGGAATTGATACTGCCGAGCGTCTGATTTGACTGATCAAACCAAACCGCTCATCTGTCGGAAACAGTGCACTTACTTGATAAATCCTGACAACTAAGTCCATTGCCCGTTGCCATACTTTCAGATTCTCATATTTATGCATTTCCTACCCTGTCTCAATTTTGCGTCTAACTTATCCGTTCTTGATTCTTATATCTTAGCTCTAGCTCTTAGTTCTTAGTTCTTAATTCTTAGCTCTTAGTTCTTGGTTCTTGGTTCTTAATTCTTAGTTCTTGGTTCTTCCTTCTTCCTTCTTCCTTCTTAAACAAACGCCTGCACACCCGTAATCTCGCGCCCGACGACGAGCGTGTTGACCTCGTTTGTGCCTTCGTAGCTATACACTGCCTCCGCGTCGGCAAAATGCCGCGCCACGTGATTGTCAATCAAGATGCCGTTGCCGCCCATGATCTCGCGGGCCAGCGCCACAATTTCGCGCGATTTTGCAGCATTGTGCATTTTTGCCAATGAGGCTTGCGCGTCGGTTAATTGGCCTTGATCGGCCAAGGCACTTAAGCGCCATGTCATTATTTTCATCGCCTCCAGATCGGCCAACATACGCACCAGCTTATCTTGAATCATTTGAAACCCAGCGATTGGACGACCCCACTGTTGGCGCTGCTTCGCATAGGCAAGGGCGTATTCATAAGCGGCTTGCGCATTGCCAATCGCACCCCATGCCACACCCAAGCGCGTTGCCACCAACACCCGCGCCAAATCTTTAAACGAATGACAATTCCCTAATTTATTGCTGGCGGGCACAATACAATTTTCGAGTTTAATGTCGGCGTTGGGTAGGGCACGTAGGGCCAGTTTGTGTTGAATTTTGGTCGCGGTAAAGCCGGGCGTGCCTTTTTCGACCAAAAAGCCGCTAATTTGACCCGTTTGGTCGTCTTGCGCATAAATCCCCACCACATCGGCGAAGGTCGCGCCGCCGATCCAACGTTTGGCGCCATTCAATACATAAAAATCGCCGTCTTTGCGGGCGGTGGTTTGAATGGTCGAGGCCGCGCTGCCGACATTTGGCTCGGTCAGGCCAAATGCGCCAAATTTCTCCATTTTTGCCATCGCGGGCAGCCAGCGTTGCTTTTGTTCGTCGTTGCCCAAAAAGGCGATGGAATACATCGCAAGCCCAGAATGCACGCCAAACAGCGTCGCCACCGAGCCATCACCGCGTGTCAATTCCATAGAGACCAATCCCGCCGCCACCGCGCTCAGCCCTGGGCAATCGTAGCCTTTAATTGTGCCGCCTGCCAAATTGAGCGCTGCCAACTTGGGCAACAGCGCAAACGGCGTTTCGTCACGCTCCCAATAATCGGCGATGATGGGGCGAATTTCGGTTTCGGCGAAGGCACGTGCCTTGTCGCGCACCGCCCGTTCGTCCGGCGTAAGCAATCCGTCCAGATTGCAAAAATCGTGCGCCGGATTAATCGGCGCGTTTTGAGGGCTTGTTTGGGTGCTTGTGCGCTTAAATTTTAAGGACATGGTGATAATGGTTAATGGTTAATGAGTAATGAGTAATGAGTAACGAGTAACGAGTAACGAGTAGCGACTACTCGTTACTCATTACTCATTAACTTAGATTTTGCCGTTTGTTTTCCAGGCGTTGAGTTGGTCGGCGGTGGCGCGGAGGGCGAGGGCGGCGGCGACTTTTTTGCCGCCAGCGATTTGTTTGGCGATGGCGAGCGAGGCAATGCCGTGCAGCAAGGCCCGCAAAATTTGCACAGCGTCGTTCAGCGAGGTGGCATTTTGCACCTGAATGCCTTCGCTGCGCGCCCAATCTTCGAGCGCCGTTTGGGCCTCGTTGGTCAGTGCCTGCGCTTCGGCATGGTAACTGTCGGTTTCGAGCACCACGCCGCTCAAACCGTGCATCACTTCATATAGTTCGCGGCGTTGCCAAGCAAAATTGCAATAGGCTTGTGCGCCGTCCAAAATGGCGCGGGTGGGGCTGGGGGCGCTTTTGCGGGTGTGTTGCAACACCGCCAACAATTGCCGATACCCTTCGCGATTCAATTCCGCCAAAAGTGCGGCTTTGTTTTCAAAATATTCGTAAAGCGTCGGTAAGCTATACTCGATCTTGTCAGCTACCTTGCGCGTGGTGACCGCTTGCCAGCCTTCTTTGGCCGCAATGTCTTGGGTGGCGTCCAAAATCGCCTGCCGCAATTGAATTTTCTCTCGTTCTCGTCGGGTTAGAGTGGGCGGATCTGCAATTCCTAACATTGTTAGAAATTGTAGCACAAATAAAGAGTAAGGCTTAAAAATGCCTCATGTGTTTGACAATGTCACATTTAAAATTTTGGCGCAACTTATTCACCTTTGGGCGCTGGGTTAACAATACTGCCATCTTGTATGCGTACTCGCCGCCATACATCGTTGGCCCATAATGAACTGCGCATGGTTTCTTCGCCATTTAGCAAATCTTGATAGCGAGATGGCTGAGTCGCCAAGGTTGTCGGATGATCATCTTCGGCAATCTGCCCATTCTCAACCACCAACACACGGTCAAAAGACAAGGTTTCGCCGACATCATGGGTAATGCAAATGAGGGTGGCCTTGGCCCAATATTGGCGGGCGCGTGCCAGCAAAATACGGCGTTTTTCACGGTCTAGCCCACGAAAGGGTTCATCTAAAATGACCAAACGGGCCTCTTTGCGGGTCATGGCGCGGGCCAGCCGAACCCGTTGACCTTCGCCGCCTGACACCAAACCGCCACTTTCGCCGATGACGGTTTGTAACCCGTCGGGTAAACGCGACAGCACATCATATAAATCAGCCTCTTCGATGACATCGGTAATTGGCGTATCTTCAGATTGGTTGCCATAGGTCAAATTTTCAATCAAAGTGCGGTTCCATAGTTGGATGGAGGGGTCAACCCATGCGGTTTGTTGCCGTAATTGGGTGATTTGTGGGCCGACTAAAGGCACACCATCAATCAATATTTCGCCTTGAGTGGCTTTGTGCCAGCCCAATAACAGCGATACCAGCGATGATTTGCCCGCCCCCGATGGCCCAACAATGGCAATATGTTCACCGGCTTGAAGGGTGAGTTGAATGTCTTGCAAAATGGTCTGCCCACCGGCCTGCACCATCGCTTGATTAAAAATAATTTGAACCCCTGTTTGGTTTGGCGTGGGGGGCATGGTTGCGCTGGGAGTCAGGTCTTCTTTTTCGGTCAGATGTCCAGATTCTTCGTCGGGTGCGCCCAGCGGATCGAGTAGACGGATCAGCGCATTGTAGGTGCCGGGCAGTTCGGCCATTTTGACCCACGCCGATTGGGTCAATGAAGGCAAATTTAAGATCCAATACAACAGTAGTAATGTATTTTCATTTTGGCTGTGATGTTGGATATAGTTGATGATGATGGCGACCATGACGAAGATGTAAAACAGTTGTGCGCCAATATCGAGCCGGAAAGTGGTTTTAAAGTTGGCTAAACTTAAACGTAGCCAATCGGTTAATAAGCCTTCTTGTTCCCGTCGAAATGCGCGTTCGGCCCCGTGGGTGCGCAATGGGGTTAACCCCAACATGCCATCTAAATAGAACCGTGATAGTGTATTGCTTAAGGTTGACACCCGCATTTCAATTTCTTGTAACAAGGGGCGGCTGATTGACATAAGCGTGCTGAACCCAAGCGTGAATAAAATGAGGAATAACCAGTTGCTGGGATCTAAGACATAGATGCCAATTAAAGTAAATAAAAGCTGAAAGCAAGTTTGAACCAAACTTAAGATTTGCCCGGTAATGTTTCTAAAAAGCAGCAATGAGTGGGCGCGGCTGGTCATATCTGAAATAAGCCGGCTGTGAAAATATCGGTCACCCAACCGAGGAATTTTTTCGAAAAACTGAACTCGTAGGCGCATTTCGAGCCGTCGTCCCACTTGTTGTTTGACCGATGATAAACATAAATCTATGAAAAAGAGCAGGCTAGATAAGCCGAGCGTGACATATAAGGCCGAGATGGGCGGGAAGCTATTGGACAACGTTAACGCCAAATTGCCAACCCGTGAGATTGTTTGTAAGAAAATGGTTTCGATGATGATGCCTAAGGCCGCCAAAAAGGTGGCAAGCCCCAACATGGCATAGAGCAGCGGGCTATCTTGGCGCAAGGTTTGCCATAATGCTTGAATTGGGTTGATTGGTTTTTCGGCGAGGGCGGCCTTTAATTCCGGTGGCAACTCGGTTTGATCTTCAGCCACGGTGTCTCGGATGCCTGAAATGCGCAGCAAGACTGCGCCATGCAAAATAATTTGTGCTTCCGATTCAGCCTCGTCGTTTTTTTCGTCGTCGTTAGGGTTTTGGCTTATATCATTGTGGGTTGGGGCGGTATCAGTAGACGCGGGGTTAGAAACATACCAATAATGGTCTGGAATAAGCGCCAGATCGTTGGGCGTAAACGACTGTAGCAGCATACTGGCTTGTTCGCCCTTGTTTAAGCCATCTGCGTCTACCAATGCCGTCAGCATACGCACTTTGGCATCTAAGGCGGCAATACCGCGCCAGGTTGAATCTTCCAACGCTGCTTCGATCAATTCATTTTGGGTGGCCTCAGCAATGCCAATCAAGCGCATTCGATGCCTGAGTGGGTTTAGAAATTCATCTTGGCTGGCCCAAGTGCGCCATAGCTCGGCTGAGATGGGGAAATGATGAATAAAAATGTCATCAACAAACTTCTGCCACCTTACCCAGCGTCGCCCTTTGCCGGGGTCCATCACTTGCGCAAAAGGCCCATGCATACGCCACACAATGACAAAGTGGGTTTGCCCATGTGCCAGCGACACCACCACCAATGCCGGCAAGGCTGCGGCTTCGAGCAAAGGCAAGTGATCGGGCGGCAACATGGTTTGTTGCGCATTCATGCCCAGCTTTATCGCCACATCCTCGATGGTGTCAATCGAAGAGCCATCCACTTGGGTTTGGCAGGCTTCACGCAAGCGCCCATAACTAAGCGAAACATTAAAGCCTTCAAACAGCGCCTTTAAAGCGGCGGGGCCACAGTCCATATCCGAAGTTTGAATGACTTCGGGGACAAAAAAACGGCGATCGGCAGCATTCAGCATTTGATAATGTTAAGGATGGGCAATCACCAACATGGTTGGGGCATGTCGCAATACACATTGCATGGCACGCGCCATATTTTCAGGGTCTAGTGCGCCAAAGCTTTCGTCTAAAATGAGCACATCGGCTTTTTGCAAGAGCGCACGGGCAATATACAAACGACTGCGTTCGCCATGCGAGAGTTGCCAGCCGCTTTCCCCCACAATCTGTTGCATCCCAGATGGCATACGGTTAATGAGATGATCTAAACCCAGTTCAGCGCAAATTTCGATGGCGTCTCTTTCATCATCGGGTGTGGCGGGCCAGCGTCGCCCCATGAGCAGATTAAAACTAAATGTGCCGAAAAATACATGATTTTCGTGAAATTGCGGGACCATCACCACCGATTTGCGCCATGTGGATAAGCCCATACTGGCGCGGTCGAAGCCATTTAAGAGCAATAACCCTGATTCTGGCATGTTTAGCCCGGCTAATACCGAGGCCAAGGTTGATTTGCCGCCCCCTGATGGGCCTTCGATCAACAGATGTTCGCCGCTATTGATGTGCAAATTAATATTGTTTAGCGCCAAGCGCCCACGCCCCGAATAGCGAAAAGATAAGTTATGGGCAGATAACAGCGTTTGCGGCTTGTCGCTTTTGGTGCGATGGCGCTGGGCAAACAGGGCCGCCAAGCCCTTTTCGGGCGAGCGCTGGGCGGCACTAAAGATGGGCTTAACCTGATCCCATGAGCGCTGGATGCGCACAAAAGCGATGATTTGCTTTTCCATCCCGCTCAAGCCTTGCAAGGCCAATAAAATGGCCCCCAGCCGAATGGCAATTTCGGTTTGGGACAGCGTGTATTGGTTAAAACTATAAATTAAGCCAGCGATGCCGAAAACCACCCACAAATGGGTTAAGCCGTTTAACGCGGTGCGAAACGTCGCTTGTTTTTTTGAAAACCGATAATAATTTTCGGCATCTCGATATTCTTCGTCATACCAATGGGCGGGCGGTTGCTGGGCGATGCGGGTGCGGTAGCCCACCATATTTTCAACCATGCGGTTGGTAATATGGCGTAGGCTGTTTTGCCAAATGCCAGAATCGCGCCAATAGCCGGTGGCGGCGGCCATTTGCAACAGAAAAATGCCAAACAATAAACCCGCGCTAATCAAGCTGCCATCACTGGCTAATAAAATGGTAAAAGCCGAGATAATTTGGCTGGAGGCCCATACCACTTCAAACGCACCCCACAATGTGCCTTGTTGAATGGCATCTGCATCAATGGTGCGGCTGAGAAATTCGCCCGCGCCTTGATGCCGAATTTCATTGGGATGGAGTTTGAGCGCCCCGTATAACAACGTCCGGCGATAGGCACTGCTTAAAAGCGCAGCGATGCGCCCACTGGCGTTATAAGACAATAACTGAAACCCTAACCCGAAGAGCAACAAAATAAACCACGCGCCTAATGAGGCGGTGCGCAAACTAACCTGAGCGATGTTTAATTCATCGCCACTGAGCAGGCTTTGCCCAAGCATGACCCATGCGCCTACAATGCTGGCCTGCACCAGCCCAATGGCGATTAACAAGATGAGGATCAGACGCGGCACGCCAAATTCACTGGCTTGCTGCATCAGTGGGCTATTGGGCAGCAAGCGCAATTGCCAGCCATAGCAAACTTCGGCCTTGTTTAATTGGGCATGCAGCAATTTTTGACAGACGCGGTCACGTTGCTTGGGTGGCAGCGCCGCTTTATCTAAGATGCCGTCTAGGGCGCGAATGGCTTGGGTTTCGGTGGCCTCGCAAATGCGATTGCGTAAATGGCGCCATGATAGCCATATTTTGCTGAGCATCGGGGTGATGATGCAAATGCGTTGGCCTTGCGCTGTCAGCACCAGCAATAATTCTGGCTCATCTGAGCTTAGGCTGGGGACAGCCAAGAGCATTGGCCCTTCAAACTTTAAGACTGCACTGATCTCATTGTAAGTGACTTGTATCGGCTCAGACTCAATGCCCAAATAGGTTGCGACGAGTTCGATATTTTGCAGGCTGAGCGGCATTTCCTCTTGGCGCAACTTGGGCAAGTTGGCTGTTTCCATGATGGGCGCAAGTTTTGCCTCACGCGCAAGGGTTTCAACGGCCTCAGGCCATTGTGACACAGGCCAGAACCATTGTGAAGAGGATAGGGGCATGGTAGATATTGCCGTTTGGCGAGACAGTCTATCGGGCGATTAGGGCGTAGCGTAATGGTGAAAGGGTAGCTACCCGCACTTTTACTTGATCAATCTCGATATTTGGAATGCTGGTCGTCGCATAGATGCGGATTGTGTTTGGATCGAGGCGATTTGCACTGCGGTTTGCAATTTCGGCAACCGCGCCTTTCCAGACACGGCTGCTGTTGGCGACGGTCATGATGGCATATTGACCGGGCCGTAATTTTGCAAATCCACTTGGCTCAAAGGTCGCTATCACGCTGCCATCGCGTGCAATATAGGCATTAATCGAGGTTTCGGTGATATCAACTTGGGCGAATAGCAACCACCCCAAACACAAGAGTGTGATGAGGCAGGCGACCACCAGCCCAAACAGCGATGCGCCAAATTGGTCGTTGGTAACGGCTCGCAACGAGCGACGAGATGAAGCCACGATAGTATAGATAGTGATAGTGGCTAGTGATAGTGGATAGTGCTTAACTATCCACTATCACTAGCCACTATCACTACATTTCGTTTAACACAGCGTTAAAGTCTTGCGGGTGTGCGGTATGGGCGTTGTGGGCCATTTCGACCAGGCTTTTGGCGCGGGCTTTATCATCGGCAAAGATAATGCCAGATGAGATGGTGACAAGGCCACGGGTGCTGAGTTTTTCAAACAGTTGTTGCCCATATGCGGTTTGTTTTTCGGGCGCTGCTGCCCATGTTTCATAAGCCAATTGGGCATTAATGGCCGGTCTGGCTTGTTGGGCTTGCCATGCCGATACCCCATATTGCCATGCGGTGGCAGTAATGCTGTGTTGCACGTTGGGTGCAAGTGGAAACCGCTCGCGCAGCACCCAGTCAATATTGAGGCCAAACGAGTCTAAATAGCTTGCCATGCCATCGGTAAACGCTTGCAGGTCTTTGGCTGGCAATTGTTGCACCCACGCTGCTGCCAATGCTAGGTTTTCGTCGCCGGTGTTTTGGGGTGGTGTTGCCGCCCATTTTTGAATGGCTTCGGCATACTGGGCGCGGTTGCGGCGATAGTGCAACTCGTCTTTGACATTGCCATACACTTGCTCGGCGGCATTGCTGACTGTGCTGCTGGCTTTATTTGCCAAATCACCGGCTTTGTCGGTTGTTTTTTGCGCCACTTGGCCTACCTGTGTTTTGGCTTTGCCAGCGATATCGCTGGCCTTGGTGGCGGCGGTGTGGGCGGTGTTACTCACTTGTGTTTTGGCCTTATCGCCCAACTCGCTTGCTTTGCCTGCCACTGCTTTTACCGAGCTGCTGGTCTGTTGCTTGGCTTTGTTTGCCAACTCACTGGCTTTGTTGGCGCTATTTTGGGCGGCGGCACTGGCTTTGTGTTTGGTGTTGTCAGCCAATTTGCCAGCCCGATCCGCGCCATTGCGAATGGCTTTGCTGACGGTATGTTGCGCTTTGAGCGCAATTCGTTTGAAAATGTTGTTTTTCTTGGGCGGCGTGTTTAGATTATTTTCTAAACTGTCGTCGCTTGTCGGGATGGTGAGTGCGGTATCCATAGCTATTTCTCTTGTTTTAATGAAAATTGTCTGGCAAAAACTCAGGTGAGAATTGTGTTTCTTTGTTATAAATGACATCGCCAACGTCAATCTTGTGCGTGACCGAGATGCCATTGATTGTGTAGTCGGCTTTTAAAATGGCCGGGCGAAAATCAACGTTATACATGATGACCCCATCAAATGACTGGCCGGCTAAATTGGCCTTGTTTAATTTAACGCCACTCATGTCTGCGCCTTGAATTTGGGCGGTCAGTAATAGCTCTTTGCCTTTTTCTTTGCTCACTTTTACAAAATGGGCGTTGCTTAAATCTACATTTTTTAGGCTGGCCCCAGCCAAGAATACGCCGGCAAGATCGGCATTGACCAAGATTGAATCATCTAGGTTAACGCCTGTTAACGAGGCATTTCTAAAGCTGGCGCCGGTTAAATTGACCTTGTGCATATCGCTGCCTTCAAAGAAACCATTGTCTAATTTTGCGCCGCTCATATCGGCCCCATCCAATACCGCGCCAAAGACTTCGGCTTCATCAAAAATGGCCCCATGTATCTCGGCGTTTTCCAGATGCACAGACCATAATAACCCTTTAGAAAAATTTGCACCATCAAGGTTTGCCCCCTTTAAATTGCTGCCACGCAAATCGGCGCGAATAAAACTACAGCCCAACAAATCCACTTTTTCCAAATTCAAATTGATCATGCGGGCCTCGTCAAATACCGCTGCCCTTAGCTCGGCTTGTTCAAAAGTTGCTCCGGTCAAGACCGCCCCATGCAAATTGGCCCCGCTCAGGTTTGCACCGTTTAAATTAGCGCCGATCAAGAGCGCATGTTTTAAATTTGCCCCGATCAAGGTTGCGTGGCTTAGGTCTGCCCCAATCAGGTTACTGCCCTCCAAATTGGCTTCGGTGAGGTTGGCATAGCGCAAGTTGGCGAGCCTAAAACTTGAGCGTGACAAAATTGACTTATTGAGATTGGCCCGTTCAAAATTAACCCCATTCATATCGCGGCCAACCAATTGCATGCCAAAGCAGCGAGGCGGGCAACTGACACCCACTTCGTGCATGAAGTGACAGCCAGCCAATAGGGATGACAGCAAGATCCATGCCAGCATATTAGCAAGACGAGGGGTTGGAAGATAGGGCTGAGCACGCATGGTTGGCTTATTTAAGAATGGCATCGGTAGGGATGACAAAACGATGTGGCCAGATGGTGCGGCTGTCGTAGATCGCGCCGTGCAAATCGCAATCGGTGTTGTATTTTGGGCGCACGGTTGGGCGGATTTCTTTGATCACCTGATCGCGTTCGCCATCCGAAAACACAAAATGAGCGGCATCGTAGATCAATTCTGCAGCATGGAGATCGGCCCCGCGTAAATCGGCCCCATTGAGTTTGGCCCCAATCAAGATCGCCCCGCGTAGGTCGGCATTCTTTAGGTTGGCCCCGGCCAAATTGGCCCCATAGAATAAGGCCCCATTGAGTTTTGCGTCTTGCATATCTGCGCCTTTTAAATTGGCCATGTTAAACCATGCCCCCGATAAACGGCTTTTCGCAAACTTGGTGCCAGCCATATCGGCACGGCTAAACGACATGCCGCGCAAATCTAGCCCGCTCAGGTTGGCGGCGCTTAGTTTGGCATCTTGTAAATTGCTCGAACGCAAATTGGTCGTCGTCATATCCAAGCCATCCAGATCGGCCCCGCGTAACTCGGCAAATGACAAATCGGCTTGATGTACATCCGCATCGGCCAAGTTAGCTCGATCTAAGATTGCACCGGCAAAGTCGGCATGTTTGAGGTTGGCATCGCCCAAATTGGCCCCGGTTAAGTTGGCCCCGCGAAAAACGGCATGTTCGAGATTGCTGTCGCGCAAATCAGAATGCGATAAATTGGCCCCATCAAACCGTGCATTCGATAGGTCGGCATGGGCCAACACCACCCGACGTAAGTTTGCCTCCATGAAATTTTCAGCTCGATAATTACGCCCGTTCAGGTTTTGGTTGCTCAGGTTAATAAAGATGCAGTTGCGGTTGCCACATTCGTTGAGATGAACCGTTTGACAGGCGCTGAGCAGGGCGATGCTCCCGACCAACGTAAAGAGGTGTTTTTTCATGGGGTTGGGGTTGAAGTTGGGCTTTCGTTGCGGCGCGGTGTGCTGACGACAGGCGGATTGTCGGCGGTGGTCGGGGCGGCTGGGGCAGTATTTGTAATCGGCTGCGTTAAATCACCCAGTGGCAAATTCATAAAGAATGGCGTGTTGTTGGGAACCATCATCACCCGCAATTGGGGCGATAGTTTGTCTATATAACGATAGCTGAGCAAGGTATGGTTATTGCGCAGTGTGTTTGAAATAACCGCCAAGGCCCTCGATTCAGCTTCGGCTCGCAACTCAGTATGCTCAGTTTCAGCTTTGGTGCGCAAACGGGCGGCCTCGGCCTCGCCCTTGGCGCGGGTGATGGTGGCATCGGCATCGCCTTGGGCCAAGATGCGCACACGATTGGCTTCGTGTTCGCCGCGCAAAGCATTTTCTAGCGCCACTTGCTTTTGTTCCACTGCGGTGGCGTATTCGGGCGAGAAGGTGATGGTGCGGATGATGAACCGTTCAAGCGCAAAGCCTTTATCATTCAATTCATCTTGCAACTGCCGGTTGATGTCACGCTCAAGGTCGAGCGATTTACTGCTGTTCACCTCTTCGGCGGTAAATTGGGCCACGCGGGTGCGCACAATGCCCCGCGCCACTGGGCGCAAAAAGTCTTGCACATAGCGCGATTGCCATTCAATATACACCCGCATAATTTGTTCGGGAACCACATGATAAATCACCGTGCATTCGATAGACACCTCTTGCCCGTCTGATGTCCGGGCTTTGATGGGGGTGTCATTAATGTGGTTGTTGCCATTGATCGGGGCCGCGTCTTCAAAGGCTTGCGCGTTGGCGCTCATCTCATACACCTGCCACGAAAACGAATAGCGATCCATGTGTTCGAGCATTGGGAAGGTCCAATGCAAGCCTGAGCGGAAGGCTTTGTCATAATAGCCGCCGGGGGCCAGCACCGAGATCACCACGCCCACTTCGCTAGGCTGCAAAAAGTGAATGCCCATGCGGATGAAGCTGACGACGAAGATAAAGATCAACATGGGCACAAACGCCTTCACCCTAAACGGGGCCTTGAGCGCCGCCTGCCAACCGCGATAGCGTGCCACCAGCCCAACATAAATGAGGGTGACGGTGACCACCACAACGGCTAAGGTGATATTGATGAGATATAAAGTTTGTTCAAGAACCATGTTGATACTAAGGCTGTTCAAAAGTCAGCCGCATTCTAAACCGTCATCTCCGCGAACGCGGAGATCCATAATTTGGCCGGCTCAAAACATAGCAATTTCATCAAA
>JAHBAL020000115.1 GCA_018500105.2 Anaerolineae bacterium
GGTCAAATTTAGAATTGAAAATTGAAAATGAAAAATTGAAAGCCGGAAATTCAAATTTTCCATTTTCAATTTTAAATTCTAAATTTGACCGCGTGTTGTCATTGTCTGGCTTGTTCTTCGATCCGGGTGACAAAGACGAGCAAACGCTGATTTACCAGCCACAACTCAGCGCCGACGAACTATATGACCGCATCATTGCCAGCAAACAAAAAGAGATTCTGACGCCCAATTTTTCGCTTTATTACCGCCTGCCTAGCGTGGATGGCTATGACGGCGGGCTACTGCCCACCCGCCCATATGCCGAATTTGTGCGCCAACTGATGCCGCCCGCCCCCGCAGGTAGCCCACCGCGCAGCGTTGACGGGCGCTTGCGCGAATTTTTGAAGGGCGTGCCCAGCCAAGATTGGCTCGAACAAATGGGCGTGCGCTACATTTTGGCCGACAAAACTGCCGACATCTTTATAGAGGATGTGTATTACGATACCCTGTTCAGCAGCCCCGCCATCCCTCGGCCCGGCGACATGATCACATTGCCGCTCGCCCCTTACACCTCGACCAGTTTGGGCATTTTGCTGGCGCAACCGGCCCCGCCTTACAGCATGACGGTGTTGTTTGCCGATGGCGGCGCTCAAGCGTTCGAGGGTGTGCCGCAGCCATTTACCCCACCCAACACCGGCGAGCAATTTGGCTATGTGCGGCTCGATTGGGGGCAGCGCCGCAGCCCTAGCGCCTTGGTGGTGCAGGCGTTGGGCAATGTGGCTGGCCCGCCTGTGTTACGCGGCATGAGCAGCATTGACCACACCGACAAAACGTTTATCTCGCAGATGCTGCAATCGAATGCGCCCGACGGCCACAACATGCGCATGATTTATAGCGGCGACACCAAAATTTATGAAAATCTCAATTACGCCGGACGCGCCAGTTTGAGCATCGAACGCAACGCGGCGGCGGGAGCATCGCCAACGGCCCTGCCGCGTCTGAATTTGCCGGCGCAATTGCTGATTGACCAGCCGCAGCGGGTGCTGATTTTGCCGCCTGTGCCTGCGCCTGCCGCCAGTGACGTGGTGCGTGAGCCATTTACCTATGGCAATCGGCAAGTGATCTTGCGCGATTCGTGTTACCCCGGCTGGCTGGCCTATGTTGACGGCATCGAAACTCCCATCACTTGCCCGTCTGGTGTGGCACGGGTGGTCAATGTGTTGCCCACTGCCAAACAAGTCGAGTTTGTCTTTCGCCCCGCCTCGGTCACACTCGGCCTCGCACTCAGCGCCGTCGGGCTAATCGCATGGCTTGCCCTCATCTTCCTTGGACGCCGCAAGAGCGTTAAGAGTTGAGAGTTGAGAGTTGAGAGTTGAGAGCCAATTCCTAACTCTCAACTCTTCCCATCAAGCATATAATTAGAAAACAAATATGCAACGATTAGAGTTGAATTGCGTAAACTCAAGGAGCCAACATGAACATGAAGCACAATCCATTTTTCACTGCGATCACGGCCCTCAGCTTTAGTGCTGCTGTTTTAGGGATAAACGCCAACCAAAGCGCCGCGATGACCGGCACAAACGCCACCCCGCCGCCCACTCCCGAAGTTGCCATCATGCCGATCATGGCAACCGACGCAAGCTGCGCCACACCTTACGTCATTAAAAAAGGCGAGACGTTGGCTGTCATTGCCAAACGCAATACCGGCAATTTGTTCGATTATGTCAATATTGTGCGCATCACCAATGAAATTGCCCGCACCGACAAAACATTCAAACCCATCACCAATATCAATATCATTCAAGTCGGCCAAAAAATTTGTCTTGCCAAGGCCAAGCCAGTTGTCGCGCCAGTTGTCGCACCAGTTGCGCCCGCGCCTCCGCCCCATTGGGAATATAGCGGCGCGACTGGCCCAGCCAAATGGGGCGATTTGAGCAGCGAATTTGCCGCCTGCAAAACAGGTCAAGAGCAATCGCCAATTGATTTGAGCAAAGCGACTTTGAATGATGTGTCAAATATTCATTTTGCGTATCAACCGAGCAAAATAAATATCTTGAACAATGGGCATACCATTCAAGTAAATTACGATGCAGGAAGCTATATTGTGGTGGATGGCAAGCGCTATGATTTGCTCCAGTATCATTTTCATGCGCCCAGCGAGCATAGCATCAACGGCAAATTGGTAGATGCCGAAGTCCATTTTGTGCACAAAGCTGCCGATGGACAGTTGGCGGTCGTTGGGGTGCTGATTGTGCAAGGCCCCGAAAACGCCTTTCTCAAGCCGGTTTGGGACAATTTGCCCACCAGTGAAGGCCCAGTAAGGAGTATCTCGACGCTGGTAGACGCGCTCGATCTGTTGCCACCAAGCGACCTGAGCTATCGCTACAACGGCTCGCTCACCACACCGCCGTGTTCCGAAGGTGTCAAGTGGCACGTCATGACACAATCCATTCAAATTTCGGCAAAACAACTCAAGGCGTTTACCGATATTTTCCCCATCAGCAACCGCCCCATTCAGCCACGCAATACGCGCAACTTGGTGCTGGATGTAACGCCGTAGACAATCGAGGCGATTAACAAGTTAGCGCGTTTGCGCCATCTCTCACAAAGGGCACAAAGAGCACGAGGGTATATCTTTTTGATTCAACTTCGTGCTCTTTGTGTTTTTCGTGAGAGATTTTCTTGTTGCAAACCGACGAACTCCGTTTTTATACAACCACTTAACCGTTTGGTGGATTTTGCTTTCAAGACAGGCTTGTAAAAATCACACTCGAATGGCGATCAATCGCCATTCGACATAACAACACCCGTTACACGGGCTAATTTTGCAGCCCGTGTAACGGGTGTTGTTATGTAGTGCGAGGATTTATCCTCGTGCGGGCGCGGCACATCATACCAATCCTCTTTACAACAACCGCCGCAAGCGATCCGCCGCCTGTTCGGGCGTAAGGTCACGCTGAGGCTGGGCCAGCATTTCGTAGCCCACCAAAAACTTCTTCACCGTCGCCGAGCGCAACAGCGGCGGGTAAAAATGCAAGTGCATTTGCCATTCGGGGTGATCGTCGCCGTCGTAGGGCGCTTGGTGCACCCCCATGCTGTAGGGAAATGACACGTCGAAAAGCTGGTCATAGCAAGTGGTGATGCGTTTTAGCGCATCGGCAAGCCCCAATTGCTCGGCCTCGGTTAGCTCGACAATGCGCCGGATGTGGCGTTTTGGCAACAGCATAGTCTCGAACGGCCACACCGCCCAAAACGGCACGACACAAGCGAAATGCTCATTTTCGAACAGCAGACGCTCGGCGGCTTGTTGTTCAGTGGTCAAATAGTCGCGCAGCAAAAGCGATTTTTTTTGCGCCAGCCAAGCCGCTTGTCCGCGTGTTTCTTTCTCGATCTCGGTTGGGATGTTGTAACTGGCCCACAATTGCCCGTGCGGATGCGGATTGCTGCATCCCATCACCTCGCCTTTGTTCTCGAACAACTGCACATAACGAATATCGTCACGCGCACCCAACTCGGCACATTGCGCCATCCACACCTGCACCACCTCGGCAATTTGCGCCACGCTAAGGTCGGGCATGGTTTGGTCGTGGCATGGTGAAAAGCAAATGACGCGACACACCCCACTTTCGGCTTGTGATTGCAATAATTCTGCCGCCAAATCTGAGCGATTTCTGCCATCGTCATCGAGTGCGTCATTGCCAAGCGGCAAAATGGCGGCAAAGTCATTGTCGAAAACATACACGCCTGCATAATTCGGGTTCACTGCGCCATTGGCCCGCACATTGCCGGGGCACAGATAACAGGTGGGGTCATAAGCCGGACGCTGGGCGCTGGCGGTCTTTTCTGTGCCGCCCTGCCAAGGCCGCTTGGCACGATGCGGCGACACTAACACCCATTCTTGGGTAAGCGGGTTAAAGCGACGATGTGGCAAATCGAAATTGGGCATAAGAATAAAGGGGAAGGTGGAAGGTTGCAAGTTGCAGGTTGCAGGTTGAAATTAATTTCGTTATTCAACCTGCAACCTGCAACTTGCAACCTAAGGTTTATAGTCATCGCCCAAAATAATGAGCGCGTCGAGTGGGTTTTTGTTGTCTATGGCGTTGGTAATGGTCACGCCTTGCAGGCCAAGCGCATCAGCAAGTTGCTTGATAAACAATGCGCGATCATGATAAACCACGATGCTGGTTTTGGCTTGGCGCTGAGGCGCGTTTTCGACCCGCGCCACACTATACCCTTTGTTGGTCAAATTGCGCTGGGCAATTTGGGCCAGCCCGCTCGATTGGGTCCCGTTTTGAATAGCGATACGCCCCGGCTCAGGGGTTTTGTTATTGGCGGCAGCATTAAGCGTTGGGTTATACAATTCTTGCCGCAACTGGTTGACACGCTCAGTATTCATCACCAGCACATCTGCGCCTTGTGCAGTTCGCCGCGACACCACCGCCGTTTCGTCTACCGTCACCCGCGAGATTTTGTCGGCGGGCAAGTCTTTTGCCAGCATCGCCAATTGCATCAATTCGGTCACCGACAAATTGGTCTCGACCGAATCTTTGAGCTTTTGCAAAATGGCGGGGGTTTGTGGCAGCAAACGCAAAATGGCGTTGCCGCTCAGCGCTTTCTCGCGTAGGGCAAAAATCACTTGTTGCTGACGCTTCATCCGCGAAAAGTCGCTGTTGCCGTGCCGCGTGCGGGCATACTTAAGCGCCAATTCGCCATTCATATGCTGCCATCCCGCCTTAATGATGAGCGGGTCATAGCCATAATTCATGTCGGGGAATAGCTGATCGTTGATCTCTTGCTCGACATAAATATCAATCCCGCCCAGCATATCCACCAATTCGATCACCACATTAAAATTGACGCGCACATAATAATCCACCTTAAGCCCAAAATTGTGGGCGACGGTTTGCATGCTGTATTTTGGCCCGCCATATAGATGCGCAGCATTGATGCGCTCGGCCACAGGTGCTCTGGGCGGCAAGGGATTGGGATACGGCACATACAAATCACGCGGGATGCTCATCATGCCACCGGTTTTGGTGCTGGGGTCAATCGTCACCAAAATAATGGTGTCGGTTCGGGCGCTTTTGGGGTCTTCTTTGGGCCGCGAATCTATGCCCAGCAACAACACATTCACCCGATCATTGCCTTTCCACGCGCCCAAGCTGGGCAACGGCACGGCGTTGGTGTTGGTATTGGTATTCGCATTATCCCCCCCGCCCGACAAAACACTGGAAATAGGGTTGTTTTGCCCAGTGATTTGTGCGATGAGTGAAATAGCCAAAATAAACAATGTAGGCAAGACAACACCCGCCAACCCCACAACCAAGGCGACGACGCCACAGGGCAACTTGCTGCTGGGTTTTGGCGACGGTGGCGGAGGTGATGAGCGTGGTGGTGGGTTAATGGGTCGCATCGCTTAAGTCTTAAGTAGTAAATTGTAGCAGCGATGTTGCATGGCTATACGAGCGTAAACGACCTTTTGGCTACGTCTTTTCGCCGATATTCCGCCAAGTTAGGGGATTAGGGGATAGGGGATAGTGGATAGTGATAGTGGATAGTGACAAGTGCCAAGCTTTGATGCAGCCCACTATCTGCTATCACTATCCACTATCACTATCCACTATCCATCCAGATCAACGCAATCGCTGCGGCAAGCCGGCGATGACAAAATACACCGCATCGGCGGAACGAGCCAGCACTTGGTTGGCGCGACCCAATGCGTCTCGATAGGCGCGGCTGGCGGGGTGTTCGGGCACAAGCGATAACCCAACTTCGTTGCTCACCACCACCCATTCGCAATCGCTTTCGGCATAGGCATACAGCACAGCCTCGACGACCCGTGTGGCCTCGGCTTCGGGGTCGGCGGGCAAGTCGTCGCCCATAAACAATTCGCCACTCACCAACATCGAGAGACAATCAAGCAGCAAGACACGGGGCCGATGTTGGCGAATGGCCGCCGCGATGCGCGCAGCAGGGTCCGTGTCAATAATCGCCGTCGGCCACGTGTGGGGGCGATCGGCGCGGTGTTTGGCGATACGGCGCTGCATTTCGGTGTCGTCATGATCGGCAGGTGGGCGATAGGTCGCCAAATACAGCACCGCGTCACCGCCACGCTCGTGCGCCATGCGCTGGGCCATCGCGCTCTTGCCGCTGCGTGCCCCGCCAAGGATGAAAGTCAGCATGGTGGGTATTGTCGCATGGGATGGGAGTGTTAAAGTGTCACGGTGTCAAAGTGTCGAGGCGCGGAGGTGCGGATTGTCTTATTTTTGGCTGGCTTGTAGTAAACGCATATATTCGACAAATGAGGCACTTGTTTTTGGGCTGGGCAAGCTGAAACGATTATGAATTAGCTCACGCACAGTGGCAAATGCTGTATTGTCATCGCACCAGCCCTGTTCAACAGCATGCGCCAATAACCCAAGTGTGCCGATAACAAATAAGCCGCGTTGTTTGGCTAAGTTTCGGGCGTGACGTTCATCTAAAATCACCGCCCCAGTCAACTCAATCGCGCCAGCAATAACCGCTATTTCGCCAAAATCAAGGGTCTGATTTAGTTCAGCTAAATGCTCTGCTGAAAGCGCATCAAAATTAGCGAGATAAACCTCAAAATAACGCTCGCAAAATGCAGCATAGTCAAACATCCGCTCACGGGCAATTTCTTGCAAAACGGCATTGGGCACAAGCAAGCGGTGTGACTGCCCCAAGCGTTCGATCAACCATGCCAAATGATCACGATGACCAAGATTAAATAGCACTGAAGCATCAAAAATGAGAATTTGCGGGAGCGCCAACGTTAAAAATCCTTGTGTTGATTAAAACTCTATCATGGCATCGCGTTCATGCGAAAGCTGGAATAAATAATCATCCATCGCCAAGCGCGACACGCCAAACCATTCGGCTAATTTGCCCGCGCTAACCTGTTCAGATTCATATAAGCCCAATGCCAAGCGTCGAAAATCGCCAGCCACTTGGCAATCAATATTCTCTACCCAAGGCCTTGGTATGTAAGCTACAGGCGGGAAGTTATTAAAGTAGATGGATTTGTCGGACCAGTTGAAAATATTCCAACTTACCAAGCGATAAAACAACGCATCACGGGAGACATTAAACCAATTCGCCAGCGCATCAAGAATAAGTGGCGAACGCAATTGTTTGCCATATTGCCGGACTGCCATTTCGATCAAGGCGCTAGGCATGACCAATTCAGCCGCGAATGCATTGGCCTCTTTTTCTTGCGGGTCGCGGTTCGAGCTAAACTCGGATACTGTGGTTTCTATGCCATTGGATTGCCCCAAATGAAACAAGATGTGAGCTAACTCATGGGCCAATGTGAACAATTGCCGAGCCTCGCTATGGCTTTGATTGATAAAAATGACGGTATACGCTCCGCGATAAGAAGCCCCTGAAATTTCGGATGGCATTGTCCAGCGAAATACAAAGACATTTTGCTCCGCCAAAGCTTGAATGAGTTCATCCAATGACACCCGCTCATTTAAGCGCAGGTGAGTGCGCACTTGTTTCGTTAACTCAGGCAGATAATTCCCAGCATAATCGAGGCGCAGGGTGAAAGGGCGCGGCAAAATTTGCGCCAATTTGTGTGCGCTATCTACGTAGTGCACTTGCGCCTCAGCCGCCAGCAAGGCCGCTTGTGCTGCTTCGTTACGTTCAGCATGGCTTTGGGCGCGAAACTTGAAGGCCGGTCGCACAGTTGCGTTTAGCACATAATCGAGAGACACGCCAATCACTCGTGCAAAGTCGGCCAATTGCTGCGCCGATGGCTCGCGCTCACCCTTCTCCCAGCGCGAAATTAAACTGGTGTCGAGGTTGAGTTTGGCAGCTAACTCGGCTTGATTTAACCCTGCTCGTTTTCGGAAATCGCGTAGTCGCTCAGCTATGCTCATAAAACAACTTCCCCTGTATTATACAAAAAACCAGTTTTGTCATTTTATTTCCGCTTATCAATTGACAATTTTATTTTAATTTGACAATTCGGGATACTAACAGCATCTTTATGTCATTCAGACAAGGATGTCAATATAACGGCGGTCCTCATCGTGTCACCTTGTCACCCTGTCACCCCCTCACGCAACCCTCACCCATTCGCCTCGGCCTTCTCCACCACCTTGGCCCGCGCCAAATTGCGATAGAGTTGGTCGCGCCCACTCAGGTATTGCAGCGGCCAATCGAGACCGGCCTCGCCGGTATAGCCCAATTGCGCCGCCGCGTGCAGCGTCCAATATGGGTCGGCGAGATGCGGGCGGGCGATGGCGCACAGATCGGCGCGCCCCGCCGCGATGATGCTATTGACATGATCCGGCTCAAAAATCGCCCCCACCGCCATCGTGGCAATGTCAACCTCGTTACGAATACGGTCAGCAAACGGCGTTTGATACATGCGCCCATACACCGGCTTCGAGGCGCGGGTGGTTTGCCCTGACGATACATCAATCAGATCGCAACCCACCGCCTTGAACATCTGCGCAATTACAACCGCCTCGTCGGGCGTATTGCCGCCCACCGCCCAATCATGCGCCGAAATACGCACCGACATCGGCTTGTCATCGCCCCACGCCACCCGCATGGCGGCAAACACCTCTAGTGGGTATCGGCAACGATTCGCCACTGTGCCACCATACTCGTCTTTGCGTTTGTTGGTGAGCGGCGAGAGAAACGAGGCCAGCAAATAGCCGTGCGCACAGTGCAACTCTAGCCAATCAAAACCGCATTCCCGCGCCCATGCCGCAGCCCGCACAAAATCGGCCTTCACCGCATCCATATCGGCGCGGGTCATGGCGCGGGGCACTTGGTTGTTTGGCCCATAGGCAATGGCGCTGGCCGCCAGCAACGGCCAATTGCCGCTCGGCAACGGCTCATCGGCCTGCGCCCAGCCCACCTGCGTGCTGCCTTTTGGCCCGGCGTGGCCCAATTGCAGCGCAATCTTGCTTTGGCTATGCCGATGCACATAATTCACAATTCGCTTCCAAGCCGGAATATGTTCGGGGGCATACATGCCCGCGCAGCCCGGCGTAATGCGGGCATCGGGCGACACACACGTCATTTCGGTGAAAATGAGACCCGCCCCGCCGTGCGCTCGGCTGCCCAAATGCACCAAATAATAGTCATCGGGTGTGCCATCGGCGCATGAATATTGCGCCATCGGCGACATCACCACACGGTTTTGCAGCGTCAGCCCGCGCAGGGTGAATGGCGTAAACATGGGCGGCACGGCTTTGGCGGGCAAGCCGCAGCGTTGCGCCAGCCATGCCTCCATTTGCCCAACATAAGCCGCGTCGCGCTCGCGCAAATTCTCGTGGCTGATGCGTTGGCTGCGCGTGAGCAAACTATAGGCAAATTGCTCGGTCTCTAGCCCGGTGTGCAATGCCACATTCTCAAACCACTCGGTGCTGTTGCGGGCTGCGTTTTGAATCTTCAACACATCCACTTGGCGAATGGCTTGGTAATGGTCGAGCGCGAGCTTTAGCCCCTCACTTAAATTGCTTGTCCCCGCTGGTTGCGTTTCAAACACCCTCTCAATCTGTCGCGCCAATTCAATCGCATCTTCAAGCGCCAATTTTGTGCCGCTGCCGATGGAAAAGTGCGCCGTATGCGCGGCGTCACCCATCAACACCACCGGCGCGCGCCCATTGTGATGAACCCAGTTTTGGCAAATAATGCGCGGGAATTTGATCCACGAGGCCGAGCCGCGCAGGTGGCTGGCGTTTGAGATGAGCGTGTTGCCATCCAAATAATCGGCGAAAAGGCGCTCGCAAAAGGCGATGCCATCCTCTTTGCTCATCTTGTCAATACCGGCCTTCAGCCACACCTCTTCGGGTGTCTCAACAATAAAGGTGCTGGTGTCGGCGTCGAATTTGTAGGCGTGGGCCTGAAACCAGCCATATTCGGTCTCGACAAAGGCAAACGTAAAGGCTTCGAACTTCTTTTTTGTGCCCAGCCACACAAAACGGCATTTGCGCGTGTCAATATCGGGCTTATACACATCCACATATTTATTGCGAATGCGGCTATTGAGGCCGTCACTGGCGATGATGAGATCGGCGTCGTAATCGGTGTCGCTTAACACTTCGGTTTCATACACCAACTTCACGCCCAACTCGGCGCAGCGGGCCTGCAAAATATTGAGCAGCCGCTTGCGTCCGATGCCGCAAAAACCATGCCCGCCCGAACGAACCATGCGCCCTTTGTAGTGAATTTCGATGTCATCCCAATGGCTAAAGCTCTGCAAAATCTCGTCGTGCGTCTCGATATCAGCCACCTTCAGGTTGTCCATCGTCTTATCGCTAAACACCACGCCCCAGCCAAACGTATCCCCCGGTCGGTTGCGCTCGATCACGGTAATGTCATTGTTTGGGTCTTGCTTTTTCATCAATAGGGCAAAATATAGCCCCGCCGGTCCGCCGCCTAAACAGGTAATACGCATCATGACACCTCAATAATTTTAAATTTAAATGTTTTATATTTAAAACAAATTATACTCTAAACAACAGCCGTCAGGATGACGGCGCTCCGATTAGCGACTCACCCGCTTCGACAGCATAATATCTGGCTTGCCCCAGCCGTTGGCATCAGGCACAACCCCCGTGATCACAAAGCCCAGCTTTTGATAAAACTCATACGGATGCCGCCGTAAATTGCGGATATTCATGATTTTCTCGGCCACATTCGGGTAAAGATCCACATTCGACAACGACGTCATGCCGTCCTCGTCATCCGAGCCAACCCACAATGTCAACCCGCCCCGTGCCGCCACCTGCGCCTCAAGGTCTCGCCCCAGCGCCCGCCCAATGCCCTTGCCCTGCACATCGGGCCGAACAATTAACGGGTGCAATTCCCACACATTGCCGTCATATTCAGGGATGCCGCCGATCCAGCCCAAGGCCGTGCCATCCGCATCCACCGCCACGCGGCTGATGCGATCCGGCTGCGACATGACTGCAACCTCCTCGAGTGCACCGTCAAGCTCAGGCCATGCGTCCGGCCAATGTTCGGCAAACCCAGCCACCAACATCTCGGCCACTTGCGTCACCACTGGGCGATTGTGAAAGTCTAAATTGATGATTTTCATATCTCGATCATAGCATTCACACCACCCGAAGGCTACGTTCGAAATCGAAGTTGACTTCGGCTTCGACTTCGATTACCCCCAAGAGGTTGTATAAAACCCCTTTGGCTCACACCCCAATTCATTTCAGCTTAGGACTTACGCGCATTAAAAATATTTCACCACAAAGATCACAAAGCACACAAAGAAAAGAAAGATTTACCAGTATAAATCTTCGAGTTCTTTGTGTGCTTTGTGGTGAAAATCAAACTTTAGCGTAAGTCCTAAGCTAATCAATTTAAAGATTAGATCATTCGCCTTGTTAGAAAGGTTTCTCGCAAAAGCGCAAAAGCGCAAAGAAACATTTTTTGCGCTTTTGCGCTTTTGCGAGAGATTTTCCTGTTGCAAACTCAGCCTATATTTTAAGCCAGCTATCCTCCTTACAACATCACATTGCCTCAACCAATTTGGTATATGATGTAAACCCATATGAGCACCCCGCTAACCAACCAATCTCGCAGCACCAGCGCAACCCTCATTCCTATCGGCATTGCCGTCGTGCTGCTCAGCCTCATTTACGCCATCGCCCAAGCTTTCCCCGACCAAACCGGCATTTTCCCCACCGATTGGAACTTGGGCCTGCGCGAACCCATTGACGAATTTCAAGACTGGGTGATCAAAAATCGCAGCACTTACCCGCTGTTTGCCTACACCATAGACCCCATTCGCGCTGGGGTAGATTGGGCCGTGCGCGGCATCGAGGCCGGGCTAGAGGCGCTGCCTTGGCTGCTGGTCGTCGCCACCTTTGCCCTACTCGGCTTCGCCTTGGGTGGCTGGCGTTTGGCGCTCGGCTCAGCGTTTTCGCTCATCGTCTGTGCCATGTTTGGCCTATGGCAACCCAGTTTGCAAACCTTGGCGCTCATGTCATTCTCGGTGCTGCTGTCACTGGCAATTGGCATTTCGCTCGGCATCTTGTGTGCGCTCAATGATCGGATCGAGCGCATTCTACGACCCATTCTCGATGCCATGCAAACCATGCCCGCCTTCGTCTACCTCATCCCCGTCGTGTTGTTTTTTGGCGTGGCGCGTGTGCCCGCCGTCATCTCCACCATCATCTACGCCGTGCCACCCGTCATCCGCTTGGTCAATCTCGGCATCCGCGAAGTGCAACCGGCAGCGGTTGAAGCCGGACGCGCTTTTGGGGCCACCCGCGCCCAATTGCTCACCAAAGTGCAATTGCCCTTGGCCCTGCCCGCCATTTTGGCGGGTGTCAACCAGACCATCATGATGGCCTTGGGCATGGTCGTCATCGCCGCAATGGTCGGCGCGGCGGGGCTAGGCCGCGAAGTGTTTCTCTCGCTGCAACGACTCAAAGTCGGCCAAGCCTTCGAGGCCGGTATCGCCATCGTTTTACTCGCCATCATGCTCGACCGTCTGAGCGAGGCACTGGGGCGGCTCGACCTCACGCCCACAACCAGCGCCGCCCAACGCGGGCGACGTTGGCTTGTGCCGCTTGCATTGCTAGCTGGGCTGGGCGTGCTCATGCTGGCAATGCCCGCCACCTTCGCCGCCGCCACCCCGCCCGAAGCCCTGCAATTCGGCATCCAAGATGGCATTGACTCGGCGATCTCGTGGCTGCGCGACAACGCCGTCGCCATCACCGACCCGCTCAACGTCTTTCTGATTGACAATTTGCTCAATCCCATGCGCGAACTATTTTGGACCATTTTGCCTTGGCCGGTCACCATCGCGCTGGTCAGCGTCATCGCCTATTTTGTCGCCGCCAAAAACATAGGCATAGCCGCATGGCGCTTCGCCTTGGGTTGCGCGGTTGGTCTGTTTTTCATCGGTTTGTTGGGGATGTGGGAACAAGCGATGGAGACGCTCAGCCAAATCCTCGTCACCACCTTGGTCACCATGCTGCTGGCAATCCCAATCGGCATCCTCGCTTCGCAATATGATTGGGTGCAACGCGCCTTGCGCCCCGTGCTCGACTTCTTGCAAACCGTGCCGACCTTCGTCTACCTCGTGCCAGTCATTATGTTGTTCGACGTTGGGCGCGTGCCCGGCCTCATCGCCTCGGTGCTTTACGCCATCCCTGTCGGCATCAAACTCGTTGACTTAGGCATTCGCCAAGTCGAACCCGCCACCGTCGAGGCCGCCCGCGCCTTTGGCAGCACTCGGCTACAAACCATCAGCAAAGTGCAATTGCCGCTCGCCCGCACCGCCATCGCCCTCTCCATCAACCAAATGATCATGATGATTTTGGCAATGGTCATCATTTCGGGCATGGTCGGCGGCGCAGGATTGGGGCTAGAGGCCATCACCGGCATGTCGCGCAGCCAAACCGGCCAAGGCATCGAGGCCGGTCTCGCCATCGTCATCATCGCCATCATCATGGACCGCATCACACAAGCATGGGCAAAAGGCTAAAAAAAATCACATTAATTCAGATAAAATCCTGTGATATGTTTGTATAATAACGCGCATGATCAAGTTTATTCCAAAATTAATCGTCACCTTGTTTGTTGCATTGCTCGTAACCGCCTGCAATAGCCAACCAAAGACCGGCGTGGTGGGGCAAAAAATTGACTACAAAGGCTATGGCCTTACCCTCACTCAAATTAAAATTGCCGATGATTTTCCCGGCGCACGCAAGGCGCGGGCTGGCTACAAACTGGTCGCCGTCGAAATGCTTGTCGAAAGCAACACCAGCAAAGGCGTGAGCGTCAGCCCCAAGCATATCAAAGCAGTGGATAGCAATGGACGCGATTACGAAGCTCGCGCCGCTACTGGTCTGCAACCCGCCATCCGCGAAGAATTCGACATCCCCAAAGGCCAAAAACGCCAAGGCTGGGTGACGTTTGAAGTGCCAGACGGCTTGCGCAAACTTACCTTCGTCTCGACCCTGCCGAAGGAATTTAGCAATATTGATTTGTCGTATGCGCTTGAATTAAAAGCGCAGTAGCGCTGCGCTAACTCGCCGCCGTCTTAATCGCCTTGGCCGTCGCTTTCCAATCAATCGTCGGGTGTTGTTGGTCTAAGCTCGCCGCGACAGCATCGGCCACTTCTTGCGCCGTGCCGGCCTGCTCGACCGCCTCGCCCCAGCGAAACCCGCTCAAATACTCATCTGTGCCGATCAAGCCCGCCGACATCGCCGCGCTGTCCACCGCCTCCATAAACCGCGCCGGAAGTTGGGTGCTAATGCGTTCGCGGCCCACTTTTGCCCGCACCAAAACTGGAATATCGTGCCAATACTGAATTTGATAATTTGCCATTGGGCGTAGTATACCGATGGTGGGGCGCAACTCGTAAACGTAAAGCTTTCGTCGACCTCGACCTCGACCTCGACCTCGACGATAAGTCACACTCGCATAAACTTTTGTGGAATCACAACTCGTAAACGCAAACTAAGACGTTTACGTTCACGTTCACGTCTACGTCTACGTTCACGTCTACGTCTACGTTCACGTCTACGTCTACGTTCACGTCTACATCTACGTTTACGTTTACGTCTACGTTTACGTTTACGTCTACGTTTACGTTTACGTTCGCGTCTACGATTTATCCTAACAACCATATTAAAATCCCCTCCTATGCAATCCGTGATTGTGCTTGACCTTGGCAGTTCATCCACCCGTGCAATCTTGTATGACGCGCAAGCCAACCCCGTGCCCGGCGCGATGGTGCGCGAGACCTTCGATTTTCACGTTGACCAGCACGGTGCGAGCGAAGACGACCCGGCGCTGGCGTTGGCCCGCGCCAACCGCTGCCTCGCAGCCCTAAAGGCCAGCGCAGCCTATCGAGCACAGGTTCAGACCGAGCCATTGGTCGCCATTTCGTCTTACGCAGGCAGCCTGCTTTGTCTCGACAATGCGGGGCAGCCGCTCACGCCCATTTACACTTATGCCGACACCCGCGCCAGCAGCGATGCCGCTCAACTGCGCGAAACATTCGACGAAATCGAGGTGTTGCAGCGCACCGGCTGCCGCATTCGCGCCAATTACACCCCCTCCCGCTTGGCATGGCTAAAACGCACCCAGCCCGACATTTTTGCCCGCACCCGTCATTTTGCCACCCTCAGCGATTACGTGCGGCTGAAACTATTTGGGCAATTACGTTGTGGTATTTCAATTGCTTCATGGAGCGGGTTGCTCAATCGCCAGCACAGCGATTGGGACTTGACTTGGCTGCAACTATTGGGCGTTGATGCGGCCCAATTGCCCGCCATTGACAATGACACCCCCAACCACGCGCCACTCATCGCCCTCGGCGACGGCGCAGGCGCAAATATCGGCAGCGGTTGCACCGACCCTAGCCGCGTCGCCGTCACCATTGGCACCACCGGCGCCATGCGAATTGTCAGCCCGCACAATGCCGAGCATCCTGTTTTGCCCGCACTATGGGCTTACCGCGCCAGTCATGCACTCGACCTAATCGGTGGGGCCACCACCGAGGGCGGCAATGTGGTGGCGTGGCTGCGCTCAGTTTTGGCAGGATGGGACAACGCCGAGGCCGAGGCCGCCATTGCCGCGCAAAAACCCGACGGGCACGGCCTAACCGTATTGCCCATGTTTGGCGGCGAACGCAGCCCGGGTTTTGCAGACCGCGCCCGCGCGACCTTGCACGGCCTATCATTCGACACCAGTCCTGCCGACATCGCCCGCGCTTGCTACGAGGCCATCGCCTATCGGCTTGGCAGCATTTACGCCGCGCTCACGCACAACGGCGATATGTCCAAACACTCGCAGGGCATCATCGCCTCGGGCGGGGCCTTGCTTGCCTCGCCGACATGGTGTCAGATCATCGCCGATGTCACCGGCACACCGGTGCAATTGTGCGAAGAACCGGAAGCGACAGCCCGCGGGGCCGCCATGTTGGCCTTGCAACGGCTGGATGTGCCAGCTCGGCTAGGCCGCAGCTTCGAGCCAAACGTCCAGCACGCCGCGATTTACCGCGCCGCTGCCGCCCGCCAGCAAACGCTATACAACAAGTTGGTGGGTTAAAAATGTCATTTCGCGCTAAATTCGCGCCATTTTTAACCTTGTCAGGCAAAAGACCGAGGTAAAATCAACCCGATACCTGTTATGCCGACGATATCATTAAAAAGCAAAAAACGACGATATGAACTTACCCAACTGCCTTGCGGCGTTGGCATAAATGAGTAGCGTAAAAAACGAGAGCCACCGCCGTGTACTCTCGTTTTTATTTTGTGGCTGGACATTTAGAATCGGCAAAACAGACAACGAGGAAAACAACAAATGAATCCAATCCTTATTTCCATCATCATCGCCCTTTTGGGCTTAGGCTGGGTGGCGCTGACCGCCCAACGTGTATTGGCTATGGACGAGGGCAACGCCGAAATGAAACGCATCGGCGCTGCCATCCGAACAGGCGCACAGGCCTTCTTGCGGGCCGAATATCGCGTGTTGGTGATATTTGCCGCAGTCGTGGCCGTTATCATTGCGCTGTCACTTAGCCTGTGGACTGCCATCGCCTATGTGGTCGGCGCATTCACCTCGGCCCTCACCGGCTTCATCGGCATGAATATTGCCACCCGCGCCAACACCCGCACCGCCGCCGCCGCGATGAAATCGCTCGACGCTGGTTTGCGCGTGGCCTTTGGTGCAGGCAGCGTGATGGGCATGAGCGTGGTGAGCGTTGGCTTGCTTGGCTTGTCCTTATTTGCCATTTTGCTGGCGCAGGGCGGCACACTCACCATCACCGCAATAGACGCGATTACCGGCTATAGCTTCGGCGCGTCTAGCATTGCTTTGTTTGCCCGCGTGGGCGGCGGCATTTATACCAAGGCCGCCGACGTTGGCGCTGACTTGGTGGGCAAAGTCGAGGCGGGCATCCCCGAAGATGACCCACGCAACCCCGCCGTGATCGCCGACAACGTGGGCGACAACGTTGGCGACGTGGCTGGCATGGGCGCAGACTTGTATGAAAGCTATGTCGGCTCGATTGTGGCGGCCTCGGCCATCGCCGTTGGGGTCAAAGGCATCAGCCCGGGCTGGGCCACTTTGCCCTTCTTGGTCGCTGGCGTCGGCCTCATTGCGTCACTGATCGGCTCGTTTATGGTGCGCACCAAAGAAGGCGCAACCCAAGAAGAATTGCTCGGCACACTGCGCCGCGCCATTTGGACCGCATCGGGCTTGGCAATTTTGGGCTTCGTTGCCCTGTTTGCAATGGACCCCACGCTCGGCTGGCCGATCTTCGGCGCGATTGTGGTCGGCTTGGCGGCTGGCTTGGGCATCAGCTACTTCACCGAATATTACACCAGCTACACCGAAAAGCCAACCCAAGGCATTGCCGAATCGGCCCAAACCGGCCCCGCCACCGTCATTATTTCGGGCTTGGCGGTCGGGATGCACTCAACGCTGTTCCCCACGATCATCGTCGCTGTTGGCGTGATCGTGGCCTACTTGCTCGGTCAGTCAGCCAATAAAGACATCGGCGGCTTGTATGCGGTGTCATTGGCTGGCGTCGGCATGTTGGCAACTTTGGGCATTACGCTCGCTACTGACGCCTACGGCCCCGTTGCCGACAACTCTGGCGGTATCGCCGAGATGGCCCACCTCGACAAGAGCGTGCGCGTTAAAACCGACGCCCTCGACTCGCTGGGCAACACCACTGCCGCTGTCGGCAAGGGCTTCGCCATTGGTTCTGCTGTGTTGACGGCATTGGGCTTGTTGGCCGCATTTTCACAAGCTGCCAAACTCAAGCCATCCGACTTGACCTTGCTCGATCCCAAGTTGTTGGGCGCAATGTTGATTGGCTCAATGTTGCCATTTTTGTTCGCCGCCATGACCATGACCGCCGTCGGCAAAGCCGCGATGGGCATTGTGAATGAAGTGCGCCGCCAATTCCGCGAGATCAAAGGCTTGATGGAAGGCACCGCCACTCCCGACTATGAGCGCTGTGTGGCGATCTCGACCCAATCAGCCTTGCGTGAAATGGTGATTCCGGGGGTCATGGCAGTAGCTGTGCCATTGGTAATTGGCATTTTGCTCGGCCCCGCGCCTTTGGCTGGCATGTTGATTGGCTCAATCTCAACCGGCTTTGTGCTGGCGGTAATGATGGCAAATGCTGGTGGGGCATGGGACAACGCCAAGAAGTATATTGAAACGGGCGAATATGGCGGCAAAGGCTCATCACCCCACAAGGCCGCTGTCGTGGGCGACACCGTCGGTGATCCATTCAAGGACACCTCTGGCCCAGCGCTCAATATTCTCATTAAGTTGATGACGGTTGTGTCGTTGGTGTTCGCGCCGTTGTTTGTGCAAATCGGCGGCTTGATCAAGTAAACCGCGCAGGAATCGGGTTTCTAGAAGAAACCCGATTCCTTTTTTTTTCGATATGCCAGAGCGTCCTCAATTTATCGCTGGTCGCTGCTACCATCTTTATAACCGAGGAAATAACCGACAAAATATTTTCTTTGAGCAAGACAATTATCTCTATTTTCTTAGATTGCTTAAAACTCATCTGGTTTTACAAAATATTGATATCGTGGCATATTGTTTAATGCCAAATCACTACCATTTGCTTGTAAAAATTGATACAGATGTTTTATCAAACGCCATGCACGACTTAAGCGTGGCATATACAAAAGCGATTAACAAACGATTCAACCGCACTGGTAGCTTGTTTGAAGGGCGTTTCAAAGCCATTATGGTTGATAACGACACTTATTTAACGCATTTGTCGCGTTATCTACACTTAAATCCTGTAAAAGCTGGATTGGTATCACACGCGAAAGACTGGGCATTTTCGAGCTATTGTGATTATGTAGGCTTACGGAATGGTAAATTACCCAACCCCAACGTTATTCTCGAACAATTTGCCTCGCGTGCTGACTATCAATTATTCCTTGACCAAACATCGCCACCTGATTTAGTCAAACATCTGCTCTTCGATTGAGGTTGTGTGATTAGAAATCGGGTTTCTTTCAGAAACCCGATTTCTGGCCTTGCGCAATTAGCTCTTGACCAAGCGTCGCCACCTGATTTAGTCAAACATCTGTGCTTCGATTGAGGGCTGCGTCCCCAGAAATCGGGTTTCTTTCAGAAACCCGATTTCTGGGGTGACTAATGTGATAATGCCCCACATGAGCATTAACCATTGGATAGACCTGCGTTCGGACACACTGACCGTGCCAACCCCCGCCATGCGCGAGGCGATGGCGAGCGCCGAGGTGGGCGATGATGTGTATGGCGAAGACCCAACCGTAAACAAGTTGCAAGAGCTGATTGCCACCAAGACCGGCATGGAAGCAGCGCTGTTTGTGAGCAGCGGCACACAGGGCAATTTGTTAGCCTTGTTGTCGCATTGTGGGCGCGGTGACGAGGTCATTTTGGGCACACACAGCCACATATTTTTAGCCGAGGCCGGTGGCTCGGCGGCGGTGGGTGGGATTCACCCACGCACCGTGCCGACCCAGCCCGACGGCACACTGCGACTAGACGATTTGCAGGCCGCCATTCGCGGCGACAACGAGCATTACCCTATTACCCGCATGATCGCGCTCGAAAATACGAGCGGCACGATGTATGGTGCGGTGCTGACGCCCGACTATGTAGCCCAAGTGCGCGAATTAAGCCATCGGCATAATTTGGCGTTGCACATTGACGGGGCGCGTATTTTTAATGCCTGTGTGGCCCAAGGTGTTGATATTACAGCCTACACGCGGCACATTGACAGCATTAGCATTTGCCTAAGCAAGGGGTTGGGTGCGCCGGTCGGCTCGTTATTGTGTGGCAGCAAGGCATTCATCCGCAAAGCGCATCGCGCCCGCAAATTGCTTGGCGGGGCGACACGCCAAGCCGGTGTGTTGGCAGCGGCTGGCATTGTGGCGCTAGAGCAGATGATTGACCGACTGCGTGACGATCACGACAATGCGCGAGTCTTGGCCGAAGGCATCAATCGCATCCCTTGGCTAACGGTCAAATCGGCCCCCAGTAACATCGTCTTTATTGATATTGACCCGGCTTGCCCAATTAAATCTGGCGATGTGGTCAAGCACTTGCAGGATCATCGTATCAAAATCGGCGCATTCAGCCCCACGCGAATGCGGGCTGTCACCCATTGTTATGTGGATCGCACCGAAATTTTGGCTGTATTGCAGGCGTTGACGCAAATTATGACGTCGGCTGCGCCGGCGACGGGTCAGCCCAGCGCCGGCGTCCATTCGCCGTATTTTAACGATAAGCAATGACCGATTCATTGCGTGACATTGTTAACTAAGGCTGTTCAAAAGTCAGCCGCATTCTAAACCGTCATCTCCGCGAACGCGGAGATCCATAATTTGGCCGGCTCAAAACATAGCAATTTCATCAAA
>JAHBAL020000167.1 GCA_018500105.2 Anaerolineae bacterium
ATTTCTCGCTTCGCTTCGAAATGACGGTTTTACGATCATTTTGCCCCCTACATAAAACACACGAAAGAGAATACTATTTTAGTATGCTTCGTGTCTTTTGTGGTTTAGCAAGCCCAGCGACTAAGTTTTTACGAATTGTCTAACACTACTTATAATTCATCATTCATAACTCATAACTCATAACTCATCATTCTTATGGACGATTTAAAACAAAAAGCTGCTGAAAAGGCGGTGGCACTGGTCGAGCCGGGCATGGTGGTCGGGCTGGGCGAAGGCAGCACGGCGCTGTGGGCGTTGCGTGCGATTGCGCGAAAGTTGGCGGATGGCAGCCTGCACGATATTGTCGGCGTGCCTTGCTCGAACAACTATGAGCGCATTGCCCGCGAACTTGGCATCCCGCTCACCACGCTCGAAGATTGCGATCATATTGATTTGACGATTGACGGGGCCGACGAGGTTGACCCACAACTCAATCTGATCAAAGGCGGCGGCGGGGCGCTCTTGCGTGAGAAAATTGTGGCGCAGGCCAGCCGCCGCGAAATTATCATCGTAGATGGCAGCAAACTTTCGCCGGTGTTGGGCACAAAATGGCACGTGCCAATTGAGGTTGTGCCGTTTGGTTGGGGGTCACAACGCCGTTTTCTCGAATCGCTGGGCGCACGGGTGACCTTGCGCCAAAACAAAACGGGCAGCAATTTCATCACCGACCAAGGCAATTTCATCCTCGACAGCCACTTTGGCCTAATCCACGACCCTGCCGCCCTTGCTGCCACCCTTTCCGCCCGCGCCGGTATCGTCGAACACGGCCTCTTTGTGGGCCTGACCAGCCAGCTTATCGTTGCTACGAGTGAGTGAATGGATGAATGGGTGAATGACTGAATGAGTGATTGGGGATTGGCGATTAGAGATTTGTCATTCGTTCATTCAGTCATTCGTTCATTCACTCATTCCCAAAATCAGCTTTAATGCGGCATCGGCAGAGGCGCGTTTGTTGCCGAGGCGATCGTGCGGCCAAACATGGCGCTCGACAGCCTCGCCGTGCGGGGTGCTGATGCCGAGATAAACGAGGCCAACCGGCTTGGCATCGCTGCCGCCGCCGGGGCCTGCCACGCCAGTGGCGCTAATGCCAACCTCGACCTGCATCGCCTTGCGCACGCCACGCGCCATTTCGAGAGCGCATTGCTCGCTCACCGCCCCATGCTCGCTCAGCGTGGCCTCGCGCACGCCCAACACATCGCGTTTGATGCGATTATCGTAGGACAACACCCCGCCCATAAAATAGGCCGAACAACCCGAACGATTGGTCAGTGTGTCGCCGATCAGCCCGCCCGTGCAAGATTCTGCCGTCGCAATCGTCCAGCCGCGCTTGGCAAGCCGCTGCGCAATTTGGGCATTGGTGTAATCGCGCCACTGTTCACGCATCTCATGTTCAATCTGCGGCAATGCTGCCTGCGCCCCAAGCACATCAGTCTCGCTCATCTCGCTTTTCGCCGCCTCGAACTCGTCTTGGTCAAGCGTCACCGTCTGCCCGTCTGGATTCATCCACACATCCAATTTGAGGTCTGTCCATTCCAAAACACGCTCCGCACCAAAAGATACATCGAAAGATGGATACATTTTTGTCGGTCGCGTTACATTTATATACCAACCTTTCAACATAGCCCGATATTTATCAGTATCATATGAATTAGATAATGACGTTTGCAACGTTGATTGCAAGAAAGTATCATTTTCGTTTAGTGGGGGGGGAATTGGCGTATAAAGCGCCATGATGTTATACCAACGATCAAAGAAAAATTGCTCGATCAAAAAATCACCGGTTGCAATAACAACGCCAAAATCGGTGTTCCAATCCGACCAAGTCCAATTTGCTTTGACCGTCACTTGGTGTGCATCACACGATAAAACCTCGCCCCAATAATGGGCGCATTCTTGACCTAAATGATTAAGCTTGCGGATGAAAATTTTTTGTGTCATGTGTTGCAATTTAGTTTTTAAGCTAAAAAAAAGAGATTATCCAACATGCATCATAACGCGGTTTTACAGCATCATTTGCCATATTGGTGCAAGCACAAGCGCGTTTGAGACGCATGTTTCTTAAAATAGATACAACGTCGCATTGCTAGGATGTTAAAATCCTAAGCAAAACTGCTAGATTTAATATGATGAATCATTGTTTAACGCAAGATAAAGCGGTTGTTCATGATTTGGCAATTTCTCATCCATTACGCCAAACCCCTGTTATCAATCGCACGTTAGAGGTGAAAAACAATCTGATTGATCACGTCAACGGACTACACAATGGCCTACATGCAAGCGACGGAAAACAAAATAACGGCAATGGTCGCGGCCCAAGCGATATGTTAGTGAACGACCGCGCCACGCCCAACCCACCTTCGGTTGACCTCTCCGCCAACATCGCTATGGCGTTGCTCAAATTGCCAGATCAGCATAGCGACTGGTTGCGTTGGCTGCGTTTAACCCAAGCCCGCGCTGCCATTTTGGCGTTTCCGTGCGAATTGCCGGTCTTTTCGAGCGCCTCCCCAAAATCTACCGCGCCAAGCGAAAAAGTGCATCATCAAGCGTGCGATCTCTTAATCATCGCGGCGCATTCGATAGACAATGCGCTTAGCAACATGGTCGGCACACGCATTACGCCCGAGCATTTCCCGCCTATTGATATTCAATCTTACGCAGATGCACAACAACCGATTAAAGAATTTGATTTGTGGGGCGGCGGCACGCTCATTTTGGTCGAAGCGCAATCGGCCCAACTCGGCCCCAATTTGGCCGAATATTGGCTAGATGCATTCAACGTAGCGCTCGAAAAGGCCGCCGAACACCATCAGCTCGAACAAGCCAAACAAGTCGCCACCGAGCTAAGCTTGGCAAAATCGCGCTTTTTATCCATGATGAGCTACGAGATTCGCACCCCGATGAACGCCATCATGGGCATGACCGAGCTATTGCTCGACACCCAGCTAGACGAGCAACAACGCGAATTTGCCTTGATCACGTATGAGTCGTCTGAGGCGCTGGTGCAAATTTTGGGCGATGTGGTTGATTATGCTAAGCTCGAATCGAGCGGGCTAGACATGGATTATGCGCCATTCATGCCCAAAGATACGGTAAATAACACAATAAAGCTTGTAGAAAGCAAAATTACAAACAAAGCGATAAAATTAGACCCCGCCTTCGAGTTTGGGCTGCCCAATCTGGTGCTGGGCGATGCCGGGCGTGTGCGACAAGTGCTGATGAGTTTGATTTTCAGCATGACCAAATTCACCAAGAGCGGCTCGATCATCATTCGGGTGACACAAGCAGCCTCAACACCCGCCAGCACCACCTTACGGTTCGATGTGCGCTCGTCCGATGCCTATATCCCCCAAGAAATGCTCGATTATCTGCTATCGCCCTTCTCAACCCGCGAAACCGCGACCAGCAAGCAATATATCGGCGTTCGTTTGGCGCTATCGGTGGCAGCAAAAATTGCGCAACGAATGAATGGTGATTTTAAATTTGAACCCACCAAACCCACCGGCTGGCTCTTCTCATTCACCGGTGTATTTGGATTGCAAACAACCGCACCCTGAGGTAAAGTGTCAAGGTGTCAAAGTGTCAAAGTGTCAATTCTGACACCCTGACACCCTGACACCTTGACACCTTGACACCCTGTCACCCTGTCACCCTGTCACCTTGACACCTTGACACCCTGATACTTTGCCCCCCCCCTGATCATTTAATCCTGAATCATCAGCACGCCAAACTCGGTGCCAATGCGTTGATCGCCGCGATACCAGCAGTTGATAACGGCCTTAGATTTGCCGTTGTGGGCCACCACCTCGCGCCGCCAAACCCGTAAATGTGCGGCTGGGTAGTAAAACGTGCCGCTGAGGGCACGCCCACCGCTTAGGCTGTAGCTACCCGCCACGCTTTGGTTGGGCGGTGTCCAGGCATGAAGGTGATTTGTAAGCAAGCGATAATCACTGGGTTGATCCACAAAACCACCAGCACTGGTATGGACATGTAGCTGGTTTTGAAACGCAACTGCCCCAATATCGGTCTCGCCGGTGCAATGCTCTTGGAAAGCGATTTTGCCGATCTGATTCTGGTCTGGGCCAAGCACGGTCAATTCGCCCATCCAAGTGCATGGGCGATGCAGCAGCAATTCGCCGCGCCCTGCGCTAGGATCGCCGGCCAAATCGTATGATGTGCCCGACACAAGCGACGGCAACGGCGCACTATCACCTTCGGGCACAAAATCATTTTGCCCCACCACCACATACAGCAAATGCTCACCGCGCGACATTTGCGCCAAAGAAAGCTGGGTTTTGCCATCGGGCAAGATCATGAGAAAGAAACGTTGGCTCAGGCCAAGCGCCGGCCAATACGCTTTGGCATCTACCAAACCCGCGCTCAATGTCTCGGCATAGCCAATATTGGCTGGCCCCTGATACAGGCGAATGGGGTGTTTGTTCCCGTCAGCCGCTTGCTCTTCAATAAAATAATGCCCCGCATGTTTAAACGGCCCGACAAATGAAACGTCAATTCGGGTGCGACCATCGGACAGTTTTTGCACATGCCGCGCATCTGCGCCATTGCCCAAAAACTGCCCATCGCCCGAAAACACCTCCGCCGTCCCTGCCCAACGACCCAAACCTTGAAAATTTGACATAATTTGAAAAAGTAGCAAGTGGCAATTAGCAACTCGCAAGCGGCAACTAATCAGGCGTTTACTTGCTACCTGCCACCTGCCACCTGCTACCAACCCCTTACGGCCTCACCACCCGCACAAAGTCTTGAATTTGGAAAATGGTGGTTTTGCCATCGCGCATTTTGTGCGTAATAATGCGGCGGGTGTCGGGGTCGAGAAAATAGTGATTGTTCAACACCAGCGACTGGCTAACCGCGCTTTCGATAATAAAGTTGTAGTTATAACTGGTCAACATCACCCCCATCACTTTCACCAGCGCATTTTCACAGCTTGTGTTGTTGCCTTCCACCAAAAAGTCGGTGTTATATTGCTGGCGCTTTTGCGTTTCCCACAAGGTGTCGAAATCTTCATCCATGTGCCAAACATTCGGCGCGGCCCAATAGCAATCCATATGCACCGGCGTGCAACCGAGATAATGCCCTTGTGGGTTAAAGGTCTTGGTCAGACCCTCCCAGCGACCCATAAAACATTGATAGGGCGAATTTGGGTTTCGTGTTGATCCGTAGTCTTTCATGATTTTTTCTAAAATTCGGCTTTCGCCGATCTCCTCAGCATTTGCACTCACACAAACATCATAATGTTATAACGTTTCACTCAATTTTACTCCCATTATGCGCACAATGCTAGCCCGATCAACCTATAAAAGGGATGACATCAGTTATGCCAATTGCCATAGCGTCAAGCCCGTGCCCTCGTGCATGGCGCGGGTGACTGGCACGCCGTCGTAGGCGGTCAGCACAAACTCGACGGCAAAACACGCCGCACGGTTGCAATGCCCCGCAATAACCGCGATGCCATTGGGCGCAACCGGCTCGCGGAACGACAACACCAAGTGCATATGCACCCTCGGCAAGCCATCCAGCAGGCTAATTGTGCCGTGCCCGTTCACAATTTCGAGTGGGCGCTGCCACGTCAGCGGCGGCTTACGCACCTTATTCACAAAATCATATTCAGCAAATTCGACCTCGGTCAACCCGCCCAACAATTCGAAGGTGGCAGCGGTGATATTGTGCTTTTGCGCAATCTCCGCCATCGCATCATGCACCTGTGCCCCTGCCGTCAGAGTGCCAAAAAACGTGCGTGTGCCGCTGGTATTGATGTGTTTTACAGTAATCATCTTGGTTAATGGTTAATGGTTAATGATGAGTAATGAGTAATGAGTAATGAGTAATGAGTGATCTCTACGCATTACTCATTAACCATTGACCATTAACCATTAGCTCTAGCGTAGCTCTAATACAGACATAGTATAAGTGAATAAAAAGCGGGCGGGGTTGATGGGTGGCTGTCGTGGTCGCTCAACCGCAGCAATTGTGCAGTAAAAACTTAGTGTATGTGTGGGACGCGATTCGTTGTAAGGACAATACAACTAAAGTTGCAATGAATTTTGTTAATCTTTTACAAATTTTGCTTGACAAGATGTTGATACTCACCTATACTCAGGTTTCTTATTTTATAAAATAAACGAGGCGATCTAGTTGCCCGTTTCACACATCAAACCCGCTTTCTGGTAGAGAGCGGGTTTTTAAAATGGGTTTTTGGGAGATAGGAGCATGAAAATGCTCCTTTGCCCTTTACAAAGAGAAAACATTACGATGATAGAGCAAGAATATCTTACCCCAGAAGGGTTGCAAAAATTGAGCGCTGAACTTGAGCATTTGCGCACGGTGCGCCGCGCCGAGGTCGCCATGCGTTTGCACGAAGCAATGACCGAAGGCGACATTGAAGAGAACCCCGAATATGAGGACGCCAAAAATGAACAAGCCTTCGTCGAAGGCCGCATCCTAACCATCGAAAACATCCTGAACCACGCGGTGTTGATCGAACATAACAGCAAGACCCCGCCCAACGAGGTGCGTCTTGGCAGCAAAATCACCGTTACCGAAGTCGGCACAAAAGATCAAGAACATTACATCGTTGTCGGTTCTGCCGAAGCTGACCCGGCCAACGGCAAAATCAGCAACGAATCGCCCCTCGGCAAATCGCTGCTCGGGCACAAACTCAACGATGTCATTGACGTGCAAGCCCCCGGCGGCGTCATTAAGTTCAAGATTACGAAAGTAACCAATAAGTAGTGGATAAAGCAGTGGATAGTGGATAGTGATAGCGGATAGCGAAAACAAGCACTATCACTATCCACTATCTACTCGTAACGAATCAATGAAAACCTACTTAGTCGGCCCGCCCGGCAGTGGCAAAACCACGCGGCTGGCGCGACGGCTGGTCGAGTTGATCGAGCGCAACACCCGCCCCGACCGCATTTTGGTGCTGGTTCCACAGCAAGCCCAAGCCAATGTTTTCCGCGCCGCGCTACGCCAAATCAAAGGCCAATTTAAATCACGCGGGCAACCCGAAATCACCACACTGTATGGGTTGGCGCATCGCCATGTCTCGCTTTTTTTTCCGCTGGTGGCAGCCCGCGCTGGCTTTACGCTTGGCAGCGAACCAACGCTGATCAATGTTGAGCTGGCGCAATATTTTTTAGATCAACTGCTCGAACCACGCAGCGCCGACTTTGACGACTTGCGCTTGTATCGCCCGCGTTTGCTCGGCCAAATTATTGACAGCATGAACAAAGCCGCCGAATGCGGTTTTGGGTTGGACGAAATCGCCTCACGACTTAGCGCAGCTTGGTCGGGCGACCCACAACGCCATATCAGCTTTAAACGAGCGCAAGCGTTGGCGCAAGAATTTCGCCAATTTTGCCGCGAGCGCACCTTGCTCGACTTTTCGCTGCTCATCGAGACCTACGCCCAGCATTTGCTCAACACCCCAACCTATCGCGATTACATCACGGCCCGCTATCGGCATGTCATCATTGATCAGATCGAAGAAAACCCGCCCATCACGCACGATTTTGTGCGACTATTGCTGAGCAATTGTGACAGCGCCTTAATCGCCGAAGACAATCCGGGCAGTTATCGGCTCTTTTTGGGGGCGGATGGGGTCTCGGCGCGGCAAGTGGCGGCCCATTGCGATGAAATTGTCGAATTGCACGACAGTTTTGTCGCCCCAACCGCCTGTATCACCCTCGGCAACCGCCTTGCCCAACAATTTGGCGAAGTGCCCCCGCCCGCCCCCCAAGCCAATGGCGACACGAGCGGCACTGCGGCCATCGGCGGCATCAACACCCGCAAATTTTGGAGCAATATGGTGCGTGGGGGGAGTGAGCGTATCGACGAACCGGTCGCCGCAGGCACGCCACCCAGCGACATCGCCGAGTTGGCC
>JAHBAL020000025.1 GCA_018500105.2 Anaerolineae bacterium
CGGGCATCATTTGATGAAATTGCTATGTTTTGAGCCGACCAAGTTATGGATCTCCGCGTTCGCGGAGATGACGGTTTAGAATGCGGCTGACTTTTGAACCGCACCCTCGTTTCGTCTTTTCGTCATGCTCTCAGAATGATATTGCTTTTGGGGTATAATTGCTCGCTTTTAGTTTCAGGAATATCAGGAGTCGAGTTCTTTGATATACTCCTCACGGGCATGAAGTTTGCGTAAGGCTACGAGTGTTTATGCCGTGTTCAGTATATATGCGAGGGGATACGATTGAGGAATGCTTCGATGACTGTTGAAAAAGAGTAGGAAATAAAGAGTCATGATTAACGGAAGAACATATCAACCAAAAATTCGACACCGTGTGCGCACCCATGGTTTTCGCTCACGCATGAAAACCGCTGGTGGACGCAAGGTTTTGAACGCCCGCCGCGCCAAGGGACGACATTCTCTTGTCGTAACTGCCAACAACCACGTTAAGTCGTTGGATTGGAACGCAAAGTACTCACCTGCCAAGAGCCGACGCGGCACTTTGGGCAGCAAGTAAATTAACCCTTAAAAAATGCAGAATTGAGGATGCCACCATACGTTCTCAATTCTGCTTTTTTAATTTTCGGCCTATTTCATCACCATAGACAAACTTAGCTCATCCGAAGACTTTAAGCGCGTGCGTGAGACGGGGCGGCGGTGGCATGGTAAATGGTGTACATTAAACATCAGCACTCGCCCGCGCCCAGTTGCGGCCGCGCCCCCCTTGGTTGATGGCGAAGTCGTTAGCCGTCGTGCTGGCGTTGTGCGAGTGGGGTATATCACCACCAAAAAGTTGGGCAATGCGGTAAAACGCAACCGAGCACGCCGCCTAATGCGCGAATCGGTGCGGTTGTTGGCGACCGAGTGGATCACCGAGGCCGACATTGATATGGTTTTAATTGCACGGGCCGAAATTTGTGCACCCGATGTGCGTATGCAACAGGTGCGCGATGAAATACGATGGCTGGCACGAAAAGCAAAAATCGCAAAAAGCGAAGTGCGGGTAGCCTGAGTGCTAATCACTCGCACACGCATTCACATTCACACGAGCCAAGCGATGACGCGGCCTTGTTACAAGGTCGCCCACAATCTTGGCTACAACGTATTTTCGTCGCGATCATTCGGTTTTATCAGCTTACAATTTCCCGCGCATTACCTTCGTCGTGTCGTTTTACCCCGTCGTGCAGTGAATATACTCGGCAGGCGATTATGAAATATGGCGCGATCAAAGGGTCGTGGATGGGCGCGAAACGTATTGCGCGTTGTCACCCCTTCCACCCCGGCGGGTATGATCCAGTTCCTTAAAAATATGAAAGCTTCAACGTATAAATTAAGCATTGTCGGGGCGATGACGATGTTGCTGATGGGGTGCACTGGCAGCGATACTGCCCCCACATCTTTTCCGGGCGCGTTGCTTGACGGCGGTGCTATTTATTTGGCGCGTGGTGGTCAAGTTTACAAATACGAGGCGCAAACAGGCAATTTATTGTGGGAATTTCCCACTCAAACCACGACAGAGCGCGGCCCGTTTGCTGGGCAGCCAGTGAAATTGGGCAATACCATCGTGGTGGGCGAGGGCATCAACTTTGCCACTAGCGGCGGCCTTTTTAGCCAACAAGACCACACCAGCCGCAGCATTTTCGGCTTGGCCGAAGATACCGGCATTGAAGTGTGGCGTTTTACCGGCCCCAAGGAGTTTGTGGATGGGGTGGTGACCGATGGCAAATTGATTTATGCGCCGAATGGCGATGGCAAGCTGTATGCGCTTGACCCCGCCCAAAAGGAAAATAATCAGCCAAAGATTGTGTGGACTTTTGCCGATGCCAAGAATAAGCTATGGAGCAAGCCTTTGCTGGCGAACAATAAGCTCTATCAGGCTTCGCTAGACCATAGCCTGTATGCCGTTGACGTGGCGACCGGCAAAAAAGTGTGGGAATTTAAAGCCACTGCGCCCATTGCAGTGCAACCCACCTTGCACAATGGCGTGCTGTATTTTGGCGCGTTCGACAGCAAGTTTTATGCGGTAGATGCCGAAACTGGCGCGAAGAAATGGGAACAAAGCACGTCGGGTTGGGTATGGAGCGAAGCCACTGTTGCCAATGGCGTTGCCTATTTTGGTGATGTGCGTGGGCGCGTGTATGCGCTCGATATCGCGAAGGGCGATGTGCGCTGGACTTATGACGCCAAAGATGCCATTCGCGCCCAGCCGGTGTTGAATGGCGATACGCTATACGTGGTATCGTTCGACACCAATGCGTATGCGCTAAAAGCCGCCGACGGCAAACCGGCATGGACTGCACCCGCCACGCTCAACTATCGTTTGCCTGCCAAGCCTTGGGTTAATAACGACACTTTGATTGTGCCGTTGTTTGATAGCGAAACCCGTATGTGGTCGCTCGATTTAGGTTCGGGGGCGCGCAAAGTTCAATTTCAACCAGTAAAGAAATAAAAAGCTATGTGGGATTTACTCATTGTTAACCCAATGACCAACATTTTGTTGCTCTTGTATTCGATCTTGGGGCAAAATTATGTGTTGGCCATTATTGTATTTACCTTGCTCATTAAGTTGCTCACTTTGCCTTTGACTGTCAAACAGCAAATTGGCATGATGAAGATGAGCGCCTTGCAGCCTCAGATTAAAGAGATGCAAGAAAAATATAAGAACGACCCGCGCAAAATGCAAGAAGAAATGCGCAAAATTGGCTATAACCCAGTGGGCGGTTGTTTGCCCATGCTTATTCAAATGCCGATCTTGATTGGTTTGTTCAGCGCCATCAACCGCACCCTGACGGTAGACCCGAAGAACTTGATCGAATTGGGCAAACATTTGTATTCGTTTTTGCCCAACATTTCGAGTTTGGTTCCGATTGATAGCACCTTTTTGGGGGTGTTCGATTTGGGCCGCCCAGACCGTTTCTTGGTCATCCCGATTTTGGTTGTGGTGACCACATTCTTTTCGAACAAGGTGATGATGCAACCCACCACCGACCCGCAAATGGCGCAAACCAACCAAATGATGCAATGGATGATGCCGATGATGTTCGGCTTTTTCATGCTCTCAACCCCGATTGGGTTGGGTATCTATTGGATTGTGAGCAACATTTTGGGTTTATTGCAATATTATCTGACCAAGCCGATGATGGACAAGGCCCGCGTTCAATATGGCGTGCCTGTGCCGGGTAGCGCTCCGGTGGCCTCAGGCGGGGCAAAATTGGTTGCGCAGCCCGCCCAAACGGCCCCGCCGCCCAAATCTAAGATTCGGTCAAAGCCTAGTTTGGGCAAGCCAAACCCCGACGACAAAGCGAAAAAATAATACCAAGCGCGACTTCAATCACCGATCGTAGTATTTCAATGACAAGGGATTGACCGCGTTTGAGAAGATAGAGCAAGATGGAACACGCAAATGAGGAATCGCAAATTGCGAGCAGCAATGACATGCTGGAGCCTGAAATCGAAGGCGCGGCATTGGCGGTGGAATTTACGAATGGCATTTTGTCACGTATGGGCTATCAGCCCGTCGTGACCAGCCGCTCGATTCCGCCCAATGATGAAGACGATTCGGTGTCGTTGTGGGTAGATGTGCAATGCCCGGACGCCGAGCGTTTGTTGGATTATCGTTATGAAGGGTTAGACGCTTTGCAATTGTTGGTGCAAACCATGTGGTCGCACCAAACCAAAAGCAAAGTGCGGCTGACGATTGACTTGAACGGCGTAAAAGCCGAGCACCAAAAGCGTATGACGCGCATGGCCGAGCGCATTGCCGAACGTGTGACGGCGGGTGGCAAGCCGATTGCGCTTGAGCCAATGCTGTCGGGCGAGCGTCGCATTATTCACATGGCGTTGCGCAATCACCCCACCGTCTTCACCGAAAGCACCGGCGAAGGTGGCTCGCGGCGAGTCGTGATTCGCCCTAAACCGGCAAAATAGCTCGATTTTGACAAAAGACGTCTTGCATTGCAAGGCGTCTTTTTATTTTGCGTAAGGCTATTCAGTGAAGGCGCGGGGCGGAATCTTTGCGGTAAAAATCAAACTTTAAGGCTGTTCAAAAGTCGCCTCGTCATTCCCTCGAAAGAGGGAATCCATAACGCGACAGGCACAAATCGAGTGGGTTGCGCCATTTTTTGCGGGCCTC
>JAHBAL020000143.1 GCA_018500105.2 Anaerolineae bacterium
CCCGTATGTCACCTCGTCGAGCGCGACAGTGGGCGGGGTGCTGACGGGGCTGGGCGTGCCGCCCAAAGCCATCACGCGGGTGATGGGGGTTGCCAAAGCCTTTTGTTCGCGGGTGGGGGCTGGCCCCTTCCCGTCTGAACTTGGCGGCGATTTGGCACTGCGGCTGCGTGGCACAGGCACGAATGCGTGGGATGAATATGGCTCGACCACTGGTCGCCCGCGTCGCGTCGGTTGGCACGATGCCTTTGCCCTGCGGCACACAGTGCGGTTGAACGGCATCGAGGAAATCGCGCTGACCAAACTCGACGTGTTAAGCGGGATGCCGACGGTCAAGCTATGCGTGGGCTACACTCACGCTGGGGCGCAATTGCGCAGCTACCCACAAGACATGACCGTGCTCAGCCAATGCCAGCCGATGTTGGAGGAATTGCCGGGCTGGTCGGAAGATGTGTCGCAAGCCCGCAGCTATGCCGATTTGCCCGCCAATTTGCGTGGCTACGTCGAGCGCATCGAGGCTTTGGCTGGGGCGCGGGTGTCGCTCGTCAGCGTTGGCCCTGAGCGCGAGCAGTTGATTCGGCGGTGAGGGGATTTTGGGGCGTTAGCGAGGTTGGCGGCAGGTTTTGTCGCCAATTTCGCTGGAGGAAAGGTCGTTACTTATAGACTTTTAGTCAAATCATCCAAGTTCGGAACAACTTTAGGGCGTCACCTCAGGTCAAGCCGAACATTATCAGCCACCATCAGCGGTCGCGTCGGCCAGCACGGATCGAGCCATCGCCAGTCTGTCTCTCCGGCGGCCCGGCATCGTGTCCCAATAGTAGGCGAAGCAGCTAAGTGCGATCGCCAACGCCCATGCACGACCACGAATCCATTCGTCATCCCCCACCCCAAGCCGCTCCCGAAACGCATGCCTAGCCGGTGCATCCAGTATTTCCCACACGCCGTGTAAGTCAATCGTCGGGTCACCGACAGAAAGCCCGCCGAAATCAAGCACGCCGGTAAGACGGCCATCGGTCACCAATAGATTCTCGGCAACGAGGTCGCCGTGATACCAACGGTCACGGGGTGGCTCGAACGCCGCGGGCAACGCCAGCGCACGCGACCAGAGGGCGAGGGCGGCGTCAAGATCGAGATCGAGGCCATCAAGCGACCGACATTTCTCGATGTTGTAGCGGGTCTGCGCATCGAACTCAACGAGGGGGCGACCGCGATACCAACGCAAAGTTGGATCGGTTAGCGCTTCTGGTGGCACATCCACAGAACGGATGGCAATTATCACGTCGGCCAAGTCGTCAGCTAGCCTCAGGCGCTCTGGCGTGGCTGGATCTTCTGGCGTGCAAGCATTCGGCAGCTCGCCGTCTAACCATCGCACGATGGACCAGCGTTCGCCAAAGCCGAACGCTGGTTCGCCGAGCGCAACGATCTCTGGGACTGACACGGGGATGTGACGGGCCAATTCAGGTAACCAGCGGCGCTCCTTTTCGATCGCGGCGCCACCGCCGGGTTGCCTTGGGAGACGCACCAACAAATCGTCACCGAGCCGAAAAAGCACATTGGTTGATCCCGATGCATCGAGCCTCGTCAGAGGCCGCGCCGAATACTCAGGGAACGCGTTATCAACGAGCCTGCGCACAAGTTTGGTATCAATGGCGATCTCGTTCTGGTGCAGCCGAATCTTCATATGAGGCTACCTTCCTTCGCTGCTAGACTGCTGAGGGGCATGCTCGCCATCACGGTTCTATGCTATCACGCACGAAACGCGATCAGCATCCAAAACGGCGGCTCGATATCTGCACCGAGTTGCCGGATGGATCTTTCGCATTGGCAAACGAATAACCCGGGCCGCTATGCGTTGCCCCAAATTTCAGTCCCGCTTTAGCACTCTTAGCTTTAAACGACTCAATATCTTCAACCTGAAATACCAACTTCACGCCAGCCTGACCCAGCTTCACGCTCTTCGCGGCTTGCAAGATTGTCAACCCCAACCCATTCGCCGATGACTCAAGATGAATGGGTTCGTCAACCCCGGCATCAACCCGCCGAAAGCCAAAATGTCTTTCGTAGAACGCGGCTGATTCCTCCATATCACGAACGTAGAGAATCACACGGACGAGTGGCGGCGAGTGTGGCGATAAATCGTTCATTATGGTCTGATTATTGAGCCTTTTGCCGCGCCAGCACAAACAAGGCCAGCAAGGCCAAGGCTTGGCAAGCCAGTTGCACGGTGGGCAGCAGCCAACGCCCAGCCACCTCGAAGCCTTGCCCAACCGCCCAAGGCAGCACCATCGCGCCGAAATTGGCGACGATGAACAAGAAGCTGGTCAAAGCCGCCACATTTTTCACCTGCCCGCCCAAAAAGGTGAGCATGGTGGGGTAAAGCGGGGCCACGCCCAACCCAACCAGCGCCACGCCCAGCCATACAAACATACTGGGGGCGTTGATGAGCATCAAGCCTGACCCAAGCGCAACAATGAGGATGCCGCCAACGAGCAGCGTAAACGGCTTGACCCGCAGCGCCAGCGGAATCGAGAGCAGCCGCCCGAAGGTAAACAGCAGCCAAAATGACGATGCCAACGTGCCAGCGCTTGAAGTTGGGTCGAGACCCATTTGCACGCCAAAACTAAAAGTCCAGCCGATCATGAGCAACTCGGCCCCCACCGCCAAAAAGGCAAACACCCCAGCGGCGACCCAAAACGACAACGGGATTTTGTCGGCGGGTGAATGGCTGTCGGTGGCATCAGCAGCGTGGCCGGCAGCGCCCATCTGGGCGGGGCTGGGCACACGCGCCACCCACAACAACATCGGCAAAATACACAACGCCGCCAGCCAAAATGCCCAATTTACCCCCGCCGTGTGCTGCAACGACTGGGCCACCAACAACGGCGAAAAGATGGAGCCAACCCCAAACATCAGGTGCAAGCCATTCATATACGGGCCAACCTTGGCCCCATGCACCCACACGATCAGCGTATTGGTGCTGACATCTACCAAACATTCGGCGATGCCAAACAAAAACAACACCACAATCAGCAGCCACAACGACGATACCAGCGGCACAAGGCTGAGCAAGACCATCATGCCGATAAAGCCGATCACGATGACGATATGACCACGCATCCGCCCAATCAGCCCACCCGCAATGGCCGAGCCGAGCATTCGCCCCAACGCGCCAAACACGAAAATGATGCTGACATCGCTGAGCGATACGCCGGTGTTGCTGGCAAGGGTCGAGATGGCGGGGCCGACCAGCGCCCCCGCCAACCCCAGCACGATGAAGGCGATGAAGTAAGCAAGGGTTTGGATTGGCAATCGCGTAGGGTTGATATTAAGTGTATCAGGGGAGCTTGTCATGGGGGGCGATTGTGCCATAACTATTTAGAACTTCGATACAATTCAACCATGAACTGGACCTCTATTTCCGACGAATGCACCCGTCTATTGCAAGACCTGCTGCGTTTCAATACGACGAATCCGCCGGGGAACGAAACCCCTTGTATCAACTACATCGCCCAAACGCTGCATCGCGAAGGCATAGACTCGGTGGTGCTGGAGAGCGCCCCGGGGCGCGGCAACCTTGTGGCGCGGCTGAAAGGCGATGGCACATTGCCCCCACTCATGTTGTTTGGACATGTGGATGTAGTGCCCGCCGAGGCCGACAAATGGCAGCGTGACCCGTTTAGCGGTGATCTGGTGGACGGCGTGATCTGGGGGCGCGGCGCAACCGACATGAAGCACATGGTCGCCATGAATTTGATGACGTTTATGCAATTAAAGCGCCAAAATGTGCCGCTCAAACGCGATGTGATTTTTATGGCCAACGCCGACGAAGAAGTGGGCGGCACATATGGCGCATTGTGGATGGTGCAAAATCACCCCGACCTCATTCGCGCTGAATATGCGCTGACCGAAGGCGGGGCCACCAGCATCGAGGTGGATGGCAAGAGCTTTTTTGTGTGCAGCACCGGCGAAAAGGGTGCCGCCCGATTCACTCTGCGCGGGCGCGGCAAGCCCGGACACGCCTCGCAGCCGCATATGCAAAATTCAATTTTGCCACTTTCGCGGGCCTTGGTTAAGGTGATCGAAAACAAGCTGCCGTTGCGCATCACCGATACCACTCGCGCCTTTGTCGAATCGTTGGCGGCGAATGTCAGCCCCGGGTTGGCCGAGGTGCTGCACGGGGTGCTAGACCCCGCCACCCACGAAGATGCGCTGGCCGAGTTGCCATTCCCCGAACCCATTTTGCGCCGCCTCAACGCCATGTGCCGCGATACCGCCACGCCAACCATTTTGCAAGCCGGAAGCAAGATCAACGTGATTCCCGCCGAAGCCGAGGCGCAGGTGGATTGTCGGGTGTTGCCCGGCACGACCCCGCAGTCAATCGAGCGCGATGTGCGCAGCCTGCTTGGCCCCATGCTCGACAGCGGCGAGCTTGAGTTATCGTTCGGGCGCTTCAGCCCCGGGATCGAGAGCGATCCGGCATCACCCTTGCTCGAGACGATCAAGGCGTCGGTGGCGGCGCACACCGATGGCGGCATTGTCGTGCCCGGCCTCATCACCGGCGGCACCGATGCGCGGCATGTCACCAAACTTGGCACAAAAGTGTATGGCTTCATCCCGACCCGCTACGAAGGCCCGCACATGATGGGCCTTGCCCACGCGCATGACGAGCGTATTAGTGTCGCCAATCTCACGTTTGGCACGCAGGTCATTTACGACGTGACGCATCGTTTTTGTGCGGCGTGAGGGGTCAGGGTGTCGGGGTGTCAAGGTGTCAGGGTGTCAGGGTGTCAGGGTGTCAGGGCAAGGCTGTTCAAAAGTCGCCTCGTCATTCCCGCGAACGCGGGAATCTATAACCAGACAGGCATAGGTTAGCTGGTTTGCCGCAATTTTGCTCTGACACGTTGTGGATCTCCGCGTTCGCGGAGATGACGAGTTAAGTATCGTGCTGACTTTTGAACAGCCTTATGTGTCAAGGTGTCAGGGTGTCATGAGGCGGGGA
>JAHBAL020000210.1 GCA_018500105.2 Anaerolineae bacterium
AATTTTACGAGTTTGTTGCGTTTTTGCTTGCAACGTTATGGATCTCCGCGTTCGCGGAGATGACGTATTGAGCGCTATGCTGACTTTTGAACAGCCTTATCGGCAAAAAAGCGTTTGTAATTAGGTCGCACCGGTGTTTGATGATTGCGATTCGGCATGATCTTGCGCGGCTTTGGCTTGCGCGGCGGCCTGTGCCGCAGCCCAATCTTCATGCGTCACAAATTCACCACCCGAAATTTCGCGGCCTATTTCGCGGTAGTTGCTGTCAAAATGCAAGGTAATATCAACTTTGCCGTAACATTGGCTGTCCACAATCACTTTGCGCACCATAAAGCCTTCGCTGTCCTCGTCGCGGCTTAGCTCATTGTTGCGGTCAATCCGCACGCGCGTAATTGCCCCGCACTTTCGGCCTTTGACATAATAAATGATGCCATTGGGGTCGCCTTGTGGCGGGCGCGCACTAACGCCCATCCCTTGGAATATTTTTTTCAGTAACTGCATGTTGTGAAGCAAATAAAATGACAAAAGCGATAAAAATGGTGACTGATGCGCCGACCAAAGCCAATAATACCCCGCCGACCCAGCCAAAATTAACCGCCACCTGATTCATCCCCGGCACGCCCATCGCCACAAACGTGTAGGCGATCCAGCCCAGCGTCCAGCCCCACAAAATCGCCCGCACCCGATTGGTTGCGCGTAAACGCCGCGACTTTAACGATAACCAATATGCGCTCGCGCCCAAAGCCGCCATCCCCAATACCGTGACCAAAAAGCTGGTCAAATTGGCCCGTATCACACGCGTGGCAGGCGGCGGGGTTGGCGTCACCACCGCAGTCGGCGATTCAGTCACCCGCACGGTGACGGTGGGGATTGGCAACGGCGATGGGCTAGGCACAAGCGTCGGGCGAATGGTCTCGATTTGGGTGCTAGTTTCGCCAATATTCACCCGCAGCGTAAACGAGGTTACGGCTTGGTCAGACTGCGCTCGCGCCACCAAATTGCCTTTGCGCTCAATGGTCACCACTGTCTCAGCCAATCCATTTCGAGTCGGAGACCCGATCGGCGACAAATCAACCCGCTCGGTTGGGTATGACAGCACAAATTGAACGGGTGTGCCATCTGGCACGGTGTGTCCGTTTCGATCGAGAATCGGCCCAGCCCGAAGTTTAAGTTTATCGCCAATTTTCAAGTCGAGCGGCGCAGGCGTGCCTTGCGTATTGGTCACGTTTTCGCCCGCCATCAACGGAATCACTTGCGTCGGTTCTGGCGCGGTTTGAAAAATCAGCGAATAATTGAGTGCGGCCACTGAAACAGGTGAGTTGGCGACGGTTGGAAATTCGCCAAACAGCACCCGCACCGCCATTTCGAGCGACACAGGCGTGCGGCTATACACCCCATAATAAGCGGTGATTTTGCTGATCTCGGTTGTGTCGAGCAAATAAGGCGGCCCAAATGAAAACACAATCACTCGTTTTTCGCGCAGAAGATCGGCGCGTTGGGCCAAAAAGTCGCGCAAAAGCTGATTCGGTTTTAAGCTAGGGTTTAGGTCAATGAGTGAGATAACAATCCAGTTGGCTTGTTCAATTGCAGTGGCAGCGCGGGTAATGGCAGCCGTGCGCGTAATGCCGCTCGTGTCGCTAGTGGTAGCCGTTGCGCTCAGGGTCGGCGTAATGACGACCCCAGTCGAGACAGGTTGGGTGTTTACACGGGTAAAATCGGCCAAATCGCTAAATCCAAACGAGGTAACCCGCGCGGGGTTGATTTGCCCGGTGGTGCGTGGGCCATATAAATTGAGGGCAACCTCTTGCAACGCCGTGCGTCCAATTGCTGAATACGGGTTACAGCGGGTGCAATCGCGCAATTGGCGATCATCTGTAATAAATACGATGCTGTCATCTTTGCTCGGTGGCGCTGGCAATAAGGCAGGCAGTTCGCGGGCCGAGGGTGAAAGCAAGGTGATGGACTGTTTGCCAATGTCGTTTAACACTTGGCGCGTCGTCTCATCCAGCGACAAAACCGGGCTAATACTACCAACATCCACCAACGCTTGGTTAAAGTTGAAGAACGGGGTGGTCTGGCTAATGACCGCCGTTGTGCCAACGGGCGTGTTCACGGGCGCGTTTGGGGTTACCAAAATCGGGTTACTCGACGACGAATACAAGCGCAGTTTCAGGCTGATAATGCGCAACAAGGCCGCATCCACCCGCGCGGCAAATTGTTGGTCGTTCACATATTGCAGGCGAAAGAATTGTATCGTGTCTCGAATATTTGCCAACTGCTCTTGCCAAGAATTGGTCAGCGCAAAATTACCCAACACCAGCACGTCATTGCCAGCCATAAAGGCATCGCGGGCGATACGGCGCGTGTTAAAAGTGGTATCAAGGGGGTCGTAAAACCGACGCAAACTGCGCACGCCCAACACATCGCTAAAAGTCACGCCACCGGCGGTGCGCCCAAGGGCAAAATCTGGGAAACACATCCAAGGGTGGTGGGGGTGGTGGGTGGGGCGGACAGGGGGGGGGGTGGGGCGGATATTG
>JAHBAL020000557.1 GCA_018500105.2 Anaerolineae bacterium
ATGTGTATAAGAGACAGGTGCAGCTCACGCCCATCAACGTCATCGCCATACTTATGGCGGCAATGTGTAGCCCTTTGCTGGTTTTGCTCATTTCCCCTCCGTGCTCACCCCAAGAAAGAGTATAGCACGGAGGAAATTTGATATATGTGCTTAGCGCTGTTGGTAGCGCCATCTGTAGCGCCGTCCGTAGCGCCGTCATCCTGACGGCCCCAGTCACCCATTTAACACGTCACATCATGGCGCATATGCAGCGATGCGAGTTCGTTATTCACGAACGGGCGCGGGGCCGTCAGGATGACGGCGCTACGGATGGCGCTACGGGTTAGCCAAACTTCATCGGCCCTTCGATGCCGACCACGCGCGTGCCGCAGAAAAACTTGAGCGTTTCGAGCGTGCCTTCCTCGGCAAAGCCGCTCCAGCCCCAGCTTGGGCGCGGGGCCATCAGGTTGAGGCTGATCACCGTGCCGCCATTGATCTTGACCTCGCCACAGCGAATTTGGCGGCCCACCTTCATGGCGCGGTCTTCGTCTTTGCCAAACACATAGCCCTCCAGCCCATACGGTGTGCCATTCGCCAGCGCTACTGCCTCGGCATCGGTCTTATAGGTATGCACCGCGCCAATGGGGCCAAAAATCTCATGTTGCGTATCGGCGGGGCTGCACCCAAGCACCAACGTCGGCGCAAAGAAATTGCCGCCGAGGTCGGGCAAGGGGGTGCTGCTGCGGGCTACGCCGCCCTTGTCGAGCCACGCCTGCATCTGGCCTTTGATTTTTGCCAAATGCCCGCTGTGAATCATCGGCCCCATATCCGAGGCCATACTCACGCTGTCGCCCAATTTCACCTGCGACAACACGCCAAACACATGATCAACAAACTTGTCGGCGATGTTTTCATGCACAATCAAGCGACCCAAAGCGCGACACCACTGCCCATTCAATTGCGTCATCAACATCGCCACGCCTTGCGCGGCCTCGTCAAAATCAGCATCTTCCATAATGACGACAGGGTTGTTGCCGCCCAACTCCAATTGCGCCGGTTTAAAGTCTCTGGCGCATTCGGCGGCAATGGCCCGCCCGCCCTGCAAGCCGCCGGTAAACGACACGGCGCGAATGCGGGTGTCGCCGACCAATTTCGCGCCGACATCCGGCCCACCGTGCACCAATTGGAACACGCCTTTGGGCAAGCCCGCACGGTGAATGGCCTCGGCGAGTGCATTACAGCCATTTGGCGCCCACTCGGTCGGCTTGAGAATGGTGGGGCAGCCCGCCGCCAATGCGTTGCTTACCTTGTGGGCCGCCAATGCCGCAGGCGCATTCCAAGGCACGAGGCACAGGGCCGGCCCCCAAGGTTTGCTGTGAATTTCGGCGGTGTGATTGTTGGGGCCGGGCAGTTCGCGGTAAAGTGCGCCATTGCGCAGCATATTGGCGGCCAAGCCCCACGCCCCCGCCACAATAAATCCCAACATACCAGTCATGCGTTTGACCACGCCGGTGGTGTAGCTCTCATAATCGGCGATATCAGGGTTCAGTTTTTGCAGCTCTGCGCCAACGGCTTCGAGCATCTGCGCTCGTTCTTCAATAGAGGTGTTGGCCCATGTGCCCGCCTGATGCACTTGGTCGGCAACGGCGATGGCGCGACCAATGCTGTCATCGCTGGCCGCCAGTTGCTCTTGCGCCCGCTCACCCGTGTTTGGGTTTTCCAGCCAAATACCCCGATGAATCTCGGGCCGTCTAAATTCGCCGTCAATGTAGTCCATCAGCGGCTTGAGTTGAACTTCGGAAGATGTGTTTGCCATAAAGAGTTGAGAGTTAAGAGTTGAGAGTTAAGAGTTGAGAGTTGAGAGAAATGCTCTCAACTCTCAACTCTTAACTCTCAACTTTTAAAGACTTGCGTCACACTGGGTAAATGATGCACTGGGCCGTCGAGGCCGCGTGGGTCGAGGGCGACCCGTTGGTGGGCGGTGGCGGCAATGCGTGTGCCGGTGGCGCGTAGCGAGCGCCGCATTTCGCCATGCCGATACAAAAACGTCACGCGCATGCGGTGATCGTCGTCGAAAAGATACAGCATATCGGGTTCGCTGTAGCGTTGCCAAGCGGCATCAACATGGCGCGGGGTGTAAATGACGCAATTTGGCCCGCCGCTTATGCCGATATGTTCGGGGGCTTCGGGGCCGAGCTTGTTAAACACCAACACGCCGTCAATAATTTGCGCGGCAAAACTGCGCACATAGATCGGCCTGCCGCGAAAAGTGACATTCGTTTGGCGATAATTCACCCCATCGCACTCGATATACACCAAGTTTTCGTACGGCACAGCCCCGGGCACGCCGCCATGCTCGTCATACGCCATCAAATTGCCCGCCAAATCGTAAATCTCGACGACATCGTGCCATACGCCAGACATGCGTTGTAAAAAATGCGCGACGGAGGTTTGGGTGTTAGGTTGCATAGGCGCTTGTTTCGGGTGGGGTATCAAGGTGAAGGGGCAAGGCAATCAGCATCACATAGTATACTAAAAATTGACCTCGCGTATTTACCTGCCCAAGGCTGTTCAAAAGTCGCTTCGTCATTCCCGCGAACGCGGGAATCCATAACCCCACTGACACAATTTTACGAGTTTGTTGCGTTTTTGCTTGCAACGTTATGGATCTCCGCGTTCGCGGAGATGACGTATTG
>JAHBAL020000244.1 GCA_018500105.2 Anaerolineae bacterium
AAACCACCCTGCACCGTCATTTAATTTGCCGCAATAGCCAAATGGACAAACACAATAGACCCCGCATATTTTTACCTGCCAATTTTCAGATGTTTACAATCAAAGATATGTGCGAGCTTTAATTGATTTGTCTATAATAAATGGCGACCCCTCACCCCACCACAGGCAGCATGATGGCGCTGGCGACGCCGGGGGCGTGGTAGATGCGTTGCTGGGCGGGTTGGTAAGCGCTGGGCGGCGCGTCGAAGATGTGTTCGACGAAGGTTTGCGGGTTGCGGTCAATGAGCGGGAACCACGAGCATTGAAGCTGCACCATGACGCGATGCCCGCGCAAGAAGGTGTGATAGGCGTGTGGCATTCGCACGCGATAGTCGAGCACGGTATTGGGATGCACGGGCTGGGCTTGCTCATAGCCAAGGCGAAAACGCCCGCGCAGCACTTCGCCCGAAATCATCAACTGATAGCCGCCGAGGGCGGGTTGTGGGCCATATTCGTCGGGGTAAACGTCAATCAGTTTGACCACCCAATCCACATCGCTGCCGGTGGTGGCGGCAAACAAATGGGCGCTGATCTCGCCCGCAATCGTGAGCGGCTCGGTCAGCACGGGCGATGTCCACACCAGCACATCGGGGCGGTCTGAAAACGGGCGCTGGTCGTCGAGTTGCCACACGCTCCATGTCGAATTGTCGCGGTGGCGCGACAAAATGGGCCGCACCCGATACGGCACGGGCTTGGCGGGGTCTGCCACGAAGCTGGTGTATTGCGACGGCGCAGGTGTGGCGGGGTCGGCGGGCGGCGGCGCACCAAAACCCAATTCACCCCCAGCCAGCAGATAAAGCGGGCGAGCGGCGGCAGGGGCCACCAATGGCCATTGCGCGTGCGTGTGCCAGCGATTTTTGCCGGTCTCGAAGGCGATCACCGGCGGCAAGGCTGGGGCGGGCGTATGCGGTTTGAGATGCTTGTCTAAGAATGGCAGCAACACCTCGTGGCGAAACCATAGGCTGGTATTGGCGTCCCAAGGAATCGCGCCGCCGGTCGAGCCTTCGCGCATACATTGACCGTGTGTCCAAGGCCCGGCCACAAAATGCACCAAGCCGTCGGGGTCTTTGGATTTGAGCACGGCGTGGGCGGCGCTGGGGCCATAAATGTCTTCGGCATCGAACCACGCATTCACGTTTAGAACGGGCACGGTCACTTTGTCAATGTTGGCGAGCTGGCGGTCGAGTGCGTTGGCTTGCCATGTGGCGTCATAATTGGTGCGCCCGGCCATGCGCTCCCACGCGGGCAGGCTGTGTTTGCCAAGCACGCGCCGCGCCGCATTGGCCGCCGAGCCAGCTTCGAGATAAAACGAGTAGCTGTCGTAGCTGCCATAAGGCACGCTCAAGCTGTTGTCTTTGGTGGCGGTTTGGCGGTAAAAATATTCCAATTCGCTCAGCCGAAATGCGCCGTTGTGATAAAAATCGTCGCCCATCCACAGGTCAATCACTGCGTTGACTGGCACGGCGGCCTTGAGCGCGGGGTGCGGCCCCAGCAGCGGAATGAGCGCCAAATAGCCGGGGTAAGACACGCCGATGATGCCGACACAGCCGTTGTTGCCTTTGACGTGGCTGATCAGCCATTCGATGCTGTCATAAGTATCGGTAACATGATCTACCGGCGGGCCGTCGGCATCGGTCGCCGTTGGCGGGCGATACATCTGATACACGCCTTCGGATTTGAATTTGCCGCGAATGTCTTGGTAAACGCGGATATAACCGGCCTCGAAATACTCATTCTCGGCAACGCTGACCAAGGCCGACAAATGCGGGCTGGGGTAGCCGCCGCTTTTTAGCGCCTTGTCTGCGCCATAGGGGGTGCGGGTGAGCAAAAGTGGGGCGTTTTGCCCGGCGGCAATGGCCTGCGCCGTGCGTTTGGGCATCACAATCAGCGTATACAGCTTCACGCCATCCCGCATCGGGATCATGGCTTCGATTTGTTCGTAGTCGAATAGGGCGGGGTCGTGGCTAAAATTCTCGGGGATGTCGTTGGGTGGCTCTGGGCTAGGGTTTGGCATGAGGTTGGGCAGGGTGTGATGGCAGGGGCACGGCATGCCATGCCCCATAAATAAGACGGGCAAAAATTTTGCGTCTTTGCGTCTTTGTGTGAAAACTAAATTTTGGCAATCGCCGCAGCGCGGCCCGGCCAAGCGGCCCCATCGATCAAATTGTCGGGACGTTCGCCGTGGAAAAGCTGGGCCAATTGGTCAACCACGCCGTTGCCCATCGAGTCTGTGCCGACGTCGGTGAACGAGGCGATGTGCATGGTGACGACGACATTGGGCAGCGTGAGCAGCGGGTTATTGGGCAGCGGCGGCTCTGGGTCAAACACATCGAGCGCGGCCCCAGCCAAATGCCCTTCGACCAGCACCTTGTAAAGCGCGTCTTCGTCTACTGTGCCTCCGCGTGAGCAATTGATGAAATAGGCCCCGCGCTTCATTTGCCGAAAACGGGCTTCGTTAAACGATTTGTAGGTTTCTTTGGTCAGCGCCGCATTGAGCGAGACAAAATCGGCCCGCGCCAACAGCGTATCGAGCGAATCCACAAATTCGACGCCGGGCACGCTGCCGGGTTTGGCGTAAGGGTCGTAGCCGATGACATTCATGCGAATGCCAAACGCCGCCATCTCGGCCACCCGCTTGCCAATGCGCCCCAGCCCAATGATGCCGAGCGTTTTGCCCTTCATTTCAGTGCCCTTGAGCATGTTGCGCGTAATGGTGGACGACATGGCGTTGTTGCCACGCAGATGCACATCGGCGGTCACCACGCGCTTGGCAATCGCCATCATGAGCGCGACGGTATGTTCGGCGGTGGATTCGGTCGGCGCGTCGGGCGTGTTCATCACCAATACGCCGCGTGCGCTGGCGTCGGAGATGGTGATGTTGTCAACGCCGATGCCGGGCCGCGCCACCACTTTCAGCGTCGGGCCGGCGGCGTCTAGCCATGCGCCATTCACATTTGGGCGCGAGCTGATGACGGCGGCGTCGCAGCCTTGGATGCTTTCGGGGGTGTCGCCGCGCACAATGTCGGCAAAGTCATGCAGTCGTTCGAGGGTGGCGATTTGGATGATGCTCTCAAGCCATATTTTGGGTTTGCTGTTCATGTGTTTATTTTATACCTCGGTTGGAGCATTTCGGCGTATTACAACAAGGCTGTTCAAAAGTCGCCTCGTCATTCCCGCGAACGCGGGAATCTATAACCAGACAGGCATAGGCTGGCTGGTTTGCCGCAATTTTGCTCCGACACGTTGTGGATCTCCGCGTTCGCGGAGATGACGGGTTAAGTAGCGTGCTGACTTTTGAACAGCCTTGCGTATTACAATGTAACAGTGGCATATTACAATGTAAAACATGAAGATAGAAGATTTTGCCCTAGAACGTTGGCTGACACGACATGAGTTGTATGTCAAATACGACATTGCCGAAAGCGGGATTTTGCCGCTCAAACTCAATGATTTGTTGGCATTTGAACCTGCCGAGGATCGCGCCGCCAGCTTGGAGCGCCTGCTCAATTTGCCGCTCGGCTACAGTGAGGCGGTTGGCACGCGCGAGTTGCGTGGCATGATCGCGGCAACGTATCCAAATGTTGACCCCGACAATATTTTGGTCACCACCGGCGCGATTGAGGCGAATTTTCTGTTGTTCAATGTCTTGTTAGATGCGGGCGACCACGTGGTGGCGACGTATCCCGCTTACCAGCAACTTTACAGTGTGCCGCGAGCCATTGGCTGCAATGTGTCGCTTTGGAAGGTGACGCCCGAAAACGATTTTTGTTACGATCTAAAGGCGTTGCAAGCGTTGGTCACGCCCAAAACGCGCTTGATTGTGGTGAACACACCGCACAACCCCACCGGCGCAATGTTGTCTGAACATGAGTTGCGTCAGGTTTACGCATTGGCCGAAAGTGTTGGGGCGATGGTTTTGTGTGATGAAGCCTATCGCTGGCTGGCGATTCCGGGCGGCGAAAATTTTGCGCCCCCCATCTGCACCCTCGGCAAACACGGCATCAGCGTCGGCACAATCTCAAAGCCGTTTGGCTTGCCCGGCTTGCGTTTAGGCTGGATGGTGGCCCCCAAAGACATCATTGCAAAATGTTGGGCTATGCGCGACTACGTGTCGCTCAGCCCCGGCAAGCTCAATGACGCGATTGCAATTTTGGCATTTAAACACCGCGAAAAAATCATCGAGCGCAATGCCACAATCATACGGGCCAACCTAGACGCGGCCAATGCGTGGGTCGCGCAGCAGGCAGATATTCTTGCGTGGAAACCGCCGCGTGGCGGCTTGTTGGCCTTGTTGAAATATCAACTTGACATGCCATCGCTCGAACTTGCCGACAAATTAGCCACCGAATACAGCGTCATGCTTGCGCCCGGGTCTTCGTTTGGTTATGAAAATTATCTTCGGATTGGGGTCGGGCAAAACCCCGCTGTGTTTAAGGCTGGGCTTGACGCCGCCGCCCAATGCTTTGCCAGTTTGAGGAAGTAGGGTCAGATGAATCATTTAGGCCGTGTGTTTACGGCAGCTATTTCACCACAAAGCACACAAAGTTCACGAAGATAAGAAAGGATTTATGCTGCACATCTTATAGACAAATAAATTAAACATTGCAGATAATTTTTATGGCCTTGCTCTGTTTTGAAAAGCAGCAAGGTTAAATTTATGTGCCCAATTACAAGCAAACGTTCGTTGTGTCAAATGCGTTTGGAATGCTGTGCTTAATTCAGCTAAGCGCAGAAAGCTGTGATTGTGACATACGTTCTCACGCCCATCTTTCCATACATGCTCCTGTGGATTTAAATGCGGCGATCCAGCAGGGAGAAATAGGACTTTCAGTCGCGTATTCGCCTTCAGAAATGCTTGTATCGCTTCACCACGATGCCATGTTGCCCGATCCCATATCAGTAATATCGACTGCGCTGTATAGGTTTGCAATAACATAATCAGGAATAATATGTAAAAGACAACATTTAATCTGACAGATAACGTTCTTAAATCACGACTTAATATGATACTGTCCGATCAAATTAACATGTCCGATAACCTTACTCTGTTATCCACCACTCCGTTCCGCTCGCCCTGCACCT
>JAHBAL020000545.1 GCA_018500105.2 Anaerolineae bacterium
GCCTTCGTCGGCAGCGTCAGATGTGTATAAGAGACAGGGTGCTGTATCGGGCGGGCCAAGGCTTGCGCGTGTTTAAGGCGGGCGAAAAGCCCGAAGATGGCTCGTCGAACCCGCGCAAACGCGGCTGGGTCAATTTGCATCGGGTGCGGGTGGCGGTTAGCCCACCTGCCGAGTGGCAGCAAATGTTCCGCGAGGCATGGCGCTTGCAACGCGATAATTTTTGGACACCGGACATGTCGCAGGTGGATTGGCTGGCGGTGTATCACCGTTATTTGCCGTTGGTTGACCGCATCAGCAGCCGTAGCGAGTTTACCGACCTGATGTGGGAGATGCAGGGCGAATTGGGCACATCGCATGCCTATGTGTGGGGCGGCGATGGTCGCTGGCCGCCATATTACAGCCAAGGCTATTTGGGGGCCGATTTTGAGTGGGATGAACAGGCCGAAGGCTGGCAGGTGCAAAAAATTGTGCGCGGCGATAGCTGGGATGCCAAAATGGATTCGCCTTTGGCGGGCGCAGGCATTAACGTGAAAGTCGGCGATATTTTGCTCGAGGTGAACGGGCAGCGCCTCAGCCGCGAGATCAGCCCAGACCATTGCCTTGTGCATCAGGCCGGCAACGAGGTGACGCTGATTATGGCAGAAAAGGCAGCAACAGACGGCGAGAGCGCAAAAGGCAAACCAGCGCCAACTGAAAACCCCGTGCAAACAACTGAAGCCACAACGCCAACCCAAACAGACTCAGCAGACAAGAGGACCGCCGAAGAAGCTCAATCCAAAATTCAAAATCCAAAATCTAAAATCCAAAACCCCCGTGTGGTGATGGTGAAAACGCTGCGCAATGATCGCCCAGCGCGGTATCGGGCATGGATCGAGGCCAATCGAGCGCGTGTGTATGAGGCGACCCAAGGTCGGGCTGGTTATTTGCACATCCCCGACATGAACGCGCACGGCTATGCTGAATTTCATCGCGGCTTTTTGGCCGAGGTTGACCGTGAGGCGCTCATCGTGGATGTGCGCTATAACCAAGGCGGGCATGTGTCGCAGCTCATCTTAGAAAAGTTGTCGCGCCGACGTTTGGGTTACGATGTCTCGCGTTGGGGGCAAATTCCCACGCCATACCCATCTTATGCGCTGGCCGGGCCAATTGTGGCGATCACCAATGAGCACACAGTGTCGGACGGCGATATGTTTTCGCACGCCTTCAAATTGATGAAGCTCGGCCCCGTGATCGGCACGCGCACATGGGGCGGTGTGATCGGTATTTCGGGCTATCGGCGACTCATTGACGGCGGCGGGGTGAGCCAGCCAGAGTTTGCGGGTTGGTTTAACGATGTTGGCTGGAAGATCGAGAATTTTGGCGCACAGCCCGATATCGTGGTGGATAATTTGCCCGAACATTGGATGGACGGCATTGACGCACAACTTGACCGCGCCATTAGCGAGATCAACCAAATGCTCGCTCGCAACCCGCCCAACATTCCCACTTTCGACAATCGGCCTAACCGTGAATTGCCTCGATTGGGGAAATAAGCGATGAATCGGTATGAATATTGATCATGATGCGCTTTTTAAGCGGCTACTGACTGAATTTTCGTTCGACTTTTTGGCGCTGTTTTTTCCAAAAGTTGCGGCGCAAATCGTGCCAAACACATTGGTATTGCTCGACAAAGAATTGCTGGGCAAAGGCAAACGGCGCTACAAAAAGATTGTTGATTTGGCGTTAAAGGCGAAATTGCTTGAAGAAGAGACTTTCTTTATCATCCATGTTGAACATGAGTCATCGCCCGCACGTATTCGCAGTATTCAACGGCGCATGGCGCTTTATGCGTTGCAATTGGCAGAGACATATGAGTTACCGGTCTATCCGATTCTCATTACCTCTTTCGATCGTCCGCGCAGTCCGGTTTCAAACCGATATGTCATGCGTGCCGTTGGGCATTTGACGTTGCAATTTCGTTTTCATGTAGTGCAATTAAACCGTCTAAATTGGCGCAATTTCTTGCGTTTTGAGAATCCGGTTGCCAGCGCCTTGATGTCAAAGATGAACATTGCGCCCCGTGATCGTGTCAAAGTCAAGCTCGAATGTTTGCGCATGTTGGCAAAATTACAGCTAGATCACGATCATGTTGATCATATTGCACAATTTGTTGACGTATACTTAAATTTAGTGGATAAGGAGGAACTTGAGTTTATGGCAAAAGTAGCACAACTTCCTGAGTTACAAAAACCAACCCCAATCACCGAAATTGTCACGAGCTGGGAACGACGTGGGCGACAAGAGGGCTTGCAGCTTGGCAAGGAGCAAGGCTTTTATCTCGCGCAAAAGTTAATGGTGCTGCGCATCGCTAAACGGAAATTTGGCGAGCTGAATGCCGAGCTGATTGCTCAAATTGACGCGCTGCCTCAGGCACGGCTAGAGTCTTTGATTGATGCCTTAATTGACATGACCCATGTCGAGCAATTAAACGCCTATCTAGCGCTCAGCAAGTTGCCCATTGAGCAAATACAACGTGCGTAACCTTAATCATATGCCAACACTTCGCGCACAGTGAGTTGCGAGGCACGCCATGCGGGCCATAAACTCGCCAGCGCGGCGACGAGCAAAACCACGCCCAGCCACAAAAACAAGCCATACCATGAAAAACGCAAGGGTGGCGGAATGCGCAGCAGCGCCGAGCCAACCGTGTTATTGAGCAAGGCGCTGAGTGGGTAAGCCGCCAAGGCCCCCAAGCCCCAACTGACCAAGCCGATCACGATGCCCTCGAAAATGATGACGCTGCGCACCGAGCCATTCGACGCGCCGATGGCCCGCATCACGCCGATCTCGCGGGTTCGCTCAAGCACATTAATGCTCATCGTGCCAGTCAAGCCCAATGCCCCAACCACCGCCAACATCGCCGCCATAATTAACAAAAACGTGGTGAGCAAATCAAATTGAAAACGCAACTCATTGGCGCGTTCGGTGGTGGTTTGGTAGCTAGCGACCAGCAAATTGCTGCGCTTAAAGCGCTCCTCAAGTTCGCGCCCAATTTCGGCTTGCGCCACGCCGTCTTTTTGCGCAGTAACGACAAACAAGCGCGATGACTGACGCCCCAACGACATCATTTGCCGATAACCCGACTGATTCATGTAAATTAAGGTGCGGGGTTGGCCCGGCCCTTGCAACACGCTACGCATGACGCCCACCACCTGAAACTCACGGATGCGATTGTTAATTTTGAGCTGCACCTTATTGCCCACCTTAAAGGCCGGATCTTCTTCAAGCGCATACGAATTAACCACAATCGCGTTGCTGTCATCATCTTGCAGCCAGCGCCCGTCTAGCATTTCGGGCTTAAACAGTTGGGTGATGGCGGGCAGCGCAAATAGCGCAATACTACGCCCCTCGGTGCTATCATTTTGTGGCGTCTCATAAATTCGCCGGGCACCAGATGCCTCCCATGTTTCGGCGCTCACCACGCCGGGCATACGCATCACCTCACGCTGCAACGTATCGTCTAAATAGCGATTATTCAAATTGAACTGAATATCATAATTTAGCACCTTAAGCGAATCGGCCAAAGCGAGGTCTAAACTGTTACGGGCGCTGAAAACCGCCACAAACATGGCGCTGGCAAGCGTAAGCGTGCACAGCGTAAGCGCCAATCGCCCTTTGCGTCGAAAAGTGTTGCGCACCGCCAGCAAAAATTTACGATTGAGCAATTGCGATTTGAGGTTGCGAAATATCGCAAAGGCTTGATTTGCGCGGTTGGCATTGGCTGGCGACTGCGCCGATTGGACGTGGTGATTGGTGTTTTCTGTGCCTGTGCCAGTCGAAAAAATGGCGACGCGGGTGTTAATGCGCACCCCATTGAGCACCGGAACCAGCGCCGCTAGCAGCGGCAAGGCCAGCCCAACCCCAATTTGCATGAGCAAAATCCAGAGTGGGGTGAACGAATTGATATCGAAGTTGATGGTGTTGGCGATAAAACGCGACATAGCGCGTGCGCCGACAATACCCGCAGGCACGGCAATAAACAACGCCAAGATGCTATAAGCCAGCACCATCATCAAATACATGCTGGCAATTTGGTTGGCCTGCGCCCCAATCGCCTTCATGATGCCAATCTGGCGCACATGCTGCGTCATCACCGCTGCGATGGTGTTAATGACCAAAAAGCCGCTGAGCAACAGCGCCAAGAAACCCAATACCGACAATACCAACGAAATGGCCTGCAATGGCTCAGCCCCAAAGTGCTTGCCGGGGCCGGTATTTTGAATGCTGATCCCGACAAAGGGGCTGCCATTGTCCTTTAGCCGATCTTCGATTGCGGTGGCGATTTGATTAACATGGTCATAATCAAATTTATTCTCTGCGGCAATGAAGCGAATTTGGTTGAAATTGCGCGAAAACCCCAGCCAAACGGCAGTATCAAAGCTGATATAAACTGTGGCGAAGTTAGCAAAGTTGATCGGCACAGCGTTTACGTCATACACCACCCCCGCAATGCGAATATCGCGTTTTTTGCCGTCGGGCAAATCGAGCGTGATGACATCGCCGATGTCTTTGCCCAAGGCCGCCGCCGAACTGCGCTCGATGAGCGCCTCGCGCAGTGGCGGAATTCGCTCGCCGCGTAAATGTTCCCAGCGATTAATCTGCACATCGTCAAATTGCCCCATCGCGTTGATCCACACATTGCGGCGTTGCGGGCCGTTGTAGGTGGGCAAAATGTAAACTGCGCGGCCTTCGGCATCACGCACATCTGCCATTTGCCGCAACGATCGCACAAATTGCTCATCAATACGCGGCGCGGTCAGCCATGCGCTACGGTCGTTGGTGCGGCGATATTGATCGTCGAGGTCAGAAATGGCGATCTCACGCGCTCCTGCCATCATGCCAACGGCAAACACGCCAACCGCGATAGACATCACCACCAACAAGGTGCGGGCTTTGTTGCCCCACAGGTCGCGCCAAACCTTGCGCCAACGCGGCGACATGCCAAGCATAAATTTGTTTGTAAACGCACTCACAACCTGTCATTATCGCAGGATTATGCGCCTCAAGTTTTGCTTTTCATCCGTGCCAAAATGCCCGCCAAGCGTTCATTTCCGGCGGCGGGGGGCCGCCAATCTACATGGGCGGCGTGTGCGCCTTGGGTGCGCAGGCTGTCGTAGAATGAGGTCAGGCCGACGTTAATGGCGGTTAACGGCGCTTGGTTGAGGCTGGGTAAGGCCACAGGCGCGTCCAGCATCAATGGCGAGGCCGGATACGCCTGCGCGATCGCATCGGCGGCGGCATCTACACTGGTGTAAATTCGCGCCCCTGCATCGGCAAGCCGCGCAATTTGGGCTTGCCGGCCTTGCGCATCCTCATCCGTGCCAATGACGATGACGGCGATTTCAAGCGCAGGGCGGGCGGCTTTCACCTCAGCAATGACCGGCGCGAGTTCGCTGGCGGGGTCGGCGTGGCTGCCCTCACCCAACACCACATCCAACAACACCAAGCCCACCGTCGGGTCGGCGGCCTCTTGGCGCAACCGCCGCAAACGCAAGTCATAATCCATCATCCGGTGCAAACGGCCTTGCGTAAATTCGTCCTCGCCCATGTCAATGATGCAATGCCCTTGGCTGTGCCGCGCATCTGGCAGCGCCTGCTCTGGTCGAATTGGCGAATTGCTGTAAATCGGCGACAACACCACTTGCAACGCCAGCAATGCCTCATACGCCAACGTGCCCCCGCTGAACAGGCCGCGCACATGAGAGCCAAGAGCCAAGAACCAAGAACCAAGAGGAGGGAGAAGTGCTGAGTGCTTGGTGCTGAGTGCTTGTTCCTCGATGCTTAGATCTTGAATCTTGGCTCTTGGCTCTTGGCTCTTGGTTCTTGCAGCCGCAGCCAGCTCGGCGGTTTCGCGCAGATTTCGTGCAAAGTGCAAATTGCCCAATTGACGGGCGGGGGCGGGGTAGCCGATAAAATTGATGACGACGGGTTTGGGAATGGCGCGGGCGGCGCTGAGCAATCGAGCCGCTACATCCGGCGCAGGCGGCTTCGAGATAAACGCAATCACCTCGGTGGCGGGGTCACGCGCCAGCACATCGAGCGCCTGAAGCGCCGTGATGCCGCCGACCTCGCTCTTGAGGTCGCGCCCACCCGTGCCAATGGCATGGGTGAGGCTTTCGCCCAACTGATGCAACTCGCTGGTGACGGCTTGCAGCCCCGTGCCCGACGCGCCGACGATGCCGATGCCGCCCGCGCTGGCGCGGCGCACCCGATTGGCAAAACCCAATCCCACCCCGCCAATGATGGCCGTGCCACA
>JAHBAL020000448.1 GCA_018500105.2 Anaerolineae bacterium
ATACCCAAGTTATGCAAAGATTCCTCCTCGTTCCTCGTCGGAATGACAAGTATGATATACAATAAATCCAAGTTTCTGAGCACGCGCAGCGAGGGATCCCCGAAGATTAAATCCAGCAAATACGTCGTCAGGTCAGTCAAAGTTTTGCCAAGCCAGTGTGACGCTTGTGTCGGTTTAGGCAATGGGGATCCCTCACTTCGTATCGGGATGACGCGCAAAATATATGCGATTAAAGTCCATCTTGAGCATGCGGTTGGTATAAGAAGGATTTTATGATGCAACACTTTGAGTTCTTTGTTCGCTTGGGCATGTTTAGGGCGCATAGGCCGTCGAGGGTGTCGCTGCGCTCAACCACCGCCTAATGGTGAAACCCCCTTCGGGGTGGTGTTTGTCCTCAACTTGCTGCTGAGCAAGAAAACGAATTTACGGGGTTGCGCCCAATTGGGTATTTTTTGCACGTGACACTTAGGGCGGCGCTTAATGGCAATTCGTTCGTTTTGTTTAAATGCAAAACACTATAATCTGCGTATTACTTCATGAACTACATGTTGCTTGATGATGCTGCGTTGGTGGCTCAGATTGCCCGCGAAGACCGCACGGCCTTTGAAACCTTGTATGACCGTCACGCGGGCCAGACGTTGGGTTTGGCGGTGCGGGTGTTGGGCGAACGCAACTTGGGCGAAGATGTCGTTCAAGAGGCATTTTGGCGAGTTTGGAAATTGTCCAAGCAGTTTGATGTGTCGAAAGGCAATGTAAAGGCGTGGTTGTTTGGCATCACGCATCATTTGGCAATTGATACGCTGCGGCGGCGCAAAGACAACCGCATGGTTGAAATTGATGCTGAGTCAGACGACCCAGATGCGCCGACGATGCTGGATTTGCCCGACGAAATGCCAGAGCCTTTGCAACAAATATGGGAGAAGATGTCGAGCGAGAAAGTGCGGTCTGCATTGGCGACTTTGCCAGAGCCACAACGTCAAGTGATCGAAATGACTTATTTTCAAGGCTTGACCCATAAAGAAGTAGCGATAAATTTGAAGCAACCAGCAGGCACGATTCACACCCGCGCGAGATTGGCGTTGGGTAAATTGCGCGAATTGTTGGCTGGAAGCGTATTAGTGGTTGTGACGGTAGCGGCGGCGTTAATACAAATTGTATTTTCTCTGATCAATCAAAAATGAGTATCGAAGACCAATTAATGCTGTATGCGCTGGGTGCGCTGGATGACAACGAAAAACACGCCATTGAACAAGCCTTGGCGCGTGATCCAGCCTTGCGTGCACAATTGGCCCAAATACGCGGGGTGGTGGCGGTATTGGGCGAAAGTGTGCCGCCCGTTGCGCCATCGGCTCAACTCAAGCGCAATTTGATGGCGCGGGTAGATGCGGATAGGGCAAGCCGTCGCCCGACGCTTACGCCATCTCGCCCAAGCCTGACGATATGGCAACAATTGGCGCTGGCATGGCGACGTGCTGCGCCCGTGTTTGCGCTGGGGGCAATGGCAATTGCGTTGGTGAGCGGGCTGTGGGCGGTGTCACTCACGCAGCAATTGCGTCAGGTGCAGCTGGAAGCCCAGCGGCTGCAAAGCGAAGTGGCCGCGTTGTCGGAGCCGGGCGTTTTTGTCAAGGCATTGCCAGCCACCAATGCCCAAGCAACTGCCAGCGCCAGCCTTGTCGGGCAATTGGGCAGCCCGAAAGTGTTGTTGCGGGTCGCCAATTTGCCTGCGCTTGACCCCGCCCGCACCTACGAGGCGTGGATTATTCGTGATGGCAAGCCGGTGGCGGCGGGGGTGTTTAACACAGATGCCGGCGGCATGGCCCAAGTCATCCTCGACAACACGATTCCTTGGACAGGCAAAGAACAATTTGGGGTGACGATTGAAAACGCGGGCGGTAGCCCTATGCCCAATTTGCAAACCTTGGTGTTTTTGGGTTAATGTCGTTTTGCGCCCAACGTAAATATCGCTTTGCTCTGACCTATCGGGGCAAAGCGATATTTTTCTCATCAAACACTTATCTAATTCGGCTTTTTGGGAAAATGTAAACTGACTCAGTCGGCGTAATTTCTTTATTACCAAACAATGCGAAAGCAAAGGAGTTAATAAAGAAGTTATGAACACTAAAAACCGACTATTTTCTGGAATCGCTGCCATGCTTGTTGCGGGTAGCCTTGTGGCCCCGACGAGTGCGCATGATATTGGCACAAGTACCAATGCGAACGCCCAAGATGTGCGTGTATTGCTCAGCACCAAACTGGGCGAGCATGTGATGCTGGCGGCCAGCGCGACAGGCGCGGCGCTGGGCGGACGCGATGCTCAATTTAAGGCGGCGGCAAAATCGCTGGACGATAACTCAGTGGACATTAGTAAGGCGATTGGGCAGGTGTATGGCAAGGCCGCCGAAGATGCCTTTTTGCCGCTGTGGCGCAAGCACATTGGCTTTTTTGTAGATTACACCAATGGTGTTGCCACCAAAGACAAGGCTAAGAGCGACAAGGCGATTGCCGATTTGGTGCAATACACCGAAGATTTTGGCGCATTTTTAAACAGCGCCAACCCCAATTTGCCCAAAGCCGCAGTCGCCAGCTTGGTCAAAGACCATGCCTTGGGGTTGAAGGCGGTGGTTGATGCACAAGCGGCGGGTGACCCCAAAAAGCAATTTGCCGAATTGCGCACGGCCTATTCTCACATGGATATGATCGGCAGCGCTTTGGCTGGCGCAATTGCCAAGCAGTTTCCTGACAAATTTGCGGGTAAGGCCGACGACCCGATGGGCAATTTGCGCACGGGGCTAAACATGTTGTTGGCCGAGCACACCTATTTGGCGGCGCGTGCAACGGGTGCGGCGCTGGGTGGGCGGCAAGCCGAATTTGAGGCTGCGGCCAATGCGCTCGATATGAACTCGGTGGATCTGAGCAAAGCGATTGGGAGCGTGTATGGTCAAGGCGCCGAAGCCGCATTTCTGCCTTTGTGGCGCAAGCATATTGGTTTCTTTGTGGATTACACCACCGGTGTGGCAGCCAAAGATAAGGCCAAGGCAGACAAGGCTGTGAACGATTTGGTGGGGTATACCGAAGATTTTGGCGCGTTTTTGAACAGCGCCAACCCCAATTTGCCCAAAGGCACAGTGGCGGCTTTGGTGAAAGACCATGTGGTGGGGTTAAAAGATGTGGTGGATGCACAGGCTGCGGGCGACCAGCCCAAGGTTTACGATCAACTTCGCATTGCTTACCATCATATGACCATGATTGCCGACCCGTTGGCGATGGCGATTGTGAAGCAGTTTCCGCAAAAATTTGGGATGGTGGTGATGTTGCCGCAGACCGGCGCTGATCTTTCAACCAATAGCAATGCTGGCCCAGCCGTCGCCATTGTGTTGAGCATCTTTTTGATGATCGCATTTGTAGCACAGCGCCGCGAGCGCAATAGCATTTCACGCTAATCCGCCCTTGCGGTTGCTAAAGCGCAATCAATTTTTGGAATAACAAAACGAACACACCCCGCGCCATTGAGATTGAATCGAAAAATATCTCAGGGCGCGGGGTGAAATTTGCAAATAAGCTTTGCTTTTTGCTCAATTTACTTATGAAAAGCCAAACTTTTTCTCGCCGATCTGTCCTAACCTTGCTGGCTAATGGGATGGGGCTGGCTTCAGGTTTGCTCGTTGGCTGCGCACCCCAACCAACATCTCAGCCAAAACCAACCGCAGCAACGCAAAACACGAGCGTTCCTCCGACTGCAGCCGTCAATGCTGCCCCTACGGTTGCGGCAACGTCTGCCCCAAACTTGCCTACGCCAGCCCCAGCGCCAACAGCGACAAAATTACCGACGGTTGCCCCATCGCCGATGCCAACAAGCCCCAGCCCAACGGCTGCGCCCACTTCAACGGCCCAGTCGCATAGTCACCATTCGGCAGCCACACCCACCAGCGCAGTGGTTAGCCCAACGGCGATCGCAACAAAACCAAGTGCTCCGCCTGCCGCCCCTGCCAAGCCCGCTTCATTCGCCGCTCGCATCAGCTTGTTTGCGTTCAATCCGGGCGTGATCGAGGTTTCGGTCGGCAGCACCGTTGTTTGGACAAATAATGACCTGATTGATCACAGTGTCACATCTGGGTTGCCCGATAAACCCGACGGCGCGTTTGATTCTGGCTTTTTTAATCGTGGGCAGACCTTTAGTTTTACGTTTACCAAGGCCGGCGAATACAACTATTTTTGCCGTCGTCACACCTCGATGACGGGCAAGGTTGTTGTGCGTTAATGCAGGCTGATTGCCGCATGGCTACTCAACAATAATGGTTACACTGACAGGTTCTGGCTGCGCCACCCGAAAATGCGCTGCGTTACCCATGACAACCGTAATGGTGTGTGTGCCTTTGCTTAGCTCAAGTTCGCGTGAAGCAAGTGGGTCTTTGCCTGCGTGAACATAAGTGTTTGGTTGGTCGCTGGGGATAAGCGCGCCAACCGGCACAGATGAGGCTGGGGTATCTACAAAGAAATGCAGATGTCCCTCGCCGGTTACTATGTCTGGTCCGGCAGGAACCAACTTGAAGTTGTTGCTTTGCACCTCGACCAGCACTTTGGGGCCTTTGACGACCGTATTATTAGCGGGCTTGGTAATGCTGAGGGTGGGTTTGTTTGCTGGGGCGCAAGCTGCGAGTGTGACTGCCAGTGCGGCAATCAATAAGGAAGATTTGCTTAAGATTTTCATGATTGCGGGTAATATTACATTTGATGATATATTGTCGAGTGTAATGTTACCCGCAATTTTATTTTTGTCAATTTGGGTGGGTGGGGATTTTGGAAAATAGGATAACAAGGCAGCGGTTTACAAAGTGTCAATTTTTTTTGCGGTTTATCCGTTAAAATCTTAGACATCTAAGCGCCTATGAATATTATTGATAACCGCGACACATCTCGTTAACATCAGACGCCATAAATGACATCCACACCTAACAAAGGCGAAATGCTAATCGCCATCCTCAATGACCCGTCCGACCTTGCGCGGCTGCGCAGCGACTTGTGGTATCGCATTCCAGTTGAGACCGCGCCGCGCCGTTGGCCGCCACATTATTTGTCGTTTTATCAAACCAAGGTGTTTGGCGACGAAAAATATGCTGTGCGCTATTATGGCAAAGTGCGGCGCATTGACATTGTGCCGCGTCGTCAATTGTTCCCCGATGAATTTGAGAACCCAAAATCGAGCCGCCTATATCACAAAGTGCAACTTGAGGCCTTGCATACTTTGGCGCAGCCCATCGTCAGCCAGCGGGGGCGGCGATTGATCTTTGTGCCCAGCACCCTCAGCAAATTTGAACGCGCCGCCGAGATTAATGATTTGTTTGACGACAGCCCGCTCGAAGATGATCTATGGGCGGGGTTAAAAGACCTGAAGATTCGCGCCGAGCGCCAATGGGACCAGCGGCTGGGGAGCGACCTTTATATGCTTGATTTTGCCGTTTTTTGTCGTGATCGCCAACTCGACATCGAGACCGATGGTGACACATGGCACGCCGATAGAAGCCGAATTGCGAAGGACAATCTGCGCGATAATAATCTAAACGCCAACAAGTGGCATATTTTGCGGTTTAATGGCCGGCAGGTGCGCGAACAAATGGTAAGTTATGTGTTGCCACAAATCACCGAAGCGATTAATAAATATGGTGGGTTAGATGACGACGGGCCGATATCGGCCAAATACCTCAAAACAAGCGAAGGCATTGCTGTCCAGAAATCTCTTTTAGAATAGAAAATAGAGAATAGGGATTAGAGATTAACAATTAATCTCTAATCCCTATTCCTTAACACCTATTCCCAAGGACTCCCCATTCTTAAAACGGAATGCCCTTTGCCCCCAACAAGCCCTTGATGAAGGCGAT
>JAHBAL020000533.1 GCA_018500105.2 Anaerolineae bacterium
CGCGGGGATTGATCCCCGCGCGGGCGCGGCACTCGCAAATGTTTTGGCTTGTAAACATCTAAAAATTGGCAGGTAAATATGCAAGATCTATTTTGTTTGGTAAAAGCTTAGGCATGGTATTTGGAATAATAAAAATCAAAAAGTGATTTTTGCTTTATTTTTAAAGCAAAAACCTATCATGGCAATTAATAAAAAAACCAGAAAAATCTGCTTGGGCAATGCTGCCCCAAATTTACCCTTTTTTTATTAATCACACACTACACAATACACAATTAAATTAATCAAAAAACCGGTTTTTCGATTAATTATTTTAAGTCAGACGCCTAAGCTTTTACTTTGTTTGTCTATAAGCTCAAGGCCCAAAGCTCATGGCTCACCCGCCAAACTGCGGCAAATATTTTGCGTGCGCCCGCAGCAAATCGTCGAGCAAATAATTGGCTTTGGCGTAAGAGTGAATGTGTGGGTCGAGCAGCAGGGCTTGCAGCGCCACTTGCCGGTCACCCCTGACCGCCGCCTCGACACACAAGGCTTGAATGTCATATTCGCGTTGCATGAGGGCCGCCAAGCCACGCGGCAATGGCCCAACCTGCACGCCGCGCACGCCTCGCGCATTCACCAGCCCCGGCACCTCGACAATGGCTTCGCTCGGTAAATTTTCGATGCAGCCACGATTGGGTAAATTGACCGCCAACTCAGGCTGATTGAGGTCACGCAAGATGGCGCTGATGATGGGCGCGGCGCGTTCGCCCGACGGCGTGAGTGTGATTTCGGCGGTGGGGTCATTTACAATGGTGCGTAGGGCATCGGTTTGGGCTTGGCTTCTGCGTTCATAGGCATCGTAGTCATAGCCTTTCATTGGCATCGTCTCGGCAGCAAAGCCGACATATTCGCCCGCATGCCCATCGCCGGTGGCGCAAAATAGACCGAAGGCGTCCATCAGCCGCCGCGACATCAATTCCCAATACGGCGGCATATGCTGCACCCGTTGTCGAAACAACGGGTATAAATCCTCGCCCGTCTGCTGGTCATACATGCCCAAAATAAATGTAAAATGATTCAACCCCGCCGCCACCAAATGATAGCGATCGAAGGGCGAGTCAGAAGAAACATGCTGAGTGCTTGACGCTTGGTTCTTGGTTCTTGGTTCTTGGTTCTTAGCTCTTAGCTCTTGGCTCTTGCTTCTTAAATCTTCCCCCAACACCTGATCTACCAATCGGTAGCCTGCGCCGATTTGGTGACACAGCCCGACGAATTTGACATTGCTGTGCTGGTGCAGGGCCAAACACAAGCGGCTCATCGGATTGGTGAAGTTGATGAGTAAGGCGCGGGGGGCAAGACGTTCGATATCATGCGCGATGCCGAGCAAGAGCGGGATGTTACGCAGGGCATGGCTGAGGCCGCCCGGCCCGCCATTTTCACCCAGCACATGCCGCACGCCATGCTTGAGCGGAATTTGCCAGTCGAGTTTCCATGTTGCGATGCGGTCAACCGCGACCGACACGATGACAAAATCGGCATTTGGCAACGCCTCGCGCCGATCTTGGCGAGCGTGGATGCTGATTTGACCCGCTGCCAACCGTCCTTTTTCCGTTTCCGATTGCAACAGCCGTTCGGCATAGCGGGCAACGAGATCGAGCGATTCGGCATTGGTGTCTACTAACCAAATTTCGCTGTGCTGCAATAGCAACAAATGGGCGTGCAAAAATAGATCGCCCAAAATAGATGGGCCAAATGAGGTGCTGCCTGCACCGATGATGACAATTTTTGTCATAGCTTTAAGAAATTACGAATTACGAATTACGAATTTTTGGGGGTTAGGTGCAATCGAAATAACTCCTGAGCAATCACTCAACTTGTGCAGAAGCCAGAACAATTCGTAATTCGTAATTCGTAATTAATTTCAGTGGACAATTGCGCCGGCGCGATCTTCTTCGGTCGTGAGGGTGTCGCTCTCGACCTTGCCGTCTTTGATGCGCACGATGCGGTCGGCTTGGGCAGCGACGCCGGGGTCGTGGGTGACGATGATGATGGTGATGCCGCGCTCCTCGCGCAATTTCTTAAACAGCGTCATAATCTCGGCGCCGGTTTTGCTGTCGAGTGCGCCGGTTGGCTCGTCGGCCAATAGCAGGGTGGGGTGGTTGACCAAAGCCCGCGCAATGGCGACGCGCTGCTGTTGACCACCCGACATCTCGACTGGACGATGGCTCAGGCGATCTCCCAAACCGACGGCGGTCATCGCTTCTTTAGCACGTTCGGCGCGTTCTTTGCCGTTTACACCTGCATAGCGCAATGGCAATTCAACATTGCGCAGCGCTGTAATGCGCGAAAGCAAATTGAAACGCTGAAAGACAAAACCGATATGCTTGTTGCGGGCGGTCGCCAAATCGTCATCGCGCAATTTGCTCACGTCTTGGCCGTTCAAAAAATATTCGCCCGATGTCGGCACGTCCAAACAGCCGATCATATTCATGAGCGTGCTTTTGCCGCTGCCCGATGGCCCCACAATCGCCACATATTCACCGTCTTGGATGGTAACGGAGATGTCGTCTAAGGCCCGAACAATTTCATGGCCCATGACATAGGTTTTAACAATATTTTTGAGTTCGAGCACAGTGATTAAAGCATAACATATTGAAGCGGCCTGTTTGCGATGTCGTATTGCCGATTTTGGCGAATTTTACGCACTTTTTGCAACCGCCTGCGCCGCCAACGAATCGAGATATGCCTTGTCTTCGACCCGCCGCAAGACAGGGTTGAACAATCGCCCTGTGCAAAAAACGACGCAGATCACCCCCATCGCGGTGATATACAGGCTAAGGTCGAATACGCCACCGGCATAGCCAGCAATGACGGTGCTGAGCGGCCAGGTGAATTGGGCGATGACACGCCGAACGGCAAATACCCGCCCCTGCAATTCGGGCGGGGTTTGGCCTTGCCAAATGGCTTGCGAATGCGCATTGCCAATCGGGATTAGCCCGGCGTAGAGGAAATTTGCCGCCACTGCGAGGTAAAACCATGACGACATCCCAATTGCCATGATGGCGATGCCGGTTCCCAACATGGCGAGCACGACGCCGTAAATGCGGCGTGTTTTTAGCCCGCCCCATGTGCTGATGAGCAGCCCGCCGGTTAAGCCGCCGAGGCTGCCTAGGGTTGACATGAGCGCGGTGGCGGTCTCGAAGGTGTAGCCATTGGCAGCCCAATCTGCCGCCAAATTAAATTTGAGCAGCAACGGCATGAGCATAAACACCGGCCAACCGGTGAAATTGGCGATGGTGAAGATGGCGAGCAGCCACAACAACGGGCGGCGCTGCCAAATGTAAACCGCACCGATTTTGACATCGTGCCACAGACCGGGTTTGGCGGGTTGGGTTGCTTGGGGGGTGGAATTGGGCGATGGCACGGGCGATGGTACGCTTAAAAAATAGGGCACAATGGCGGCGATGAAAAACGATAAAGCGTCTATGCTGAGCGCCAAAATGACGCCATTCGGCAGGCTCGCCAGCCAATCGCCAACGTCCCCGCCAATGAGGCCCTGACGGGCCAAGCTGGGCAGCGATACGATGAAGGCTGCCGCGCCGGGCGCAAGAATGCCTGACAAAGACTGGGTGGTTTGCATCATGCCATTGGCGCGGGCCAACTGGGCTTTTGGTACGATGCTGCTATACGAAGTGTCGAAGGCTGCGCTGTGAAAAGTGTGAAAGAGGCCATGCAAAAACACTGTGACACCGAGTGTCCACACTTGAAAATTTTGGGTGTAAATGAGGAGCAGTTCGATGATTGTGAGGATGCCATGCAAGGCATCGGTCAGCATCATGGTGCGTTTGCGGTTGTTATGATCGGCCCATGCGCCTGCCAGCGGTGCGCCAAATACGCTGGGGATGGCAATGGCGATGGACATGATGGCGATGGCACTCGCAAGCTCGGCGCGTTGTTCGGCAGCGGGGAATAATACCGTTGCCAGCCAGATATTGAGGGCAAACACCGTGATTTGGGTTCCAAATCCAGAGAGCGATTGGGTGAGCCATAAAATAATGAAGGTGCGGAATCCGTTGGGTGGCGCGGTTGCAGTCATTTTAGAATATTACCATTATTGTGGTGTTTGTGGCGTTACGGCGGCGCTATAGGCGGCGGCATTACGGCACACTATAATCATCCAAAATGTCATCTTTATACCTGCACGATATCCCTCTTGATGAAGCTAAGGCTGCGTGGTATGCCGAATTGGCGGCTTGTGGCGCATTTGGGCTGATGCCCAAAGAAACTGTGCCGTTGGCGCAAGCCTTGGGGCGCATCACGGCGGGGCCGGTGTGGGCTAAAATTTCGTCGCCCCATTACCATGCCAGTGCGATGGATGGCTACGCTGTGCGCAGCGGCGATACGCATGGCGCAAGCGAGGCCGCGCCCAAGCACCTCTCTCTCAGCAGCCAAGCGATTTATGTTGACACCGGCGACCCATTGCCCGCAGGCATGAACGCCGTCATCATGCGGGAAAATATTCAGCTTATAGCAGGGGGCGAGGAAGAATTAGCGACAGCGATTGAAATTATTCAAGCCGTTGCGCCTTGGCAGCATGTGCGGGCGATGGGCGAGGATATGGTGGCGAGTGAGATGGTGCTGACAGCGTTGCATCGCATTCGCCCGCAAGATTTAGGCGCGTTGGCGGGCAGCGGGCATGGTGTGGTTGAGGTGTTGCGTCAGCCGCGAGTCGCCATCATTCCCACCGGAACCGAGTTGGTGACGGCGGGTAGTGCGGTTAAGCCGGGCGATATTATTGAATATAACAGCCTCGTGCTGGGCGGGTTTGCTGAGCAATGCGGGGCCATCGTCAGCCGTTACCCCATTCAACCCGACCGCTACGATGAGATTAAACACATGACCGAGGCGGCGTTGGCGGCGCATGATCTGGTCATCATCAATGCAGGCTCGTCGGCGGGCAGCGAGGATTTCACCTCACGTGTGATCGGCGAATTGGGCAAAGTGTGCGTTCATGGCGTGGCGATTCGGCCGGGTCACCCTGTCATTTTGGGCACTGGCGCGGGCAAGGCGCTGGTCGGGCTACCGGGTTACCCTGTTTCTGCGGCCGTCACCTTCGATCTGTTTTGTAAGCCGTTGCTGCGGCGTTGGCAGGGCGAGATTTCATGGGGCGAAGGGGCGTTGGTGGCGGACAGCATTGAGGCGACGCTGACGCGCAAAGTGCTTTCGCCGATGGGCGATGATGAATTTTTGCGCGTTAGTTTGGGGCGTGTGGGTGAGCGGGTGGTGGCGACGCCGATTGGCAGCGGTGCAGGGGTGATCACGTCTATGGTCAAGGCTGATGGCGTGCTGCACATTCCGCGTTTTAAAGAAGGGTTTCATGCAGGCGAGACGGTGCGCGTCAATGCCACGACACCCAAAGCCTTGATTGATCGCACGATACTCGCCATCGGTAGCCACGATTTGACGATTGACTTGCTGGCGAATCAGTTGAAAATTGAGAATTTAAAATGGAAAATGGAAAATGACATTACACAAATTAATTTTCAATTTTCAATTTTCAATTCTCCATTTCCCCGCTTGGTGTCGGCGCATGTGGGCAGCCAGAGCGGGTTGCTGGCGCTGCAACGGGGCGAGGCGCATTTGGCGGGGTCGCACTTGTTGGACGAGGACGGCGGTGATGACACCGAGCCAAGTTATAACTTGGGCAGCATTGCCAAGCTGCTGACGCCGTTTGGGGTGCGGGTGCAGGTGCTGGGCTTTGTCAAACGGGTGCAAGGGTTGATGGTGTGCAGAGGTAACCCGAAGGCGATTTTGGGACTCGATGATTTGACGCGCAACGGCGTGACGTTTGTTAATCGGCAGCGCGGGGCAGGCACACGGATGTTGCTCGACGATGCGCTGAAAAAACGCGGTATTCATCCGCGCCACATTGCTGGCTACGAACGCCAAGAATACACGCATTTGAGTGTGGCTGCCGCTGTCGCCAGCGGCGCGTGCGATTGCGGGCTGGGCATTTTGGCGGCGGCGCGGGCGCTCGATCTTGATTTTGTGCCGTTGTTTAATGAACGTTACGATCTTATTATTCCGATTGCTCACTACGAGAGTGACTTGTTGCAACCGCTATTGCGCATCACCCGCAGCCCAGCTTTTGCCGAGCAGGTGCAGTCACTGGGTGGCTACGACACTGCGCAAATGGGGCAAGTGTTGGCGACAGTGTAAAGAACTACGAATGACGAATTGGGGGCACTTTACGAGAAAATTGCTATGAACTTAGATTATTTTATTAACCATTTGTCCAATAACAAAGCTGTAATTTCGGGTTTGTTGCGTGGCGTCACCGATGAGCAAGCCCAGTGGCGGCCTTCAGCCAACGCGTGGTCGTTGGTCGAGGTAATGGCGCATTTACATGACGAAGAGCGCGAAGATTTTCGCGCTCGCGTGCGTTCGACCCTGAACGATCCGGCTAAGCCTTGGCCGCAAATTGACCCCGCCAAATGGGTCATTGATCGTAAATATAACGAGCGCGGCCCCAAGCAAGTGCTTGACCATTGGCTACACGAGCGCGACGAGTCGCTGAAATGGCTGAGCGGGTTAAAATCCCCAGCGATTAACTGGGGCAATTCCTACCAGCATCCGGCTGGGGTGATTTTGTCGGCTGCCGACCTGCTGATCGCATGGCTTGCGCACGACCATTTGCACATTCGCCAGCTTAACGAGTTGCATTATCTTTATCTTAAACACACCACATCTCCGTCCAATATCGGCTATGCCGGAGATTGGTAAACTTAGCCGCGCCGCTGCGCCAAACCCAAGATCACTCCCAGCGCCAGCACCGCCGCCGAAAACGCCAAGCCAATATTTAGGCCGCCCAGCCAGTCGGATAATGCGCCGGTGATGGTGGGGCCAAATGATTGACCCAACGCAAACGCGACGGTAAATGTTGCCAGACCGCGCGTCCAATCGGATTTGGGCAAGGCGCGGCGCACCAGCGCCGTCACTGCCGATACGACCGCTAAAAACGACAAGCCAAATACCACACTCGACGCAAACACCGCCGGCAACGATACCGCCATCAGTGGCAATAGGGTCGCTAGCGCAGTCGCGCCCATCGTCGCGGCAATCGCCAAGCCACGATGGGCGCGTTCAATTACCCCTCGCCAGACGAAGCTGGAGACCACTACGCCGCCGCCCAATGCGCCAAACACCAACGACGAGAGCAGCGGCGTGACGCCTTGCGACTGCAAAAACGCAATAATAAAGGTCATGTATGAGACATAGCCCAAGCCAAACATGAAGTAAGCCATTAGGGCTGGAATGAGGTGGGGTAGGCCGAGCGCACTCGGCGCAGGGGCTGTTTGCGTGGCTGGGGCGGTGGGTTGGGGCAATTGGGTTTGTGGCTGCCAAGGGGTCGCCGCCATGAAGCAAGCTGCCAGCGACAACACACCCAAGATCACCCAGCCGATGCGCCAATGTTCAGCGTCGCCTGTTGCAAGCGCAAGGGGCAATAATAGCCCCGACAGCATAATCCCAATTCCCACCCCGCCGACGTTTAAGCCGATCAACAGCCCCGTCTGGGCTGGATGTTCGGCGGCGAGCAATGAGATCAGCGTGCCCGCCGCAATAAACACGACTGCGCCAGTAAAGCCTGTCAGCCCACGCAAAGCCAACATGACCCCAAACCGTGAGGCGAGGCTCATGCTAAGCACGCTGATGGCGGTTATGAGCATACCCCAGCGAAAAGCGGGGCGCAGACCCAGTTGGCGGATGAGTATGGGCGCTAACACCGAGCCAGACAAATATCCGACGGCGTTTGCCGTGTTCATGAGACCAGCTTCGGTGTAGCCCCAGCCTAGCGCCGACCGCATGGGCGGCAACAACAAGGCATAGGCGAAACGCCCAAAACCCAAGGCGACGGTGAGGCCAAACGACAAACGAAATGCGGTGAATAGAGCAGTGTGGCGCACGAGTTAAACCTCACAACTGCATCCACATTCCAACGCTATTTTGACAGGCGAGGTATAGATTTTTGTGCTTGCACGGTTGAAATGCCGCACTTCTTGAGTTCGGGGATTGTAGACAATCACGTCTTTTACGCCATTGGCCAAATAGAAATTGGGCGCAATTTCAAGGTCTTTTCGTTCATAGCCTTTGCTCACCACTTCATCTGCGGCCATGAGTTGTGTGACATCCATGCTTAAATTATACGAGTGAATCGCTACCATCTACAATCTATGCCTATATGTTTAATCCATACGCAGATTTAACTGACAAGGTCGCCATTGTGACCGGTGGCGCACAGGGGATCGGGCGGGCGATTTGCCAGCGTCTTGCCGAGGTGGGCATGCAGGTTGTCGTTGCCGATATTGCCATTGACAAAGGTGAGCGCACTCGCGACGAAATGATTGCGGCGGGCGGGCGGGCCGAGTTC
>JAHBAL020000422.1 GCA_018500105.2 Anaerolineae bacterium
AGAGACAGGCGCTGCGCATTGCCGATGACACGCCCTACGCTTTGACTGGCGGCTTTTACTCGCGTTCCCCGGCCAATATTGCGCGGGTGCGGCGCGAATTCCGCGTCGGCAATCTCTACATCAACCGCAAAATTACCGGCGCATTGGTTGACCGCCAGCCCTTTGGCGGCGGGCGCATGAGCGGCGTAGGCAGCAAGGCCGGCGGCCCCGACTATTTGCTGCATTTCGTGCTGGCCCGCACCATCACCGAGCAAGTCATGCGGCGCGGCTTTGCGCCGGTGGAATGAGTGATGAATAACGAGTAACAAGTAACAAGTAACGAGTAACAAGTAACGAGTAACGAGTAATGAGTGGTCTGCATATACTCGTTACTCGTTACTCGTTACTCATCACTTAATTATTGCCCATTCATAACTCATCACCCATAATTCATCATTCATAGTTCTTTTTGGTGTGATAATTTCAGGCGTGATACTGCTATTAACATTGATTCTCACGCTGGTTTGGTTGGGCGCGGCGGGCATGGCGCTGGTGGTGATGCGCCAGCATGGGCTGGAGCGTAGTCGCTGGGTGCTGGGCGGGGTGTTGCTAATTGAGGCAGTGGCGGCGGCGGCGACTCAAATTGGCATGACCACCATTCCCGTCGGTATCGGACAGCCGCTGATTCGGCTGCCAAAAGCCGAATGGGGTTGGTGGGCGGCTGGCGCGGGCGGCTTGGCGTTGCTTGTGCTGTTGGGGGTGATTGGGTATTGGCGCAAGCGCGATGTGTTGGGCCGCCCAAGCACAGTGGGCATGGCGGTGATCGTGCCCATCGTCGCGGCGCTGGGGTTGTATGGCACATCGTATCTCAGCACCCCATTGCGCGAGCGCGAACGTAACCCTGACCGGCGCAACATTCGCCTTGCGCCGGGCTTTGCCTATAGTGTCTATGTTCAAAGCACGAGCGATTTCCGCATGGATAACCCGACGGTGATGACGTTTGGGCCAGACGGCAAGCTGTATATTGGCGATATCGCAGGCGATTTGTGGGTGGCGACCGACCGCGATGGCGATTTTCGCGTGGATGTCATGGGCAAGTTTGCGGGTGGTTTCGATTTGCTGCTGGGGCTGGCGTGGCGTGCCGATGAGCTATTTGTATCGAGCGCGGGCAAGATCGAAGCCTTGCGTGACACCAATGGCGACGGCGTGGCCGATGACCGCCGCACCATCGCCGAAGGCTTACCCGCACTGGTGCTCAACCCTCATTCAAACAACAGCCTAACGTTTGGCCCCGATGGGCGGCTGTATTTTGGGGTAGGCCGCACCACCGCCACAGGCCGTGAGCCAAATCCAAGAGCGGGTGCAATTTTGTCGGTCAGCCCCGACGGCGGTGATGTGCGCGTATTGGCGCGGGGGTTTGGCAACCCGTTCGATGTGGCGTTTAACACGCGGGGCGATATGTTTGTGGGTGATAACGGCGGTGTCAGCGCCGACGGCGACAGCCCGCCCGACAAGTTTCATCATGTGGTGGCAGATGGCGATTATGACGAGGAAAATGACCCGCTTGGCCCGAACAAAAAAGCCGCCGTTGTGCAACTCGACCCACACTCAGTGCCAACTGGGTTGACGTTTTACAGCGGCAAAACCTATCCGGCTGAGTATTTCGACAACGCCTTCATGACTTTGTGGAATCGCGGCGAGGTGTTGCGTATTCAAACCAGCACCGCCAATAACGGCTATCGCGCCCGCGAATCTATCTTTGGCGATGGCTTCCTTTACCCGATTGATGTCGTCACCGGCCCCGACGGCAATCTCTACATCGCCGACTTCGGCACCAGCGTCATTTATCGCATTACGTATGGGGGGAAATAGCAGTGCAAAGTGGAAAGCGGCAAGCGGCAAGTGGAAAGTGGAAAGTGGAAAGTGGAAAGTGGAAAGTAGCAAATAAATACTTCCCCTACTTTGCACTTTGCACTTTGCACTTTGCACTACTCCTTTTAAGTGGTTGCGCGGCTGCGCCCGGGGGCGGCGATGCGGCGAGTGGCAAACGGATTTTTAATGGCGAGGTGGCAGTGCAAACATCACGCGGGCCGAATTTGGTAGATATCGGCAAAACGGCTGGGGCGCGGGTGGCTGGCATGAGCGCCGAGGCGTATTTGCAGGCGTCACTGCTCGATCCCGATGCCTATTTGGTGCGCAATTATCAGGAAGGCATCATGCCAAAGGGCTACCGCGAAGCCCTAACCGATGCGCAAGTAGCAGATTTGATCGCGTATATGCTAACATTGCGCTAATGACACACGACAAAAACCCTTGGCTCAGCACCCGCACCCGCAGCGGTCAAGAATATGATGCCCCTTATGAAGCCCGCGCTCAAGCCGGCATGGATGTGCACGGCGAAGCCAATTTGGTCGAAAAATTGCTTGGCTCTGAGCTAAATCAAGTACAAACAACAGTGCCTTATTGCATTTTGGACGCCGGTTGTGGCACTGGACGCATGTCTATCGAATTGGCACGGCGTGGGGTTGAGATTGTGGGTGTTGATTTGGATGAGGTGATGTTGTCGCAAGCCCGCAAAAAAGCGCCGCATCTCGATTGGCGTTTGGGCGATTTGTCGCGCATTGACCTAGGCAAAATGTTCGATATGGTGGTCATGGCGGGCAATGTCATGATCTTCTTGACGCCGGGCAGCGAGGCGGCGACCTTGGCGAATATGGCGCGGCATCTCAGGCCGGGCGGGTTGCTGGTGGCGGCCTTTGAGCTAACCCCACGCGCTTGGACGCACATGAGCACCGAGCGTTATGATGATTTGGCGACGCAGGCTGGGTTACACAAAGTTGCGCGGTGGTCAACATGGGATCAAGGCCTTTGGCAAGTTGGCGATTCGTATGCGGTGTCGGTGCATCGGAAATAGCTTGCTTAAACCTCGGAGGTCTCAGCGCAACTTTACGTTTTAGTCGAGGCTGCGCCAAGACCTCCGAGGTTTTTTATGAGTCTATCTACCCACACCCACAACTACTGCCCACCCGACAAAAACACGAAGCGTTGATGCCCGCATCGGCACGGGCCAAAGCGAGATCGAGGCGGCGTTGCATGGCGGTGGCTTCGGCGTGCTGCCCCAATTTGTGCAAGCATTCGACATAACCATGCAAGCTCCACACATTGTCGGGGTGTTGCGAGGCGCGGCTGAGGGTATTGTCAAGCCCCAAATCGGCGCGATACACTTGCACCGCCTCATCCACCCGATCTTGCTCAAGCAACAACGCGCCCAAAGCGTGACGCGCCGGTTGCATCCAGCCCCAAGGTTCGTCATATGGCAAATTATCATCCAGCGCCACCGATTGGCGCAAGTGGGCAAATGCCACCTCGTAATTGCCTTTGCGATATTCAATCTCACCGTTGAGCATTTCAGCGGCGATGGCGAGAATGTCGAGGCACTTGTTGTTGAACACATAGCGCGTGTCTGGCACATTTGCCAGCGCAGCCACAAACTTGGTGCGTTCGGCCTCGGCTTGGGGCACAAGCCCACTGGCGGCATAGGCCACGCCCTTAGCATAGTGCAACATCGCCGTCGTCACACAATACAGCGCTGGGTCATGCGGCAGCGGCTCATCAAAGATGGCTTGCCATTTGCCAAAGCGCACCCACACATGCAATTTCATAGTCACAAAACCTTCGAGCCAGTCGGCCATCGGCGGGGTGGTGATGCGCAACAACGCTTCAGTCAAGGTGCTAACGAGGCCATTGGCGGCCTCAATGGCAGGCTTGTATTGTCCCAAAAACATGGCCGAATAGAGTTTGAAGTGATAATCGTGGGCGCGATAAGTGGTGTAAAAATTGAGCGCCCCTTCTTGCGCCAAATACTTATTGTCGGCCACAATCGCCTTGCTGTTCGCCACCAAGCCAGCATAATAATGCCCGCACAACACGTCAATATGAGACGGCATGTGGCGCAGATGCCCGACATCGGGGGTTAGATCGCGCAAGGCATCGCTGGCGCGTAAGGCGCGTTCAGGGTAAGGCGACATCTCCATGGTGTGGATATACATGTGCATCACACCGGCATGAGGTTCGTCGCCGCGCTCATCCATCAAGCGCTGGGCGTGTTCAAGCACAGCCATCGCCTCGAGCGTGTCGGCCCCTTCGGCGGGTTGACCGGTTTTTAAGTTCCACAGTTTCCATGGCGTGCGATTGATCAGCGCCTCGGCAAACAAAGCGCAAATGTCAAGGTCATTTGGGAAGGCGGCATACACGCCACGCATAGCGGCGGCATAGTCGTCATTCCACGCGCAAAATTCGGCGTTGCTCACCACTTGGGCCGATTGATAGCGTTTTTCTAAGGCGCGAATGAGGGCTTGCTCGGCAGCCGTTGCGCCGCTCATGCGGGCCAGCGCGGCTTCGGTGGCTTGGCGGGTCATGGCGACGGCTTCAATCAATTCTTGCTCGCCGAAAGCCTCCCATTTTTTGTTGTAATTGCACCCCGCTGCATAGGCCACGCCCCAATACGCCATCGCACAATTGTCATCGTGGGCAATGGCCTGCTGAAAACAGCGCACCGATTCTTCGTGGTTGTAGCCATAGCACCACATTAATCCTCGGTCAAACCACACTTGGGCTTGGGCAGATTGGGTGGTGATGGGGCGGCTATAGTTGCCGAGGTCGTAGTAATGATCTGACATGGTTAGCTTAACTGAAAATGAAGTTGTAAATGATTGGCTGAACACCAAAACAGTATAGATGATATACCAAGAAAAGATAAGAATCGAGGGGGGATTGTAGGATCGGCAAGAACCGTAATTCTGGCTCTTGCTCAGTATACTTGAGCTTGCTAGCGACCTAGCGACCCGTTCAAAAATAATTGTTGTATATCAACCGATAAAATATCAATATACAACAATCTATTGCTACGCAACGCCTTTTAGAGCAGATTCCTTGTTGATATACGTCATCAGCCGCCTGCTTCATCATTTAACTCGGAAGGGCGGAGGTTGCAGAAATAGCGAAAAATGGCTTTACCAACAACTCAATTATCATGCCCCCCCATGTATTCCTCCATTATCAATACGTATATTCAAAATAAAGAAATTCGCGGCGCGGCGTTGGCAGTGGCGCAACACGGCAAACAGGTGATCGAGCATTATGCTGGCGAAGCTGCCCCCGGATTACCATCCGGCCCCGATGTGTTGTGGACGCTGGCCTCCATTTCAAAACTTTACACCGCCGCAATGGTGATGCGGCTGGTTGAAGAAGGAAAACTCACACTCAACCGCCGGGTGTGCGATGTGATCCCGCAGTTCATCGGCGGGCATCGGCACGAGGTGCGGCTACGACATTTGCTCACCCACACCTCTGGCCTCATTTATGAATCGCCCGAAATGGAAGCTCGCCTCAAGGCGCATACATCGCTCGACGACATGATGCGCGAGGCCTATACCGCACCGCTGCTTTTTCGCCCCGGCACCGAGCAACGCTATGGCGATTACAATTATCTGATCGCCGCCGCGATGGCACAAACGGTAATGAACACGCCGTTTCCGCAATTGGTGCAGCAGTATGTGATTGCGCCAGCCGGATTGAGCGAAACGTTTATGCCACCGCCACAGCGCGAATTTGGGCGCATCAGCAAAACCATCGGCGGATTGGCCGAAGGCACAAGCGGCGCGATGTATAACTCGGACTACGCGCTGTCGTTGGCCCATCCGGCCTTTGGCACTGTCGCCAGCGTGAATGATTTGCTGCGCTTCGGGCTATTGTTTGCACCCAGCGGCCTCCCCATTCACAGCCGCCACACGCTGGCGGCCATGACCAAAGACCAAACCAGCGGCTATGCCACTGGCGGCGATGAGTTTTTGGCCGGGCTGCCGCCAAATGCGCCGATTTCATGGGGGTTAGGATTCGCGATTCAAACGCCCAGTTTGCCCGCCATGCTGTGCGACTGTCTCTTATACACATCT
>JAHBAL020000220.1 GCA_018500105.2 Anaerolineae bacterium
AGCCGGACGGGTTTACCCTCCGGCGAACGCGCCTATTGAGCAACGATGGGCGGGGGTAAACCCGCCGCCCTTAGTAGCGAAGCCCTATCGGGCTTTTTTCACAGAAGAAGGTTTTCGACTTTTGAACAGCCTTGTTTACGCATGGCCATCATTTGCACAAGATCAACTTCACTGGTATCATCACTTCACCATGTCGCATTCAAAAATAGGCTTTACTGGGTAAATGTGATATTGTCAAGCAAGAAACATCTATGAAAATCTCAAAAATTAGCACCTACATTGTCGGCAACCAATGGAAGAACTGGACATTTGTGCGGGTAGACACCGACGAAGGCTTGCACGGCATCGGCGAATGCACACTCAATGGCTTCGCCAAAACCGTTGAGGCAGCGGTTCATGAACTGGCGCAATTTGTTATGGGGCAAGACCCATTTAATGTTGAGCAACACTCGTTGCGGCTGTTCCGCGAGGTCTATTCGGATGCTGGGCAACTGCATGGCGCGGCCTTGTCGGGCATCGAATATGCGTGCTGGGACATTATGGGCAAGGCGCTGGGCGTGCCGGTGTATAAGCTGCTGGGCGGACGCTGCCACGACCGGCTGCGCGTTTATGCCAATGGCTGGTATCGCGGCCCGCGTGAACCACAAAGTTTTTACGACAAAGCCAAAGCCGTCGTTGCCAAAGGCTACACCGCGCTTAAATTCGACCCGTTTGGCGCGGCTTATCGCTCGGTAGATCTGCGCGATTTTGCGCTCGCCATTGACATCATCGCCGCCGTGCGCGATGCGGTTGGGCCAGAGGTGGATGTGCTAATCGAAGGCCACAACCGCTTCAGCGTTCACACGGCGCTACAATTTGCCGACGCGATGGCCCGCTACAAGCCGACATGGTTCGAGGCCCCCGTGCCGCCACAACGCATCTCGGCGATGGTCGAGGTGGCGAAGCGCAGCCCCGTGCCGGTGGCCTGTGGCGAAGATTATTATTGCCGCGACCAATTTGCCGAGTTGCTCATGCACAATGCCGTGCATATCATTCAGCTCGAACCGCAATACTTGGGCATGACCGCCGCCAAACAAGTGTGCGGCATGGTCAATGCGTTTAATGGCGTAACCGCCCCACACAGCGCCCAAGGCCCCTTGTGCAGCCTGACCTGCGCCCACCTCAACCTCGCCACACCCAACTTCTTCATCCACGAAATTTTCGACGATTTCAACGACGACTGGACTGGGCGAATTTTGACCAACCCGATTAAGGTGACCGACGGGTATATCGAGCTAACCAGCGACGCACCGGGCTGGGGCAGCGATCTCAATTACGACGAAATTGCCCAGCACCCGTATAACCCAAACAATTATTTGCCGCTTTTCCGCGCAGGCTGGGAAAAGCGCGATGGGGCGAATGCGGGGCGTTAGAAGGACGAAGACAACGCCCCAAAACACCGAAACAGTTTAAATAATCTTCACAATCCCGCTCTTGACAGCGGCAACTAAGGCTTGGGTGCGGTCATTGACATGCAGCTTTGTCAAAATATTGCTGACATGATTGCGCACTGTGCCTTCGCTCAGATACAGTTTGTCGCAAATTTCTCGATTGTTCAGACCTTGCGCGATACACGCTAATACTTCGTGTTCGCGCTCGGTCAATGCTTCGTATTGAGATTGCGTGGGCTTGGGGGCCGATTGCAGGCGAATCCGGCGAAACTCGTCGAGCACTTTGCTGGCGACCTGAGGGTCGAGTTGAGCCTCGCCGCGATAGGTGGCCCGAATCGCCTCGGCCAAGGCAGCCGTGCCAATCCCTTTCAACAAATAGCCATGTGCCCCTGCGCGAATCGCGTCGAACACCAATTCATCGCTGGCATAAGTCGTTAGCACCAGAATACGTGTTTGGGGCAACAGATTTAAGATATGCCGCGTCGCCTCGACGCCGGTCATATGCGGCATTTGCAAATCCAATAGCACCACATCTGGGTGATGCCGTTGCGCCATCGTCACTGCCGCCTGCCCATCCGCAGCCGTTGCCAGCACACGAATGCCAGACTGGCGACTAAGCACCAACGCCAATCCGTCTCGAATAATCTCTTGATCGTCTACGATCAAAATACGAATGTCGCCATCTGCCATATTGTCAACCCAAAATCACGTTCAAAGGCACAGAATCACGCTTGTGCCTTTACCCGAAGCACTATTAATGCGCAAACGCGCCCCGATTAACGCTGCACGCTCGCGCATCCCAAGCAGCCCAAAACGATCTTGCAATACCTGTGTCGTATCAAACCCCTTGCCATTATCTGTAATTGACAAATCCAAACGGCAGGCATTTTCATTCAATGCCAACTTAATTTCGATTTGGGTGGCTTGTGAATGCCGTTCAATATTGGTCAAGGTCTCGGTCACAATGCGGTAAATCGCATCCGATTGCGCATCAGTTAAAACCGGATCATCTACTGGCAATTGTAACTTGACCGGCAAATGAGTTCGTTGCTCAAACCAAGCGGCATGTTGACGCAACGACTCAAGCAACCCAAGCGCTTGCACATGCTGATCGCGCAACGCGGTGATTGAGCGGCGTGTGCTCTCCAACCCTTGCTGGGTAATTTGGCGGGCGGTAACAATCGCTTTGCGTGCTGGGACCTGCGGTCCGTCAATCATGACATCAATGGCATCTAATTGCACCGATAGCGCCGCCAAAGAATGCGCCAATGTGTCGTGCAGATCACGCGCTATGCGGGTGCGCTCGCGTGAGGTTGCCAATTGTTCGCGCATGTGCGCCTGCTCGGCCAATTGACGGTGGGCGGCTTCGAGCGCAACTTGTTCTTGGCGTTGCGCATCGGCAAGGCTGCCCACAAAATAACACACCACCGTCATAATGCCTACTTGCGCAACAAAACCTGAAATCTCAGGGCGAATAAATTCCACATTCCACGCCCTAGCCAACCCATACGCGCACAAAGTCCCTGCCAACGCAAACCCCGCGCCCGCCATGCTCCAGTGCAAGGCATATTTCTTGCCCTCTACCCACGCGCCCAAGATTGCAGGCAAAATTAAAAAGACGATGGGGATGGGGACACTCGGTAACGCGCCGACTGAGCGCATCATTTCATTCACCCGATTGCTACCAATAATCACATTCTCTGGCAAAAGATATCGCGCGATAATTTGCAACATCACGCCCCCCAAAACAATCTCGAGCGCACTGACCAGCAATGCAATCCGTAAAATTCGGATGACTTTATTCGTTGTCAATGCGATCTGCGAGCGCATCAGGTGCAGCGCAACGAGCATTGTCAACGAAGGCAAAAATGTGCCCAACGCGGCCAAAGAAATATAACTCGAAACCGAGAAAAACCAGATGGCGACAACGATACTCGGCAAACTAATGACGATCCGTAGCAGCAATGAATATTTTAGTAAGCGAACGACGTTATCCATATGATTTTTAATAGCCCAGTTTATTCGTATCGCAATGCTTCGACTGGTTCCATATTGCTGGCCCGAATGGCTGGGTATAAACCGAATACAACCCCGATAAATACAGAAACGCCGAACGCCAAAATAACCGCGTCGAGCTGAATGACTGGCGTAAACGTTGTTTGCACACTGTTTGTAATCACCACACAAAGCCAAGATAACACAATACCCAGCACACCTGCCAAGCAAGTCACCACAATCGCCTCAATTAAAAATTGCAGTCGAATTGTGGCGGGATCAGCCCCGATGGCTTTGCGCACGCCTATTTCGCGGGTGCGCTCGGTCACATTGACAATCATGATATTCATAATGCCAATGCCGCCCACGAGCAAAGCAATCGCACCAATGAGTGCCAAAAAGATCTGCAATATATTGATAATTGAGCTGAGCGAACTTAACAGCGAGGCTTGATCCAGCACCTGAAAATCATCCGTCTGACCAGCCAAAAGATTATGCCGCCCCCGCAGGGTTTTGGCAATATCATTCACGGCTCGGCTGCTGGTGGCCGCCGATTCGGCCTCAACGGTGATCGAGCTAACCGATTTCACGCCCCCCGGACGATTCGCCAACAATTTTTCTTGTGCAACCGTAATCGGCACAAAAATCATATCATCGGTAGAGGTGCTGGGGCCTTGGCTGCCTTTTTTCTCGGTTACACCCACCACTCGCGCCGGCAATGAATCAATTAAGATATTTTGCCCCAGCGCCACCTGATCGGGGAATAAATCTTGTGCAACTTTATAACCCAACACCGCCACGCGGTTGCGATTTTCAACATCTGAATTGGTAAAAGAACTGCCTTGGATAAGCCCAATGTTGCGCATCGAAAAGTTATCAGGGGTTACGCCGTTAATATTGCGGCTAATGCTATTGCCATTGGCACTAATTTTTAGCTCGCCGCCCACCGACGGCACCACCCGTTTCACATTCGGCACATTGGCTTTGTCTGCAATTGCGCGGCTATCGTCCATCGTCAACCGCGCATCCGGCACTTTCAAATTTGGGGTAATGGTGATGAGGTTGCTGCCAAAGCCTGCAAACTGTTTGTCAATGTAAAGCTGCACCCCTTCACCCATCGCCAATAAGATGACCACCGCCGCCACCCCGATCACAATCCCCAACATGGTTAGCAGGGTGCGCAATTTATTGGTGGTCAGGCTTTCAAATGCGGTTCGAAAAATTTCTAGGAGGCTCATAATCTTAGTTTGTAATATCACTGGCGATGAGGCCATCGCGGATTGAAACGACACGTTTGGCGCGGGCCGCCACATCGTGATCGTGGGTCACCAAAATAATCGTCATTTCAGGGTTTTGCACTTGCAAACTCTCAAATAAATCCATAATTTCTTTGCCCGTTTTACTATCTAATGCACCCGTTGGCTCGTCGGCCAACAAAATGTTAGGACGATTGACCAGCGCCCGCGCAATCGCCACCCGTTGCTGTTGCCCGCCCGACAACTCGAGCGGGCGATGATCAAGCCGATCACCCAACCCCACCGCTTCCATTGCCCGCTGTGACAACATTCGACGTTGGCTAAGAGACATTCCGGCGTATTGGGCGGGCAATTCAACATTGCGCTGAGCCGAAATTTTGCCGAGCAAATTAAAGCGTTGGAACACAAAGCCGATGTTTTTATTGCGCTGACGTGCCAATTCCTTTTCGCTCAACTGGCTCACATCCTGTTGATTCAAGCGATAGTGACCTGTCGTAGGTTTGTCTAAGCATCCGATCACATTCATCAATGTGCTTTTGCCACTGCCACTTGGCCCAATAATCGCCACATACTCGCCCGCCTTAATTGTCAGATCAACGCCATGCAATACGGTCAACACATTTTCGCCCATTTTGAACGACTTGGTAATGTTAAGAATCTCGATCATGATTGTTCTCAAATTTAAACAACTGTGAAAACCTTAGTTGCCCAAGCCCGGCGGCACACCGTTCGTGACCACCTTCTGCGATGGGATAATAATGACGTCGCCTTCGCCCACGCCATCGGTAATTTGCACATGTTCGGCAGTGCGAAACCCCACTTTTACGGCTACTTTTTCGCTGCTTTGCGTTTCCCCACTTTTCTTTAGCCGCTGCACACTAAACGCCTTCGTCGTTGGGTCAATACTCAGCGCCCGAACCGGTAACAACAGCGCATTTTCGGCTTTGGCGGTCACAATTTCACTTGTGCCACTCATATTCAGCAAAATAGGCGTGTTGCTATTGTCATTTGGCTTGCTCACCCCTACTTTTACTTTGTAATTGACCACACTGCCACTATTTGTGCCCACAGTCGCCACCGACCGCACCTTGCCATTGAAATTGACATCGGGATAGGTTTGCAACCGCACCCGCACCTCTTGCCCAACACGCACTGCACCCAAATCCGCCTCTTCCACATCTACCTCAAAAACAGGCTCGGTAAATTCGGCAATTTGCACCACCGCAACGCCCATATTTGCCCAATCCCCAGCCGACAACTTGAGGGTGGTCACCAATCCATCGAATGGCGCCAGAATCGTGGCCTTCTCGACATTGTCGGCAGCCAAGCGCCACGCCGCATAGGTTTGGTCAACCTTGGCTTTTTGCTGCGCAATGGTTTCATCTGTTGGCGTCAAGCCAGCCAATTTGGCACGCGCCGCGTCAATTTGGGCTTGCGCACTCGCCAGCGTGCCACTTTTCGGGCTGTCAAATTTCACGTTGTAATTTGAAACCGCCGCCATATAGTCGTTTTGCGCACGGGTCAAATCTATTTTTGAATTCTCATTCGCTTTATCAAAATTGGCTTTGGCAGCGGCATAATCATTTTGTGCCCGTTCCAAGTTCGTGCGGGTGGTCTCAAACCCCTTGTCATAATTCGCCTTGGCAATGTTATAACTATTCGTCGCTTGCTCCAACTCTAAGCCAGAGGGATGTCCGCCAATCCCGGCAGGGTTCGCTTTGTAGGCCCGATCATAGGCCGCTTGCTTGACCTTTAGAGCCGCCTCGGCATTCATCAAGGTGGCTTTTAGGTTGTTAATGTCTTGCGAATTGCCCGCCGCCTCTTGCTGACGCTGTCGCAATGTCGTCTCGGCATTGGCTAAAGTGGCACGCAAATTATTAATTTCTTGCGATTGTCCATTCGCATTCGACCTTTTCTGATCCAAATTTGCCTTGGCATTATTGACATTGGCCAAAAGGCTGCCCGTTTCATTCGCGCTCGGCTTTTTTAGCAGATCGTTATACGCACTTTCGGCGCTCTTTAACGAGGCTTGCGCCGATGCCAAATCGGCGGCGCTGGGGCCTTTCACCGTCGCACTATAAGCCGCTTGGGCGCTAATAAAATTGGCATATTGTTGCAGCTCGGTCAATTTCAGGTCGCTAATGTCTTGTTGCGCCAATGGCTGGCCCGCCTTCACCGTCTCCCCTTCAGCGACCAATAGTTTGGTTAGCACACCTGCGCGTGGAAATGCGACTGACGCAGTGCTTTTTGCCGTAACTTTGCCAGTGGCAATCACCCGATTTTCGATGCTACCCCGCGACACAGTCACTTTCTCAGCGTTATTCAGCGTGTCATTATTATTACGATTTCCCAACCCTACGGCGCTACAAGCACTTAACACCATGCTTGCCGCCAAGCTAACACCCAATAAATGTAATGATTTTTTCATAATCTTTGCTCTCACGCAAGATCATAAAAAAATGGGGGCTTCGACGATAGCCCGCCCAGTCACGATTCTATCAATGACACGAGTCAGGGTAATGCGCACAAAAGATGACACTTGTCATGCTTCACGCCGCTATAACTTCAAATCCTTCACCTTGCTCAGCCCAAAATCGGGCAAATCAACCAGCAACCGCTGCCAAATTTGGGCGGTGAGATAAGCGTCAACCAGCGCATTATGTGCGCCGGGCAGCGGAATATCGAACTTGGCGACAATGTCAAACAGCACCGTCGGGATGGGGCCAGTGTCGCTTGCGCCCAAAAATTGCCGACGGTTGCGTTCGAGCCAATCATAGTAGCGGGCGGTGTCAATTTGGCGGTTCGGCAATTTTCGCCCTAGCACCCGCTCGATCATGGCGATATCAATATGCACAAAATGCCCGACCAAGATATCGTCGCCAATAAACGCCAAAAACTGCTGCAAAACCGCCTCGACCAAAGGCTGATCCACCAATTCGCTGGGCAAAATTTGGTGAATCTTGACATTGTCGCTGGTCAGCGTGCGCTGCGGATTAACTAACGTATAAAACGTCTCGCCCAACAAAATGCGCCGGCCTTGCATTCGCACCGCCCCGATAGACACAAGCGTATCTTGTTTGCGGTCCAAGCCGGTCAGCTCGGTATCAAACACCACATACCGCGCTTGATCAACTGCAACAGTTTGGTTGGGCAAACTTGGTTGGCGCTGAAAAAGTCGTCGCAACATTGTTTAGACAGCCGAGTTCATAAACCCGCGATAACGATCAGACAAATCGGCTTGCGTGTTACTAATCACCTGAAACGTCTCACGCAAGGTGCTACGTTCAACACTGCTCAATTCGTTGGGGTTGATAAAGTTGTCGGGCTTTTCGCCGTTCGCCGCCTGCTCCACCTGATGCTTAAGCCGCAACAAGGCCAAAAATTCGAGCGTGTCTTTCATTTCGTCAATTTGCTCGCTCGCCAACACATCGGCCTTGCGCAAATCTTCGAGCCGTTCGAGCGTATTGGTCGCCCGCACCCCGTTGGCGATGGCATACAAACGAATTGCGTCGGTCAGTGGCATCACGCCGCGTTTTTTTATATCAAACGCGCCTTTGTGAGGGCCAGTAGATTCGAGCAAAAAGCTGCGAAAAAAGCCAACCGGCGGGGTGTTTTGCACCGCCAGCCGCGCCAAATGCCCCATAAACCGGCCCGCCCGCTGAGCGCGGGGCAAGACCTCGGCCAACAATGCCTCGACCAAACTTTCATCGCCGCCAGCGGGTCGCATATCGAAGAAAATAGTAGCGTTCATCACATCTGTCGGCTCTGGCGTGTTAATCCAAGTGAGATAGGTTTTGCGCCATTGGCTGAGGGGCTGCCGCCAACGCGGGTTGCTCGCCATGTAATTGCCCGGACAACGCGGAAAACCACATTGAATCAAGGCATCATTCACCCAACTGGCAAAACGCTCAAAATAGGCGCTGGCGGCTTCGGCTTGCGCCTCGTCGTTTGGGTCGGCGTAAATTAGCCCGTTGTCTTGATCCGTTTTAAAGGTTTGCTCTTTGCGGCCCTCGCTACCCAGCACCACCCAACAATACGGCAACGGCGGTGCGCCAAGCGTGCGCTCGGCCATTGATAGCAAGCGCGACAGCACCTGATCGTTGACCTCGGCGACCACGCGCCCCACCCCGCCCGGATTCACACCTTCTTTTACCATCAGTGGGATAAATTGGTGGGCGCTGTTGAGGGTTTTCGCCAAATCGGCCACGCTGGCATCGCGGCGCAATTGCTTTGACACAATCAAGGGCGAATTGCTTTGCAACAAAATAAGGTCGTGCTGGGTAACCATGCCCAAAACGGCGTTGCCGTGATTGCCATCCACCACCAGCAGCGAATGAATGGACGCATTGATCATGCGCAACAGCGCCTCAAACGCCAACTGGTCACCATCAATCGTCTTGACCGGCGATGTCATGATGCCGCGGATGGGCAAGCCTGCATCGTGGCCTTCAGCAATGACTTTATTGCGCAGATCGGTGTCGGTGACGATACCTAAAGGTTGGACCGGCGCAGACGCATGATCTTGTAAAGCGACAATAATCGAGCCGATTTTGTGCTTTGCCATCATTTGCGCGGCTTGGCGAATGGATGTATCGGGCACGCACCATACCAATTGCCGCTTGACCAAATGCCGCACCGCCGTGGTAAAAATGAGCCGATCTGGGGCCGTTTGCAATGACCCTTCGCCGCGTTGGCGACTTTGGCGCATCTCGTTCAGGGTGCGCATCAGATAGCGCTGGGTCGAGCCGCGCAAAAAATACTCGCTAAATCGCTGGTTTTGCATCAGCGTTTGCACCGTGTTTTTGGGAATGAGATAACACAGTGTATCTTCGAGCGTGGTCACGGTCATGAGTGCCGTGCCAAGGTTAAGCAAACTCAAAATGCCAAAACTCTCGCCTTCGCTGCGCATATCCATCAAAATGTCCTGCCCATTGGCATCTTGGGCGGTCATGCGCACACAGCCTTTTTGAATGAGGTAGAGGGATTCGGCTTTCGAGTTTTCTTGGGTGTAAATGCGGGTTTCGCTGGGGAAAAAGTCGAGGCTCGCCGTCTTTGCGATCAGGGTCAATTCGCTGTCGCCGAGCAAATCGTAGGGGGCATGTTTGCGCAAAAAATCAATCGTAATCTGCTGAATCATGGGTCATCCTAGGCCACTGAGTAACCCAATCGGCCATTTGAGGGCGTGATTGAGCATGGCCGGAAAGCCGCGAAATAAAATTTCGGGCAGCGCAACCAAGGCATTTGCGCCATTCGAGATGGCCAAACACCACAAATACCAATAGCCGGTCAGCACATACGCCACAACCAAGGTTGCCAAATCGCGCATCATGCGCCAGTTCTCCGGCAACAATTTAAAAAAAATGACAAACAAGCCAATAAATAAACTAACGGTCGAAACGATAGTGGTGATATTGGCTAAAACAAAAATCGTTTGAGCTTGTTCATAAGGGGTATTGCCGGTTATGTCAGGGCGGACCGGCATAAGCAACAACCCTAAAACAGCTAGCCCAATTAACCCGACACCGATCATAAATGGCGTTTTGCGTGGGCGCGGCAAGGCGGCAGTAATGGGTTCAATGGCTGCGTTCGAGTTCATATCGAACAAATTGTAATACCAAGTTGGTTGCCATTTTGCAAGGTTATAGATGACAAATTGACATGACAATGTGCCGATTTCGCCAACCCTGAATGTGTCGTAAAATCGGGCCACTTTGAATTTATACACCGACCCAAAACGCGACCATCTGTGGCAGCAATTGTGCGATTTACCCTATTTTCGCGCTTTGCTACGCGCCATCGAGGCCCGTTTTTACGACGATCTGCCCATCGCCGCGCCTGTGCTCGACCTTGGCTCTGGCGATGGCCTATTTGCGCAGCAAACCTTTACCCGCCCGCTCGATGTCGGCATTGACCCGTTTTACTCGCCGACCTTCGGCAAAATTTACCGCGACGGCTACAAAGCGCTCTCAACCGCCGAAGGCGCTCACATGCCTTTCGCCAATGATTCGTTCCAAACGATCATCAGCAATTCGGTGCTAGAGCACATCCCCGATATCGAGCCAGTGATCGCCGAGTGTTATCGCGTGCTAAAACCGGGCGGCTATTTGCTCTTTTGCTCGCCCTCCGACCATTTCGCCGATTGGTTTGTGGGCGCAACCGTTTTGGGCGATGGCTATCGCAATTGGTTCAACAAAATTGCGCGGCATCATCATTGCGACGGGCCAGAGGCGTGGGGCAAACGCCTCGCCAAATACGGCCTGACCGTCGAACGCGCATGGTATTACTTTTCGCCACGTGCCTTGCGCATCTTGGAATTGGGCCATTTTCTCGGCGTGCCCAATTTGCTCAGCAAAATTGTGTTGGGGCAATGGGTGTTGTGGCCGTCAAAACAAAATCCAACCTTGCGGCTGCTGCACCGTTGGCTCAGCCCCGTTTACAATGAGCCGCTGCCCAAACAAGGTGCATGTGTATTTGTGGTGGCCCGCAAACCGCTTTAATATTTCAATATAAAATCGTCAATCGTGTTTAGCTACCCCATCCAAATCCGTTTCCGCGACATGGACGCCTTCAACCATGTCAACAACGCCGTTTATCACAGCTACCTCGAGGAAGGCCGCATCCAATTCATGCGCCATCTTGGCATTCAGCGCCAACCCGGCAGCGGTTTGGGCTGGATTTTGGTGCGCACCGAAATTGATTTTCGCGGGCAAGCGCGTTACGGCGACGATCTGGTCATCGAGGTCAAATTAAGCCGGATGGGGAATCGCTCCTTCGAGCTACACCACCGCATCACTCGCCCCAACGACCAATCCCTCATCGTCGAAGCCAAATCGGTGCAAGCCTGCATGGATTATGATGCCGGTAAATCTATCGCCATCCCCGACGATTGGCGAGAGAAGTTGAGAGTTGAGAGTTGAGAGTTGAGAGAACACCCTCAACTCTCAACTCTCAACTCTCAACTCTCAACCCTCAACTAAAACATGACAAACCAACAACTTGAACAACAAATGGCCTCTGGCGTATACCTCAAGCGCGATCTGGTGCTGGTGCGGGGCAAAGACGCGCTGGTATGGGATCACGAGGGGCGCGAATATATTGATTGCGTGGGTGGGCAGGGCGTCGCCACGCTCGGCCACAGCAACGAGGCCGTCGCCCGCGCCGTCGCCGAACAAGCGGCGACCTTGATGACCTGCACCGAGATTTTCTATAATGACAAACGCGCTCAACTGCTCAAAACGCTGGCTGAGATCGTGCCATCGCACTTCAAACGCTTTTACTTGTGCAATTCTGGCGCCGAAGCGATTGAATCCGCTTTGAAATTTGCCATTTTGAGCACAGGCCGCCACAATGTCATCGCCACTGTGCGCGGGTTTCATGGCCGCACCATGGGCGCACTCTCGGCCACCTTCGAACCAAAATACCGCGAGCCGTTTCAGCCCTTGCTACCCGGTTTCAGCCATGTGCCATTTAACAACGCCGATGCGCTCGACAAAGCCGTAAACGAGCAAACAGCCGCCGTCATCATCGAACCAATTCAAGGCGAAGGCGGGGTTAACCCAGCCAATGATGAATTTTTGCACGCCGCGCGGCGCATCACCCAAGAACGCGGGGCCATGCTCATTTTAGATGAGGTGCAAACCGGCTTTTGCCGCACCGGCAAATGGTTCGGCAGCGAGCATTCGGGCGTGCAAGCCGACCTCATGGCGATGGGCAAAGCCATCGGCGGCGGCGTGCCAATGGGCGGCGTTGCCATCGCCGACAGCGTGAAAAATATTGCGCCCGCCACGCATGGCAGCACCTTTGGCGGCAGCCCGCTGGCCTGCGCCGCAGCCATCGCCTCCATCCACGAAATGCAGCGCCTCAATTTGGCGCAAGAAGCGCATGACAAGGGCGTTTATTTCCGCGAACGGCTCGAAGAAATCAACGCGCCCGTCATCCGCGAAGTGCGCGGCAAGGGTTTGCTGATCGGGGTCGAGCTAAAAACCAAAGTCGCGCCTTATCTCAAAGCATTGCAAGCCGAAGGGGTGCTGGCGCTGCCGGCTGGGCTAAACGTCTTGCGATTCCTGCCGCCTGCCGTCATCAGCTACAGCCAAATTGACCGTGTGGTTGAGGCGGTAGGGAAAGTGCTACGTCATTAAGCAAGACGTAAGTGATAAGCGACCAGTGAAAGCAGTGTTACTCGTTACTCATCCTCTCCATATGCCTCCCGAACTAGAAATTAAACTCAACCGCTTAAACGCGCTGATGGACAGCAAATCGCTCGATGCGATTGTGTTGCAGCGCATCAGCAGCTTCGCTTGGGCAACAGGCGGCGCACATGGCTATGTCGGCATTGCCACCACCAACGGGCCAGTGCAATTGGTGATCAAACGCAGCGGCGAACGCTATTTCGTCACCAATAATATCGAAGCGCCGCGCCTGATTGACGAAGACGCCATGCTCGAACGCGGTTGGCAGCCAATGCAGACCCATTGGCACGACGGCGGCAAGGGCGCCGCCGATCTGGTAAATGGCCTTCGCGTGGGCAGCGACGGCGCATTTGCCAACGCTGGCGCACAGGTCGCCGACATCAGCGCCGATATCAGCCTGTTGCGTATGCGCCTGACCGATGCCGAGGTCGAGCGTTTTCGCCAGTTGGGCCAGTTGTGCGCCAGCGCTATCTGCGATGCCGCCTTCGCCGTCCGGCCCGGCCAAAGCGAAATGCACATCGCCGCCCTGCTCAGCTACGAATGCCAACGGCGTGGTGTGCAAGCCTTTGTCAACCTCATCGCCACCGACGAGCGGATTTTCAAATATCGCCACCCCTTGCCCACCGATAAAATTTTAGACCGCTACGCCATGTTGGTGCTGACCGGGCGAAAATGGGGCTTGTGCTGTTCGGTGTCGCGGCTGATTCATTTTGGCCCCGTGCCCGCCGAAGTTCAACGCCGTATTGAGGCAACCGCACAAGTAGACGCAGCGCTCATCGGCAGCTCGGTTGTGGGCAACACCTTGGCGCAAGCCCTACAAAACGGCATCACTGCCTATACGAAATCCCCATTTGCTGACGAATGGCGGCATCACCATCAAGGTGGGTTAACGGGCTATGAGGCCCGCGAAATGCAAGCCAAACTCGGCTCGGCGTTGCCGCTCGAAGCCAACTTCGTAGCCGCATGGAATCCCTCTATCAGCGGCGCGAAAATCGAAGACAGTGTGCTGCTCACCGACTCGCTGCCGCAAGTGCTCACCAACACGCCCGAATGGCCGTCCATCGCCGCGGAATTTAACGGACATATCTGGTCGCGTCCGGGGATTTTGGTGCGAGATTAGGACGAATCACTCAGGCAACGCAAACCGCCGCTCAACAATCTCCTTATACGTGCTGGCCCCATGCCACGCCTGCGCCAGCCAATGCACGAGCGCGTCATAATCGTTGAGCGCAAAGGGCAGCGTGCCACCACGCCGCAAAAACGGCAACACTTGCTGTCCCCATGCAGGCACGCGATCAAGTTTGTCGGCAAACTCGCGGGCCAAGGCCAGCCCGGCTTCGGCGGGATCGCAGGTGGGCAATGGCGTGCCGCTCAACACCAAATCACGATAACGCAGCACCTCGGCTGCCACCACCCGCTTGGTCAAGCGGTCATACACATGCTCAACCTGCTCGACAAAGCCCTTGGGGCGGGGCGACAAATCGTGTAACCACGACGGCTCGATGGCGCTGGCAAAACCAAGCAAGGTAAGCGTATCGCCGCTGCGGGTGCTGATTTCGCGGATTTCAGACACCACCACGAGCCGCGCCACCTCGCCGCGTTGGCTACGACCCACCACACTTTCTTGCATCAATTCGCCCTGCCTGCCATCCGCCAAATCGCACACCAACGCGCCACTCGTCACCCGCACCGCAAGTTGATCCACAAAGCCAGCCAAATGACAGCGCCGCACCGCCTGCGATCGTGCCAGCGCATCGAGCGCCACCGTCGCGGCACAATCAGCAGGTCGTGACAAATGGGTTTGCGCAATTTGGCGAATTTGGGCATAGCTTTGGGCGATTTCACGCGCCGAGTGGGGGTTGATGCCGTGCCGATAGCACGATGCAGATGCAAATTGTTGCGCCACCGCAAACTCGAAGGCACGACGCAAGGCAAAATAATCGGACGCGCCCAACACGGCAGTTGACTTGCCACGTCCCCCCCCGTCTAGCAACCCCTCACGATTGCGACGAGTGGCCTGATCGTTACGGTCGAGGCGCACCCACAAATCGCGGCTGCTCAGCATAGCCGCAAACAACGCCATGTCATCTTCGCAGCCAAGCCGCTGCGCCTCGATCAACATTCGCCCGTAGCGCGGGTGCAACGGCAACCGCAACAGCCGCCGCCCCAACTCGGTGATCGCCTTCGTCGCTGGGTCAAGCGCCCCTAAACCGATCAACAACCCCTCAGCCGCCTGCAAGCGCCCCAAATCAGGCGCATCCAAAAAATCAAATTGCAGCGCATTCGTTACGCCCAGCGACTTGAGCAGCAAAAGCACCTCAGACAAATCGGCGCGTTGAATTTCGGGGGTGTTGCGGATGGGGCGCTTGGCTTGCTCGGCAGCCGCCCACAACCGATAACATGTGCCTGCCGCCACGCGCCCCGCCCGTCCGGCTCGCTGATCCGCCGAAGCCTGCGAAATCGGTTCTAGTCGCAAGGCGCTTACACCACGCGCGGGGTCAAATCGCGCCACCCGCGCCAGCCCCGAATCCACCACAAAATGAATATTGGGCAATGTGACCGACGTTTCAGCCACATTCGTCGCCACAATCACCCGCCGTTGGGCAGTCGGCACAAAGGCACGATCTTGCTCGCTGGGCGAAAGCTCGCCATGCAACGGCAAAATGGCCTCGTCTGCCACCCGTTTGCGGCGCAGTTCCTCCATCGTGCGGCTAATTTCATACGCACCGGGCATAAACACCAGCACATCGCCGCTACTGGTCTGGCGCAAAATTTGGTTCACTTGCTGCGCGGCGCGTTCCCATACAGGCGCATCATCGGCCCACGATTGAGACCAGTTTTGGTAACGAATATCAACTGGAAAGGCGCGGCCTTGCGATTGCAACATGGGGCAATTCCCCAAATAGGCCGCCACACGCTCAATTTCAAGCGTCGCCGACATGACCACCAGCAACAAATCGGGGCGACGCTGTTGTATTTCTTTGCACACTGCCAAAGCCACATCGCTCAAAATATTACGTTCGTGAAATTCATCGAACAATACAGCGCCAATGTCACTGAGCAAAGGATCGTCATTGAGCCAACGCAGCAGCACGCCCTCGGTGACAAAACAAATACGAGTGCGAGTGCGATCAAAATCGGTCACATCTTCAAAGCGCACCTGATAGCCAACCGTTTGACCAAGCGCCACGCCCATTTCTTCGGCCACTCGCCGCGCTACGGTGCGAGCAGCCACGCGGCGCGGCTGCAAAATGACAATGCGTTTATCGGCGTTTCGCCCCTGCCGCGCCCAATCTGCCAGCAACATCTGACACACCTGCGTGGTTTTGCCAGAGCCGGTGGGGGCCGACAAAACAATTTGGTTGTGCTTGGCCCATGTTTGACAGAGTGTGTGATGGAGTTCGTGAATCGGCAGATCGGTTTGCATGGGCGCGATTGTATCGCCCGTTAGCGAACGGCTGGCAGATAATCCCACGCTTGCGGTTTTTGGTCGGTGCTGGGCAAGGGCACTTGTTGGGTGGGCGGCGCGGCGCGTTGCTTCGCCACCGCAGGCGAAACGATGCTGCTATCGCCGGTGACGGTATATACCCAATTTAAATAACGCGAAACGCGCGTATGCGCCGTTGTGGGGTGGCTAATTTCGCATTTGCCAAAACTGACAATGCCGATTAACAACTGTTGACCGCGTCGGTCACGTGCCATCAATGGCCCGCCACTATCGCCCCAGCACGGGGTGCCATTCACCGGCTGCACCACAATTACAGGGCCGGCTTGCTCGCTCACACCCAACATTTTGACAGTTGCCTCGGCCAACACGGGACTCATTTCGCCAAAAAAGCGGTTCCATGCGCCCCACCCAATCACCTGCGCCGTGCGGCCCGGCCCAACCCATTGCGCATCTTCGGCGATGGTGGCTAAACGAGCAGGCCGAATATAAGCATTAATTGCAGCAGGTTTGGCTAATTCTATTAGAGCGATGTCATATGTAATCACATCTTTATCATTATATGCAGGGTGAATATGAATTTTCTTCACCGGCAGCACTTGCTCCACGCCTTCAAAATGGGTCTTGTTGCGCCAATCGTGGTCACCCGCCGTGACAAATAAATCAGCTTCGTCTTCGTCGGACACACAATGCGCCGCCGTAATCACCCATTTGGCGTGAATCAACGTGCCGCCACAAAACGGCGCTTCATTTGAATAACGCGCCTCGTTGCCGATATGCACCAGCGACGGGTAAGCGTGAGGCTTGGTCTCATTGCCACCCTTTACCGCGCTAATCGGGGTTACCCCCACGCTCGCACTAAACACAATGCCTGCAACCGCAGTCGCACCAAACTTAAAAAGAGAAGATTTTTGCATAAACGCCTAATATCTGTTTATTTTAATAGAAGGAATTTGAAAACAGGCCCGAAAACTTGACAATTTCTCTAAGTGAGAAAATTTAAGCCAAAATGCTGGTTTAGGCAAGTAGAATAGATTGACGTTATGCGCCCCACTTTTATCAACTCAATCGCCAAGTTCGTGTGCTTTGCCCTGTTTTTAGGACAATTTGCCATTACACCCGCCCAACCTGCCGCTGCCGAAGTCTTGCCAATTACGCCCGATGTCGTCGCCAATGGACCAGATGCCTTTCGCATCGAGGTGCAACGGGTTGAGCTAGAGCGCTGGGGGCTACCCAACAGCCAATGCACGAGCTTCGATGACCGCACCCCTGTGCGAAAAATAACGGTCTCGGCTCGCATTACCAATTTGAGTGCCCAAGCCATCGCCGAGTTGGGATTTGCCTTTTTTAGCAATGCCGATGCCGCCATCACCAACTGCATCTATTATTATGACGGTATTGCGCAACAAATTGGCCCCGGCCAAGCCCGCGAGATCACCTTTGTCGGGTTTGTCTACGAGCACCAAGCCATAACCAAATTGGTCATTACCTCGCCCACCAGCGCCCGCGCCATTTGTTTTAATGGTCGCGCCGTCGTTGCCTGTGCCGGCGCACCCGCCACAAACAACGCCAACGGCCAAATTGTGCGCGTCAGCCAACCCGCCGCACCGAGCCAAGGCCATTATTATGTCGGCACAGCCAAACCCAACGCAACTGTGCCTGTCACCGAAGCCCGCGCTGGCTATGTGGATGTGATCATTGACGCCGCCACCTACAGCAGCAGCGGCTGGCCCGACACTTGCCGAAAATTTGACCCAAGCAAACCGGTAAAAAAGCTTAGCGTGTCTATGCGCATCGCCAATTTATCGGAACAAGCGGCTGAACGCTGGGGGATTGTGACGATTCTAGAGAAGGGTTTTCGCCCGATCCGCATGTGCAACGAAGGCGCAGAATTCACCGATGATATCCCGTCTGGCAATGGCTTTCGTGCCGATTTTTCGGCCTATATTGACACCGATGATTGGGTAAAGGCGTTGATCGTAACAACCGATGTTGGCTTCCAAATTGTGTGTCTTGACAAAGCAGCAAAAGTGACGGCATGTCTCAATAATGGCTATATCGGCCCAGCCGATGGTCCCACGCCCAGCAAATTGCTCAGCGAGTTGCGCGTTGGCTATGCCAAAACAGATTTGCTTAAGACCCAATATGTGCGCAATGTGCGCCCACGCACCCGCGATTGCACTTCATATGAAGTTGACAAGAGCATCAACACAAAAGTGTTGCTCACAGTGCGCGTCACCAATCAATCGAATCAGCCGCTGACAGGTTTATCGGCTGAAATGACGACCGACGGCAAGCAACGTTATTTTGCCTGCCCGCAAGTTTCCCGCTCTGGTGATATTCCGCCCATTCCGCCCAAAGGCGTGCGCATGATGGTGCTCGAAGGCTTTATCGGGCAAGGCGAGCAAATTAAAACCATCGTCATCAATACCGATATCGGAATCGAAGGGCTGTGTCTTGAAAAAGGCGTGAAAACAAATTGCTTTAAAAAGTGATTTCCACCAATCCCCTTAGGCTGTTTAGCCAAAATAAATGCCAGAATCGTCTTGTAAAGCGCCCTCCGATTTTCCGCCAATTCCGCGTCTCCGCGATCCAAATTCTGTGATCGCGGAGGCGCGGAATTGATAAAGAATCGGAGAATTATTTTTTCTGAATGGCCTTATTCGCTCACACTGAGCCGAATGGCCTCGCCAAACGGAAAATGCTCAAGATCGCGCCCGCCCGGCAACACCACCCACAACGTGGGAATGCTGGGCGCTTGTTCGGGGAAATCACCCCAACCATCGGTGAGATAAATCGCCACTTGCGTCTCGTAAACATTGGTGTTTTGGTTGATATGCTCAAAAAACGGGCGAAAATCTGTGCCCCCACCGCCTTCAGGCGCGGGCAAATGCGAATCACGCGTGAGTTCGTAGGGGCCATAAATTTGGGTATCGGCATAGCACAAATCGCATTTAAGGTGCGGGTAGGCTTCTAAAATGGCTCGCACCTCGCTGACAAAAGCCACCACCGCGGCATTATCAATCGAACCGCTGGTGTCTACCGCCACCTGCACGCGCACCGATTCACCCGCGATTGCCTCAAGGTAGACATTTTGATAAACAAAGCGCCGATCAAACCCCGAAAAATCGGTGGGCGTTTGGGTAAGATAGCGCCACAAATAACTGCGCCAATCGAGTTTAGCCGGTTGCAATTGCGCCAATTCACGCGCCATGCCGCCGGGCAATTTGCCCCACGCCGATGACTTTGCCACCTGTTTGGCTTGTTCGAGGGCGTTACGCCAATCAGCCTCAATCGTCTCTTTGCCATCGCCCGGCTCACCTTTTTTGCCCTTTCTCGCCTTGGCTTCGCTCGTTTTGCCGTCGCGGTCACGGTCTTTGTCCGTGCCATCGCCGCTGTTGGGGTCGAGCAAATCTTGCAGTTCGACCTGAATTTCAACTTTTTCGGCTTGGCGCAACAACAGATCATACACTTCTTCGGTCGCCAAATGCTCCTTCGAGATGTCGCGCAGGCCACCTTCGGGCAAAGACCAGCCATCACGCATAATGATGCCATTGATGACGATATCGGCGGCAATATTCCACAATTTCGGGTCGCGGCTGCCGCGCCGAGTGACATGCAACAAGGCATCATGCAGCACTTCGTGCAAAATAAGACCATCGCGCTGGGCGGGGGTAAGCGGCGAAAAGAATTGCGGATTGACATAAATCTTGCGCCCATCGGTGGCGGCGGTTGGCACAGTGTTACTCACTTGAAAACGCGCAAACAGCGCCAAAGTTGCAAAAAAGCTACTCCGCGCACTAATGCGAATCAGCGCAGCACTAATATTATTTTCGGTGGCCCGTATCGTTTCGGGGGTGAGTTTAGGCGGTTCTTGACTGGCTTCAGACATGGTCAAACCATAAATCGAGATCAAAATTAAACCTGAAATCTTGCAACTATTTAGCTGATATTTACAACATGAACGTTTCACAATGCGGTATGATGAGCAACACATGAGACCGAAAAGAACCCCTCCTCCCTTCCCTGTGCTACGCGCTTGGAGCGTGCATATTTATACCGCGATCGGGCTACTCACCGCGCTAATGGCCTTAATTGCCATCAGCGAAAACGATGCCCGCACCATGTTCATTTGGCTTGGCATTGCACTTTTTATTGACTCAACCGATGGCATGATGGCGCGAAAATTCCGCGTCTCACATTGGGTTCCGCGTTACGATGGCCGCAAGCTCGATGACATCACCGACTACATCAACTACGTCCTCGTGCCTGTCGTCGCCATGTATAAATTTGAACTGGTGACATGGGAGTGGATGCCCGCCCTATTCATGATTTTGCTGGCCTCTGGCTATGGTTTTTGCATGGATGTGGCCAAGACTGATGACGGCTATTTCACCGGATTTCCATCCTATTGGAATGTGCTGTTGTTCTATCTTTATCTGCTCCAATTACCCGTCGCCGTCAACGGTCTAATTACGGTTGTGCTGGCAATTCTGGTATTTGTGCCAATCAAATACTTGTATCCGTCGAAATCGCCGGTATTGCGCCCGCTCAATATTTTCCTCTCAGCAGTCTGGGGTGTCACCACCATCATCCTCATGCTAAATTGGGGCAATGTGGACATGAACATGGTCTACCTCTCCATCCTCGTCGGGCCGGTCTATTATGTCGCGCTATCCTTCATTTTGCACTTCAAAAACCGTGCAGCACAACTAGAGAGTTGAGATAGTAGATAGTGATAGTGGATAGTAGACAGTATTGCTATCCACTATCACTATCCACTATCACTATCAGCTATCCACTCAAATTTGGAGTCCCTCAGCCACACCCTCGCACGGCGCAACCGCGAACTCGAAGCCATCCGCGAAATTTTTCGCGCCATTAATGCGACATCTGACGTCAAGTCAATTTTAGCGAGCATCACCCAAACCACCACGCGGGCGCTCGAAGCCGATTCGACCTCGATTTATCTGTTACAGCCCGAATCGCAATTGCTCGTCCTAAAAGCCACCACGGGCCTCTTCCCTGATGCTGTTGACAACGCCTTTTTAAATATCGGACAAGGTCTAACCGGCTGGAGCGCCCAAAACCGACAACCGGTCGCCGTGCCAGACGCATGGAAAGATTCGCGTTTTTACATGGTTCCCAATACGCGCGAAAAGCCATTTACCGCGCTGCTGGCCGTGCCGCTCATCACCCAAGACCGCGTGGTGGGGGCTATGAATGTGCAAACTTATGCCGCCCGCGCATGGAGCAACGGCGATATTGAATTTATTTCCATCATCAGCGATGCGATTGCCGGAATGCTCGAACGCGCCGTGATTCAAGAGCAAAATGAGCGCAGCATGACCAACCTCATCACCATCGCCGAGGTGAGCAAAGCGGTGACTGCGCCAGTTTATCTGAATGACACGTTGCATGTGGTAGCCGAACGCGCCGCCAGCGCCACCAACGCCCGCCGATGCAGCCTGCTTTTGCTCGATGAAACGTCACGCACCCTTTCGCCACGCGCCGCTTTTGACCGTATCGCCGAAACACCCCAAGAGCCAGCCTGGTCACTAGGCAACCCGCCGCTCAAAAGCGACAAATTCACTTTCGGCAAACCCAAGCCCCCCCCGCACACCAATCCTGCCGCCCCTCACACCCAAGACGCAGTGGTGTTTGACCAAGTGCAGCAAAACGCCTCATCGTCGCTAAAAGCGTGGGCCGAACAAGCCCAGTTAAACACCTTGTTATGCGTGCCACTCACCATCGGCGAACGCACCATTGGGCTAATGAATGTGTGGGATGTGTCCATCCTGACATTTACCGAGCAACGAATCGAGCTGTGTAAAACGCTGGCAAACCAGATTGCGCTGGCAATCGAAAACGCCCATTTACTCGGCAACGCCGCCATTGTCAAAGAAATGCATCATCGGGTGAAAAACAATTTGCAAAATATTGTGATGCTGTTGCAATTGCAAATGCAAATGGACGATGACGGCAAAGTCAGCGCCAAAGCCCTGCTGACTGAGAGCATCAACCGTATCATGAGTATTGCGGCAGTGCATGATGTGTTGGCGCAAGATGGCTTTCGCTTGGTGGATGTGAAAGAGGTGCTCAGCCGCGTGATCAATTTGGTCAGCGCAAGTATGGTGCGACCCGATCTGCAACTTCAAATTAATCTAAATGGGCAATCGTTGCGACTGGCCTCGCGCTTGGCAACGGCGGTGGCGCTTTCGGTCAATGAATTGATCTCCAACGCTATCGAACATGCCTTTGTTGGGCGAAATAACGGTAAAATTGACATCAAACTCTACGATAAAGGCGGCAATTTGGTAATTGAGGTGCGCGACGATGGCAGCGGCGGGGTTGATGCCAACTCGAAACATCGCAGTCTTGGTCTCATTATTGTAGATACGTTGGTGCGCGAAGATTTACGCGGCACATTCACGCTGCGACCGTCCACCGTTGCGGGCAGTGTCGCAATTATCGAAGCGCCAATTTCATTTTCATAACTTATTATGGATCTTGGATTAAAAAACAAAGTAACCGTCGTCATGGCCGCCAGCAAAGGGCTGGGCCGCGCCACTGCCCAAGTATTTGCCGAAGAAGGCGCAAACGTTGTTATTTCGTCGCGCAATAGCGATGAGCTAAACGCCACCGCCCAGCAACTGCGTGACAGCACTGGCGCGAATGTGCTGGCCGTGCCTGCCGATGCGTCAAAATTGGCCGATTTGCAGCACCTGATTCAAACGACAATGACCCAATTTGGCCGCATTGATGCCCTTGTGTCAAATGCTGGGGGGCCGCCGAGCGGCACGTTTATGCAACACGACGAACAAACATGGGTCAAAGCGGTTGATCTGATCGTCATGCGGGCAGTGCGATCGGTGCGCTTGGTCGCGCCGATCATGAAAGCGCAAGGCGGCGGCAGCATCACCTTTATCGAATCAGCCAGCGTGAAGAATGCGCTCGATGGCCTCATTTTGAGCAACAGTTTGCGCATGGCGGTGGTGGGGCTAACCAAAACCTTGGCCCACGAGCTTGGTCCCGACAATATTCGGGTAAATGTGGTGTGTCCGGGCATGACCGCCACCGATCGGATTCTCGATTTAGCCAAACCAGCCGCCCAAAATAAAGGCATCAGCATCGAAGACGAGCTAAAGCAGCGAGGGCAAGCCATTCCCCTGCGCCGTGTGGCTGACCCAAGCGAGTTTGGGCGGGCCTGCGCTTTCATGGCATCGCCCGCTGCCAGCTACATCAGCGGCACAATTTTGATGGTGGACGGCGGCCTTAGTCGCGGCATTTAGGCCATGAGCCTTGAGCCTTGAGCCTTGAGCTTCTTGCACCATGAGCCTTGAGTTTTGAGCTTAAGGTGGTGACACATAAAGGAAAATAGTATCTCTCAGAATTTTTCATTCCTCACAACTTTAAAAGCTCATGGCTCATGGCTCATGGCTCATGGCTCATGGCTCATGGCTGCCCTAAAACCTGAGAAGATGCTTTATAAAACCCATCTTTGCAACATGATGCACTGGTAAACTAGATAACATCATGACATATGAAGAATGGGAATTAACAGTACCTGAACAATTGCAACGAGATGAAATATGGGAGATGAAGCCCTATCGTTACGCACTCTATCTTTTTGAACTTGCGTGGCAAGATACCGATGAAATCACGCATACACCTAAAGCGCAAAGCATTTCAGACCAATTATTACGCGCCATTAGTGGCATTAGTGAAAGCCTAGCACATGGTTTTTCGCACAGCAACAATTTTAGCCAACGCAGCAAAGCTTATTCAAACGCCTTGGGCTATGGCCGCGAAACCCGTGATCTGTATTACAAATTACGCCAAACGTTAGACGAAATTGTTTTCGAACAGCGCTTAAACTTCATGACTCGGCTCGTACCAATGCTAAACACACTGGCGAACGAGCAATTTAAGCGCCCCTCGCGCTTCGATGTGCCAACGCCACCCACGCCACCCACGCCGCCCAGCGACGCGGAAGCGCCTGAAGCTCCACCCGAAGCACCGGCTGTGGTTGAGACCGAAGAACAACCGCCACGCCGCGATTATGACGACCGCCCGCCACGCCGCGACTATGATCGCCCGCCACGCCGCGATTATGATCGCCCACCGCCACGCCGTGATTATGACCGCCCGCCGCGCCGCGATTATGATCGCCCACCGCGCCGCGATTATGATCGCCCACCGCGCCGCGATTATGATCGCCCACCGCGCCGCGACGACGATGATCGCCGCGATCCGCCACGCTGGTAACCTCAATATACATTACAAAATGCCCCGCAACGATGCGGGGCATTTTGCATATATGCCTTAAAAAACGGTTAACAGCACGACATGCCATGCCCTTACGCCACAACAGGTATAAAATATCAACCTTAAGCGCTATTGAACCCACTATTTTGCCGAGCAACGCAAAGTAACCGAGTGGGTTTGGTTTTAATTAAAAATTATGTCAAGACCTATTACGCTATTTACCGGACAATGGGCCGATTTGCCGCTCGAAACCTTGGCGGCCAAAGCCAAAAGCTTTGGCTACGACGGCCTTGAATTGGCTTGCTGGGGCGACCATTTTGATGTGGAGCAAGCCCTAAGCAATGATGCTTATATTCAAAGCCGCAAAGATATCCTCGCTAAGCACGGGCTAAAGTGCTTTGCCATCAGCACACATTTGGTCGGGCAGGCCGTATGTGACCGCATTGATGAGCGCCACAAGGCGATTTTGCCGCCCAGTATTTGGGGCGATGGCAACCCGGCTGGAGTCAACAAACGCGCCGCCGAAAGTGTGGCAAATACTGCTATCGCTGCCAAAATGATGGGCGTGAGTGTGGTCAATGGCTTCACGGGCAGCGGCATTTGGCATTTGCTCTACTCGTTTCCGCCCGTCACACCCGCCATGATAGATGCGGGTTATGCTGAATTTGCCGAACGTTGGCATCCCATCCTCGATGCGTTTCGAGACAATGGCATCAAATTTGCGCTCGAAGTTCACCCCACCGAAATTGCCTTCGACATCGCCAGCGCCGAACGCGCTGTGCAAGCATTGGGCGGGCGCAAAGAATTTGGCTTCAACTATGACCCAAGCCACTTTGGCTATCAAGGCGTTGATTACATCGGCTTCATCCGCAAATTCCGCGACCGCATTTACCATGTGCACATGAAAGATGTGTATTGGAGCAAGCGCGGCAAAGAAGTCGGCGTATTTGGCGGGCACATCAATTTCGGCGACAGCCGCCGCGTATGGGATTTCCGCAGTGTCGGGCGTGGGCGCATCAATTTCGAGGGCATCATCCGTGCGCTCAACGAAATCGGCTACGCCGGCCCGCTCAGCGTCGAATGGGAAGACAGCGGCATGAACCGCGAACACGGCGCCACCGAAAGTTGCGCCTATTGCAAGAAAATTGATTTCCCCGGCAACAATGTTGCGTTTGATGCAGCGTTCAGTAGCCAGTAGTCAGTAGTCAGTAGTCAGATAGTAAGTGGTTATCCCAATGCAATCAGGTGGCTCAAAACTCATCTGATTACTGACTACTGACTACTGACTACTCCTCTAAAAAAACCATGCACAAATTCCGTGAGTTGAAGGTTTGGCAACGCAGCATGGCATTTACAGTTGCAATTTATCGCGAAAGCCTCAAGTTTCCATCCGATGAACGGTTTGGACTAACTTCACAAATTCGCCGAGCTGTTTGTGGTATTCCACTAAACATCGCCGAAGGGTCTGGAAGCAGTTCAAATAGGGATTTTTGCCGATTTTTAGATATTGCATTACGCCAAGGCTATGAAACAATGACCGCAATTGATATTGCACGCGGATTGACTTACTGGCCAGATGATTTGTGCAACACCCTGCAAAAAGAAATTGATGAAATCGTCGCAATGTTGGTTGGTTTAATGAAATCATTGGGCTGGCCGTTTAAAGATAGTAAACAGTAGTCAGTAGTCAGTAGTCAGTAGTCAGATGAGTTTTGAGCCACCTGTTACATTTAGGGGGTAGTCACTTACTATCTGACTACTGACTACTGACTACTGACTACTGACCAATAAAAATTTATGTCAGAAGTAGGATTTACCTCAATGGCCGGGCCAACGGCCAAGGGCGATGCCCCAACAATTGGCGTAGGCATGCTGGGTTATGCGTTCATGGGCAAGGCCCATGCCAACGCGCTGAAAAAGCTGCCTTACATGATGTATCCGCCGGTGGCAATTCCGCATTTGGCGGCTATCGCCGGGCGCAATGAAAGCGCAGTGCGCGAAGCCGCCAAACGTTATGGCTTCGATACAGCCTACACCGATTGGCGCAAATTGCTGGATGACCCAAATGTGCAAGTATTTGACAACGCCGGGCCAAACAATTTGCATGTCGAGCCAAACATCGCCGCCGCCAAGGCTGGCAAGCATGTGTTTAGCGAAAAGCCGCTGGGCCGCAATGCCGCCGAATGCCTCGATATGTGGAATGCGGTTAAGGCCGCTGGCGTTAAGCATCAAGTCGCCTTCAATTATCGCTTCGTTCCAGCCGTGCGGCTAATCAAAGATTTAATTGACAGCGGCAAGCTAGGGCGCATCTATCATTTCCGCGCTGCTTATCTGCAAGAATGGATCGCCGATGTCAATTTCCCGATGGTGTGGCGCTTGTATGGCGATGTGGCAGGCAGTGGGGCGCTCGGCGACCTCGGCTCGCACGTCATTGACCTCGCCCGTTACCTCATCGGCGAGCCAAAATCGTTGATGGCACGCACCCAAACGTTTATCAAAGAGCGCAAAGATGAGCATGGCAAGATGCAGCCGGTGACTGTAGACGATGCTTTTCAGTCTATGCTCGAATTTGAAAACGGGGCCGCAGGCACAATCGAAGCCTCACGATTCTGTCCGGGGCGCAAAAACTACAACTCGTTCGAAATCAACGCTGAGCATGGCAGTGTGCGCTTTTGCCTAGAGCAAATGAACGAACTCGAAGTATTTTGGCGCAGTGGCGACCAATCCACCCAAGGCTTCACCAAGGTGCTTGTCACCGAGTCATATCACCCATTTTGGGGCAATTGGTGGCCCCACGGGCACATCATCGGCTGGGAACACACCTTTGTGCACGAATTTGCGCACTTCTTTGATTCCATCATCAATAATAAACCCGTGCAACCCCATGCCGCCGATTTTGAAGATGGCTACAAAAACGCCGTCATCTGTGACGCCATTGTCAAAAGCGCCGGCACAGGCCAACAGGTGGATATTAAGTATTAAGCAGGTAGTGGATAGTGATAGTGGATAGTGATAGTAGAACCGACCAACTACCGACTATAACTATCCACTATAACTATCCACTATCACTATCTGCTATCCACTCACTCATCCGGTTCGGCTGTCAGCATAAGGGGGAAACCTTCGAGGCGGGCGGCGAAGATGGCTTTGCGCACAAGCTTTTCGGCTTCGGTTTGAGGGCAAACCACAACCAATGCTTTGCCATAAACATGCGTCACCCAAGCGATCAAGGCGGCCTCATCGGGCGGTTTTTTAAACATAGACTGCAATAAACGCTCGACAAAATCGAACGTGGTGACCGAGTCGTTGTGGATGACCACCATATATGGCGGCTCTACCCAAGCGACCTCTAACGACCACAAATCTACGTCAATATCAATTTCTGGGTTGCCACGATTAGGTTCAGAAGCCATAATTTACGCTTAGTCGTGAATTATACGCAAGCAGCACAGGCGGCGTTTCATCTTGCCGCCAGCCTTGTTTTGTATACTTGCCCCCCTATGTCACAATTAACTATCGAAGGAATCGGCACATTTGAGGTCGCCGAAAACAAACGTTTAACGATTGCACTCATCGAGAATGGCGGCGATCCACTGCATCGCTGTGGCGGCAATGCCCGCTGCACCACGTGCAAAGTGCAATTTCTGGCAGGTGAACCCGCTGAAATGAACGAGGCGGAAAAGAACAAACTCGCAGAACGTGGCTTGCTCGGCGAATATCGCCTTTCGTGCCAAATTTTGTGCAGCCAAGACATGCATGTGAAAGTTGCCAACCCCTTTGGCCCAAGTGGCCTCAGCGATGCTGGCCCCACCCTCAGCGAAACCATTCCAAGCGCTTAAAAGTTGTGGTGAATGGCAAACATATTTGCCATTCACCAGCCATGCGACAAATTGTCTATCATTACATCATGAAAAAAATTGGGATTGCGTTACTCATCTTGACCGGTTGCGCACAAGCAACACCCAACCCAGCGCCTCGAATCACCTCGACCGTGCCGCCTAGCGTCGTAGCTCCCAGTGTCGTGCCGATGAGTGTTGCCACCACCACAGCTGTCTCTTA
>JAHBAL020000347.1 GCA_018500105.2 Anaerolineae bacterium
AGATGTGTATAAGAGACAGGCCGGGAACCCGCGACAAAGTATCAATTTGATTGTTGGCGATGGCAGTTTTCAACTGCTCCGCTGACAATTTCGACAAAATTGCCACGCCCGTGCGTGCGCCAATCCCCTGCACGCCCAATAAGGTGGTGAATAAATTCACCTCGTCTTCGCTGACAAAGCCATACAGCGAAATGTCGTCCTCGCGCACAATCATGTGGGTGTGCAAATCGGCTTGCCGCCCCACCTCACATTTATCGAGCATGGCCTGCGAACACGCCACACGATACCCTACCCCGTTTACGTCAATCACAATATTTGGGGCACGCACAGACAAAATGGTTCCACGTAATCGAGCAATCATCTTTAGATTTTAGATTTTGGATTTAGGAATGGTTGAGTAAGGGCATGGCATGCCGTGCCCCGACCCAACCATTCCTAAATTACAACGCATTAAATTTGCGCATTTGCAAATGCGTAATAGCAATCGCAAGCCCATCGGCGGCATCGTCGGGTTTGGGGATGGTGCGCAAATTGAGCAACATCCGCACCATCTCTTGCATTTGCTTTTTGTCGGCCTGCCCATAGCCAGCAATGGCTTGCTTGACCTGCAACGGCGTATATTCACCAATTGGCAAACCAGCATCGGCCAGCGCGAGCAAAATCACGCCTCGGGCTTGGCCGACTGTAATGGCAGTTTTGGCGTTGGTGGCAAAAAATAATTCTTCGACCGCGCACGTTTCGGGTTGCCATTGCGCCAAAATCGCCTTCAAATCATTGCGCAATTGCTGCAATCGTTCGGGCAAAGTCGCCGTTTTAGGCGTTTCGATCACGCCAAAAGCCAAAGCCGTCAATTGCCCATTTCGCTCTTCACGCACCACCCCATAGCCAGTGGTCGCAATACCGGGGTCAATGCCAAGCGAAATCAAGTCTTTATCAAGAAATTGGGTTTCTTTCAGAAACCCAATTTCTAAAATCTACAATCACGAAATATTGGTATAAACCTGCTGCACGTCGTCGAGTTCTTCAAGCGCCTCAATCGCAGTGGCAACTCGCTCCATCTCTTCTTCGCTTAGCTCAGCCGAGGTGGTGGGGATATAACTAATCTCGGCAGAGGTGACGTTAATTTTCTTGGCGGTCAACGCCTCGCGCACGGGGCGCAAATATTCAACCTCGGTGATGACCTCAAAATTGCCATCGCCTTCTTTAATATCCTCGGCGCCAGCCTCAAGCGCCACCTCGAACACCGTGTCGAAATTGGTCCCAGTCGGATCCACCGCAATATACCCCTTACGATTAAATTGCCAACCCACCGTGCCACTTTCACCCATAATGCCACCGGCTTTGGTCAACACTTTGCGCACATCCGAGTTTGAGCGGTTGCGGTTATCGGTTAGCACCTGAATCATAAATGGCACTTTGGCTGGCCCATAGCCCTCATACATCAACTCTTCGTAGGTTTCGCCTTCGCCGCCCTGCCCCGTCACACGGTTAATCGTGCGTTCAATGTTGTCCTTCGGCATGTTAGCAGCGCGTGCCTTATCTACCGCCAAGCGCAAACGAAAGTTCGATTCAATACTGGCGCCACCTTCTTTGGCCGCCACCGCAATTTCACGCAATAGTCGGGTGAATGCTGCACCACGTCGTGCATCTGTCGTCGCCTTCGCCCGTTTAATTGTTGCCCATTTACTATGACCTGACATCTTTATTCCTTCGTAATATTACTTTGCGCAAAATACTACACAAAGTCAAATTTCTCATTTTCGAGGGTATTATACGCAGGGCGACAAGACGAGCAAGGCAACTAGGGCGTGGGGGTAATCAATAAAATATTGGGATTAATTTTTATCGTATCAGGGCGCACCACCAAGCATTTGCTAATCGGCACGCACGGCGTAGAGGTCGGCCCCTTAGTCGGTGTTGGAGTGATCGTTGGCGTTTTGGTCGGTATTTTTGTCGGCGTGCGTGTTGGGGTGACGGTGGCCGTAGGCGGCTTTGGCGTCCATGTAGGCGGAACGGGTGTCCATGTGGGCGGAATAGGCGTTACAGTCGGGGGGCGCGGGGTAAATGTGGCTGTTGGCGGCGTTACTGCCCCGCCGCCCGATGACGCAGTCGGCGATGGCGGCGGGGCTGGCGTGACTGATGGACTTGCACCACCCGACGAACCGGCGGGCACATTGAGCGTCGGTGCAAGCGTTGGGGTTGCAACGCTATTGGTTGGCGCACTACCGCCACTCGGCGCAACGGTCGCTCCAGTGGCTGGGTTGCTTGGATTAACCGGTTGCGAGGCCGCATTTCCTGCTACCCCGCTCGCTCCCAATACCGCCGTCGCTGAGGTCTGCGTATTGCCCAAAATGCCGCCAGCATTGCCAGCAGGGCGATCGCCGCCCGACCAAATATTGCTCAGCAATAAGCCCGCGCCAGCCAACATGCCAATCACCCCCAACCCAATCCCCAGCGCCATTTTGGGAATGCGCGGCCCAGCCGATGTCGGCACACGCTCGGTGCTGTGTTGCTGCAAAGCCGCAATCAGCTCGGCAGCGGTTTGATAACGCTGTTCGGCCTGCTTCGCCAAGGTCTTTTGCACCACCGATTGCAGCCATGTTGGAATCCCAACGCGAATTTTGGACAACGACGGCGGCGGGGCGGTCAAGTGTTTGTTCAGCACCGACAACGCATTGCCCCCCGAAAACGGCGGCGCACCGGTCAACATCTCATACAGCACCACACCCAGCGAATAAATATCGCTGCGACGATCTACCGCCAGCCCATTGGCTTGTTCGGGCGACATATATTCGGGTGTGCCCAGCGTTTGCAAGGTGCGGGTAATTTTGGTGTTGGCGTTGTCGGTCACAATGCCAAAATCAGACAACACATAGCGCCCATCGTCGGCAATGAGAATATTGCTCGGCTTAATATCTCGATGCACAATATTTTTTGAGTGCGCATAATCGAGCGCCTGCGCAATTTGTTTGGCAATATCAACCGCTTTTTGAATCGGCAGTGCCTCGTTGTTTTTGCGCAATTGGGCCAATTCGTTGGCGAGTGTGCCGCCCGACAAATATTCCATCACAATGTAATGCTGCTCATTGCTCGCGCCCGCATCAAACACTTGCACAATATTCGGGTGACGCAGCCGCGCCAACACCCGAGATTCACGCTCAAACCGCGCCAAAAATTCGGCATCTTGGGTAAACTGCGTCGGCAGCAGCTTGATCGCCACATCGCGTTGCAGTGACGGTTGCCGAGCATGGTAGACCACGCCCATCCCGCCTTGGGCAATGGGGGCCACAATTTGATATGGCCCGATGTGTGAACCAGCAGCAAGTGTATTCATAACGCTTGAGATTGTAGCGATATCGCATCCCAAGCGCATGAGGCATTAGCCCATTTAGTTAGGAATTAGACGGGAATTTTAGCGATAAAAGCTAAATAAACGGCTGAGCGAGGCGCTGAGGTTGGTAAACAAAACCGGCGACAGGCCGAAATAAAAAATGGCGATGGACACCAACGCCGGTAGCGAAATCGCCAGCGGCGCGATACGTTCGGCAATATCGTGCGCCAAAACGTCGGCCAGTTGATTGGTGGGGATGGTCGCGGGTTGCGCCTCTAGCATGAGGTCGGTTTGCGCCTCATCGGTTTGGGGCAATGCGACATCAGTGGGCATGGGCGCATTGAGCATGTTCGATTCTGACGCGAGTGACGCAGGTAGGTCAGTCGCCAAATTTGTTGCTGCAGTTACGGGCTTTTCTGAGATCAGCGCCGCCACCCCGCGCAAAAAGCCGATGCCAACGCTGGCGAGCGCCAGTAACAAGCCGACCGCCAATTCAACATCGGTGATGGCGATGGTGCGGGCCTGCACCCAGCGCGTGACAAACCCGATGCTCCCCGGCATCCCACTGAGCGAAATCCCGCCCACACAAATCGCCATCGCGGCCAGCCGTTCATTATTGCCGGTGCGGGCCGCGCCGGTCAATGCGGCGTAGCTGTCGTCGCGGGCTTTGCCGCGCAAAATGGCCAACCCAATCGCCACCGCCCCCAGCGACAAGGTAAGCGACACCACATTGAGCGCCACCGCCTCGACCGATTGATGCACATGTTGGCCGAGCATCAGCCAATTTGCGCCAATATCTACACTGAGGGCACTGGCAATGAGGCGGCTAAATGAACGCTGCGCCCACGCCAACAACCCGCCAGTCGCAATCATGATAAGCCCAACCATAGAAACGTAACTATTGCCGTCAAGGTTGCGCAACCAAACGAATTCTTGTTTGAGGGATAGGTAAAGAAAGGAGGCGATGCCACCGGCAATGACGGCAATAAATGCGGTGGTGATGGGCGGAGCATCGTTGGCAACCAAGTGCGTCCATGTAAACAACGGAAACGCGCCAAGTAACAGCACAAATCCAGTCCCCAAGAAAATGCTGGCATTGTCGAGCAAGGCGGCGGCTGTTTCAGGGTTACTGTTGGCGTTGCCTTGGTTAAAGTAATAGCTGGCCCCTAAGAAGGCGGGCAGCGCCAATGTGCTGAGTGTGAGGTAACGCATTGCACCATGTGTGCTGCGCTCGCCCACATGTTCGGCTTGAATCATGATCGAGATCAGCGCTGCCGCAATGACGAATAGTAAGCCGCTAAAGGCGAACGGGCGGATCATCAGACCGGCGCTCATGATAGACAATACACATAAACCCAGCGGAATAAATGACCAACCTTGTGAGGTGCGCCATGATAATAAAAACAAGACGATGGCACACAGAAAAATGATCGAAAGTGCAATTTGGTCATAGGGCCGTATGCGAATGCTAATACCCAAAAACTCGATGGGGCGACTAAGGTCTAGCGTGCTAACGAGCAAATTATTGCTACGGTCGTATGGCAACAGCAAAATGCCAAATACAAGCCCACATGCCAACGTGCCCAGCAACACCTCTAAACCGCGCCGCTGCCGAAAAATATAGGCTGGCGCTGCCGCAAGCAGCGGAAGTAGGAGCACGAATATCGAACCGGAAATCATGAGTTAGTGGTTAATGATTAATAATTAGTGATTAGTAGTTAATGGTTGGTGGCTAAAAATTCATAATTCATAATTCATCATTAACCACTTAAGATGGGTTCGCTGTCGGAAAGGGTGAGGTAGGCGATGGCGATGCCAACGATCAACGATAGCAAGCCAATCATGACGCTGATGCCAAGGTTGGCTGACACGGCGATATAACCCAATTCAACCCCCGAAATAAACATTAAAATGCCAACACCAATATTGAGCGCTTCGGGCGTGGTAGCGATGATAAACAGCCCGCACGCAATCAGCACATAACAAGCGAAATGTAGCTCGCGAGCGCTGCCGGGCAATGGGAAACGGGTGGTTGCACCAAAAGCCGCCGTCAGCACCAGCAACAGCGCAACCGCCCGCAATAGCACTTGGGCGGGCACACTACGCCAAGCCACTTTACGAATCCGCTCAACCGCCACCGACTCGCCGCGTTGGGCACGCATATCGTCGGCACGCTGGGCGGCAATGCTGAGCGCAAATGACACCAACGCGCCCGATATTAACTTGATGAGCGCCAAACTGGGCTGAATCGAACGCGCCATCAACAGCCCAACCAGCACATATTGGACAATGAGAATGGGCAAAGTCAAGCGCCAATTGCGCATCAATACGATCCCCGCCGCGCTTGCCACCAACGAAATTAATAACGGCGTAATCGCAAGGCGCGATAATTGCTCAATCAGTGCGATTACATCATTCATTTTGATATGTCATTTTGACACGTGATTAAGTGATTATACCTGTGATACTTTTTCGAGTGCTGCGTATATTTAGATAGAACATGATCGGAAACATCCCATTTCTTAACCGCATTGGTCACCAGCTTGGTCAACTCGGCAGCCGCGACACAGCTCAAAAGATGGCGCACGCCCCAAAAATTGATTGGGAAGCCGTTTACGGCGAGCAATTGCCAAAGGTTTACAACTTTTTTAGGTATCGTATTAACGACGATGCCTTGGCGCAAGACATGACCGCCGCCACGTTTGAAAAGGCGTGGCGGGCGCGAGATCGGTATCGTAGTGATGTGGCGGGGTTTTCAACATGGTTATTCAGCATTGCGCGTAATGTTGCCAATGACCATTTTCGACAAGCCCAAAGCAACGCTACGCCGCCGGTCGCCTCGCTCGATGCGCTGGGCGAGGTGGCAAGCGCCTCATTCACCGACGACATCGCCCAACACCGCGCCGATTTGCGTCAGTTGGGGCATTTATTGGCACAATTAGACGAGCGTGAACGCGAATTGTTGGCGCTCAAATTTGGTGCTGGCCTCACCAACCGCGCTATTGCCAGTGTCATGTCGTTAAGCGAGTCGAATGTTGGAACCATCGCCAATCGGCTAATCGAACGGCTAAGAAAATCATGGTCTGCTTAAAAAAATCAACAAATTCAGGAGAAAAATGAACACAGAGGAAATGCTCACCCAATTCCAAAAGAAGCCCGATACAGCTTTCGCCAAAAATCTCTATCGGCAAATTGACCAGCCGTTGCCACAACCCAAGACCGGCCTTGCCGGACGGGCTGGACTTGCGACAGCAGCGGGTGTCGCCGCGCTCGGCCTTGCCGTTTTTACTGTGCCCGCTGTCGCCGATGCCGCGCAAAACTTTCTCAATCTGTTCCGCGTCAAACAGATTACCGCCATTGCCATTGACCCAGCACGGCTAGAGGCGCTGGGCAAAATTGCTGAAAACAACAAAATTGACCTGAAGGCGCTGATCGGCGACGATGTTAAGATAATTAAAGAACCGAGCCGCCCTGCTCCTGCCGCCAACGCCGAACAAGCCAGCAAACTGGCCGGGTTCACAGTCAAGATGTTGGGACCCAGCGCAGGCATGACGCTGGACAGCATTCAGGTGCAAGGCGATGGCACAACCCAAATTAAGGCCAATAGCGCCAAACTCAACGCTTTGCTCGGCGCAATGGGCATCACCGACATCAAGGCTCCGACCAAACTTGACGGCGCGACCATTAGCGTCAACGTCCCCAATGTCGTCGCCACCCGTTATTCGGGCAATCGTGGCGCGATGACGGTGACACAAGCCAAAAGCCCAGAGGTGTCGTTGCCCGACGGCGTCAGCATGGCCGAGTTGGGCGAAATTGGCTTGCGCGTCACCGGTATGTCACCCGCCGATGCCAAGCGGCTCGCCGCCAGCATTGATTGGAATAGCACGCTCGTTGTGCCGATTCCAACCAACGTGGCCTCGTTCCGCGACATCAGCATTCGCGGCAACAAAGGCGTGCTGATCACCCAAGGCGGCAGCGGTGCAACCGCCATGCGTGCCAACAATGCCCCGCGATCGGGCGCAACCGTAATTTGGTCCGAAAACGGCATCGTCTATGCCGCCACCAGCGCCATGCCCGCCGACGACCTCGTCGCCATCGCGGCAACGCTACAATAGTGAGTGCAAAGTGCAAAGTGCAAAGTGCAAAGTCCTGAGAAAACCATACTTAGCACTTAGCACTTTCAACTTAGCACTTTGCACTTCCAACTTTCAACTTTGCACAAATGTTTGTTATCGAAACCAGCCACCTACAAAAACAATTTGGGAATAAGCTGGCAGTCGCCGACCTGACGCTTAATGTGCGCGAAGGCGAGGTATTTGGCTTTTTGGGGCCAAATGGGGCTGGCAAAAGCACCTCTATTAAGATGCTGCTTGGGTTGGTGACGCCAACAGCGGGCAGCAGTTTGGTATTGGGTGCGCCCCCCGGCAATGTTCAGGCCCGCGCCAAAATTGGCTTTTTGCCCGAACATTTTCGTTTCCACGATTGGCTGACCGGGCGCGAATTTTTGCATTTTCATGGGCGGCTATATGGCATGTCTGGCGCGGCGCTCAAGCAGCGCATCGAGGTCTTGCTCGAACGGGTGGCGCTGGTCGAGGCCGGCGACCGCAAACTTCAGCAATACAGCAAGGGCATGTTACAGCGCATCGGTTTGGCAATGGCCTTGCTTAATCACCCCAAAATCGTCTTTCTCGACGAGCCAACGTCGGGGCTAGATCCGCTCGGTCGGTTATTGGTGCGCGATATCATCGCCGATGTGCGCAATGAAGGCACAACGGTGTTCCTCAACTCGCATTTGCTCAGCGAAATCGAGGTCACCTGCAACCGCGTGGTTTTCCTCAAGCAAGGCAATGTGGTGCGCGAAATTGACTTGACGGCAAATAACGTCTATGTCAACGAGCTTGAGATCAAACTGGGACAGGTTGATGACGCGATTTTGCGCGGGCTGGCCGAATTTGGGCATCAGGTGCAAGCCCAAGGCAACCGCATCCGGATGAATATCCGCGACGAAGCGACCTTGCCCCAACTCGCCCGCTGGCTGGTCGGCCAAGGCTGCGAAATCTACCATCTCGCCGCCCATCACCCCTCGCTCGAACAACTCTTTGTCGAAACCATGAACACAAAAGAGGGATGACGAGTAACGAGTAACGAGTAATGAGTATCGCAATCAGTGGTTACTCGTTACTCGTTACTCATTACTCATTCTTAGAAAAGCATGTTTACCATCGCACATCTTACATTTCACGAGGCCAGACGCAAACGAGTGCTGTTAGCGGCGGTGGTGCTGGGGGCGATCTTCCTCAGCATCTTCAGCGCTGGCATCTACTTTATCAATGATGCCGTCGCACGCGAAGGCGTGCGTCCGCCGTCAGCAGTCCGTGACCAAAGCACACGCATGGTCTACAATTTTTTGGCGATGGCCGGGCTATATGCGGTGAATTTCTTGCTGGTCATGATGGCGACTTTGTTGCCAGTTGACACCCTGTCGGGCGAAATTAGCTCTGGCGCAATTCAGTCACTCATTGTCAAACCGGTGCGGCGCTCGCAAATCGTATTGGGCAAATGGCTCGGTTTTGCCTTCATCCTGCTTATTTATGCCACCTGCATGATCGGCGGCGTGGCCGTCATCGTCGCCTTCGTGGGCAATTACACATTGCCAAACATCCATATCGCGCTGCCCATCATGCTGCTCGAAACCTTGCTATTGCTCACGCTTTCAATCGCTGGCGGCACACGCTTCACCACACTCACCAACGGCGTTTTTGTATTCGGCATGTTCGGATTGGCCTTCATCGGTGGCTGGGTCGAGCAAGTCGGCGGGCTACTTGGCAATCAGGCGGCGCAAAATATCGGCATTATCACCAGCCTCATCATGCCAAGCGAGTCGCTGTGGCGCTTGGCGGCCTATTACATGCAGCCCGACGGCCTCGGCGTGCTCAGCCTCACCCCATTCTCAAGTAGCGTCGCGCCCAGCCCCAGCATGTTAATTTGGGCGGCTGGCTATACGATCGCCATTCTCTTGCTTGCGATCCGCCACTTCTCGCAAAGAGATTTATAACTCGAAAATTATTCACCATTATCATTGCCCCCCTGTGCGTGTAGCAATGATTTCAAAAGCGCTGGTCGTCGCGGCGTATCAACATAAATGCGAGCTAATTCACAAGGCGTTACAAGCGCATGACGAACGCTCGCAATTGGCGACTTTTGTGCCGCCTCATTGGGGGGCGCAAACCCTAGAGAATGCCTACGCGAAAAAACATGATTTGCGCGTCATCCCCATTCGGCTAAGCGGCAATTACCACCTGCACCATTACCCAACGCTTGCCCAAGAATTGGCCGAATTTAAGCCCGACCTTGTTCACATTGACGAAGAGCCATACAACCTTGCCACATTTTTGGCCTTGCGAGCCGCGAAAAAGGTCGGCGCACGCAGTGTATTGTTCAGTTGGCAAAACCTTTATCGCCACTATCCGCCGCCTTTTCGTTGGATGGAGCAATGGGTTTTGCGCCATATTGACGCAGCGCTCATGGGCAGCACCGAGGCCGAGCAAGTGTGGCAGCGTAAATACGCCAAGCTAAAGACGCATGTCATCCCACAATTTGGCGTTGATGAGCAGCATTTCAAACCCCGCGCCGCACCTCGCCCAGCCGAGCAGCCTTTCACCATCGGGTTTGCCGGGCGATTGGTGTATGAGAAGGGCGTTGATCTGCTGTTACACGCCGTTGCCGCCCTGCCAAACGCCCGCGCCATCATTCTCGGCAATGGCAATCAACAAGCCGCGCTGCACACCCTCGCCAACACGCTCGGTCTAAACCAGCGTGTCGAATTTCGCCCGCCCTTGCCCTCCACACGCATCCATGAGTTTTATCACGAGATTGACGTCTTGGCGCTGCCCTCGCGCACCCTACCCAACTGGAAAGAGCAATTTGGGCGCGTGTTAATCGAAGCGATGGCGTGCGGCGTGCCTGTTGTCGGCTCACGCTGCGGCGAAATACCGCATGTCATTGGCGATGCGGGATTGGTATTCACCGAAAACGATGTTTATAGCCTAAGTCATGCGTTGCAGCGCCTCGCCGACTCGCCCTCCCTATGCGAAACATTCGCCATCAAAGGCCGTCAACGAGTGCTCAATCATTTCACCATGCAAAGCATTGCACGGCAAACCGTTCAGGTGTACACTACGGTAGTGGATAGCAGATAGTGATAGTGGATAGTGGATAGTAACAATAACGATAACTACCCACTATCACTATCTGCTATCACTATCCACTATCACTATTAATTAAATGGACATCATCGGGCATGAATGGGCGGTAAAGCGGCTGACGCGGGCAATTGAACGCGGGCAGTTGGCGCAGTCGCATCTGTTTGTCGGGCCGCCGTCTATCGGCAAAGCGACATTGGCGCGTGAAATGGCGGTGACGGTGCTGGCACGGGATGCCGCGAACCCACAACGCACCCGCACCTTGATTGAACAAAACAAGCACCCCGATTTAAGTTGGCTTGCGCCGATAGATGGCTCGATCAAAGTTGAGCCTTTGCGCGATCTGATGCGCACGTTGTCGTTGTCGCCAGTCGAGAGCAGCCATCGGGTCGCCGTCATTGACGACGCCCAGTTGATGAGCGATAGCGGCAAAAATGCCATTCTCAAAACGCTCGAAGAGCCAAACCCAAAGGTGGTGCTGGTCCTCATCGCCCCCAGCGTCGAGAGTGTTTTGCCCACCATCGCCTCGCGCTGCCAAGTGCTCAATTTGCGCCCGCTCGGCGCAGGCGTGATCGAAGCCGCGCTCATTCAACGCAACCACGACCCGGCCAAGGCCCGAACCGCCGCACAAGCGGCGCGTGGTCAAGTGGGCCGGGCCTTGGCCTTGCTCAAGGATGAATCACATTACACCGCCCACGCCCAACGCATTGCCGACCTGCAACGCTTGCTCAACAGCAACCGCGCCGAACGACTCGCCTACGCCGAAAAGCTGGCCCGCGCCGAAGAGGAAGACATCACCGTATTGCTCGACGATTGGGCTTTGTATTGGCGCGATTATGCGAAAAACACGACCGCCAGCCATAGCCAAACCCGCGCCGCCACCCGCGCCATGCGTGCCATCGTCACCACCCGCAAATACTTGGCCCAAAACGTCAACACCCGTCTCGCATTAGACATGCTAATGCTAGATTTGGGAGGCAAGTAGTTGAGAAACTCTCCACTGCTCACTTAGCACTTAGCACTTAGCACTTTATATGAATTGGCGCATGATTTTGCCGGTAACGCTCGTGGTTGGCATTGGAGCGTGGCTGCGGCTGACACAGGTCGGCGAGCTGCCACCCGGCTTGTATCGTGACGAGGCGTTTTATGCGCTGGATGCGGTGGGCGTGCTAAATGGACGTTGGGCGCTGTATTTCGCCGCCAACAACGGACGCGAGCCGCTCTTCATTTACTGGCTGGCGCTGTTTATCGGCGCAATGGGGCAAACGGTGACCGCCGTGCGCAGCGCCGCCGCCGTGATCGGCATCCTCAGCATCCTCGCCATTTATTTTTCGGGCCGCTGGCTATTTTCGCCCCGTATCGGCGTGTTGGCTGCCGCCGCCCTCGCCATCAATTTTTGGCATCTCGCCATCAGCCGCGTAGCATATCGCGCCATCACCCTACCGCTCATGCTGTGCTTGGCGATCGGCTGCGTGGCGTGGGCCGCCCAAAACCAAGGCCGCGCCCGCACATGGCGCATGACGTTGGCGGGGGTGCTATTTGGGCTAACGTTTTACACTTACACCTCGGCGCAAATGCTGTTGCCATTTGGGTTGGCAGTTGGCGGTTTGCTTTGGCTAAAAAATGGCTTTCGTGTCAATCGTCAAAGCATCAAAACCTTCATGCCGTTCGCATTGGGGTTACTCGTTAGCCTCGCACCACTCATACTCTGGCTCAGCCGTCACCCCGATCTATTCTTCAACCGCGCCGGACAAGTCTCCATCTTCAACCCCGACATCAACGGCGGCAACTTCATCGGCACGCTCGTCGGCAATGTCGGCAAGGCGCTCGGCATGTTCGTCACACAAGGTGACCGCATCTGGCGACACAATTTGTCATTGCGGCCCGTTTTCGATGGGCTAGCCGCGCCATTTTTCATGGCGGGGGCGCTGATTGTGCTGTGGCGCAGTCTGCGCCATTTCGCTCGCCCTGCCTCGTCCCACAGCGCGTCGGCTTTGGCGCTGGCCCTGTGGCTGACCATTTTCCTAATTCCCACCGTCTTTGCCGAAGACACCCCCCATTATTTACGCGCCATCGGGGCGCTGCCCGCCGCGTGTTTGGTGCTGGCAATTGGGCTTGAGGCGGCCTTGGCTTGGCTGTCGAAACAGGGGTATCTGATGGGGCTGTATTTCTTCACCCGTCCCTTTCGCGGCTGGGTAACCCCGCCCGCGCTGGCTGCCACCTTTATTTTGGGCATCAGTTTCATCGGCGCACGCGGCGATTATTTTGACAATTATGTCAAACAGCCGCTCACCGGCTATTGGCTAGAGGCGCATAATGTCGCCTTGGCCGATGCGGTTAATCAAGTGCCGAGCAACCACGCACTCTACCTCGACCAGCGCCTGAGCAACGACAATCCCGCCCTACGATTCCTTGCACCTCGCGCCTACGCGCTCGACACACATCACATTCAACCCAACCACCGCGCCAACCCGGCATGGGCGCAATTGCCTCAACGCCCCAGCACCCTCATTTTCGACCCCAACCACGATTGGGCCGCCGCCCGCGACGCGCTCCCACATCCGGCCCAATTCGAGGCATTTTTGGGCGCAATGGCGCAAGGCGACAAAGACCCGCAAGCCCGCCGCGCCTTCGTCGGCATTCGCATCACCCCCGCGCCAGCGGCTAGTGCTGCGCCGCTGGCGGTGTTTGAAAATGGCATCACGCTGAGCAAAGCGTTTGTAAACCCGCAAGCCGCCACCGAAGCCACCTTGACATGGCAACCCCGCCAGACCATCGGCGAAGATTACGCTGTGTTTGTGCATGTGTTGCGCAATGGCATCATGATCGCCCAGCATGACGGCAGCCCCGCCTACGGCTTATTTCCCATGCCGCATTGGCAAATGGGTGATAGTATTGTGGATGTGCACCCGCTCACCGGCCAAGCATTGGCGCTCGACAACCGCACCGACCAAGTGCTGGTCGGCATTTACCGCCGCAGCGATGGCCGTCGTTTGAACGTGCTGGATGAAAATAACAAGGCGCTTAGGGATTCAGTTATGATTTTCCCCACAAAATGAGATTGATCACCCAACATCGGCGTTTAGCAACAGCACTTTACCGTTCGGCAAAGCCGCCGATTTTCGTTTTTGTCATCTTGGCAATGCTATGTGCTGGCCTTGCGCCGCGCCCCAGCGCTGCCCAAACGCCCGCGCCACCTGCGCCCGCGACCGTCACAGGTTCACCCATTCAAAAAGAAGATTTTGAAGGCGAGTTTGTCAACGACCCGCTCAGTTCGTGCGGCACAGAATTGTGCAAAGTGCCCAAAGGTTGGGGCGTGTGGTTTTTATCCCGCAAAGACACCGATACCGAAGGCATTAACTTTCAGCCGCAATACGACCAAACCCGCAGCCCCAAACGGGTGAAAAGCGGGCTGGCGGCGCAACGGGTATTTGTCGAAAACAAGACCTTCAACGGCGGCATTTACCGCGCCATCACCGGCCTAACCCCCGGCACACGGGTGCGCTTCACCATTCACGGGCAAATTTGGTCAACCAACGACGACAGTGTCATGTCGGCCCGTCCCTCGCGTGAAATCAAACTCAAGATCGGCATTGACCCCACCGGCGGCGATGCCGGACGCGCCAACCCGCTCAACGGGCAGGTGGTATGGTCTAACGAGCAAGACCCCAGAGACGATTTCAAGGTTTTCAGCATCGAGACCGAGGCAAAATCGAGCACCATTTTGGTTTACACCTCGGCCACCATGCGCGATGTCGTTCGGCATAACGAAGTCTATTGGGATGATGCCTTGGTCGAGGTGCTGAGCAACACCGCCCCAGCCGCGCAACCCAGCCCGATCGCGCCCAACATCACCCGCCCTGTCACAGGCATCAAACACGTGGTAAAAGAAGGCGACACGCTTGCCACCATTGCCCAGCGTTACAACAAAAGCACCGACGAGCTGCGCCAAATCAACCGCCTGAGCAGCGACCGCCTCGCGTTGGGGCAAGAGCTGACCATTGAGTTAGCCGCTGGCGCAAGCACCGGTGTCAACGTAAATATTACCAGCACGACCGATATCTCGAACACGGTGGCGGCCCCGTCCTATGGCATCATTTGCGTGCTGGCCTATTACGATAATAATGGCAATGGCAAACGTGACCGCACCGAAGACCTTGTGCCGCTGGTTCCGTTCAGCATCAACTTGCCCGGCACAAACCAAATTCTCTTTTCGCATGTCACCGACGGGGTAAATGAGCCAAAATGCTTTTTGAATGTGCAATCGGGCGTGCCATACGTGGTGGCGGCCTCCATCACGCCCAATTACAACGCCACTACGGTGCTAAACGCACAACTAAACGTGCCCGCCAACGGGCAAGTTGATTTTTATGTCGGGTTGCGCAAGGTCAGCGATGGTAATGCCGACAGAAGCAAACCCGCTGTGCCCGTCGCCACCGCCAATACCGGCCCCAACCTAACGAGCATCCTCACCACCGCCATCGGGGCATTGCTGCTCTTTATCATCGTCATTGTCATCATCACGCTCATTTTGCGCCGAAAAAAACTTTAATTAATTACGAATTACGAATTACGAATTACGAATTGGGTTTTGCGATTACAAGTTATTATTGCCCGCTAAAATCGAGCATGATAGGCAATGTGTCTCCAGTAAAACAATTCGTAATTCGTAATTCGTAATTCGTAATTCGTAATTCATCATTCATCATGCCGTCAACGTCCACTTATCGTCGAATTGCCCCCCATGTGGCGTGGCTGTTGGTGTGTGCAATTGCCGCAGCGCCGATCTGGCTGGGGCCGGGCATCATTCACACCCGTGCGGGTGGCGATAGCCCATTTTTGCTGCAACGCACCTTCGAGTTGGCCGAAAATATACGGGCGGGGATTGTGCCTGCCCGTTGGATGCCGAACGCGAATTTTGGGCTGGGTTATCCGTTTTTCAATTTTTACGCCTCGCTGCCCTATTATTTTGCAGCACTGTTACACGTGCTTGGGTTAGATCTCATTTTCAGCATTCAATTCATCCAAGCCTTGGGCATGGTGGCGGGCGGGGCGACGATGTATCTGTTGGCGCGACAATTTTTATCGCCACATGGCGCGGCGCTGGCCGCCATCGCCTACACCCTTGCGCCATTTCACCTCGCTAATCTGTATGTGCGGGGCGACTCGCTGTCAGAATTTTGGGCGTTTGCGTGTTTTCCGCTCATCTTGTGGGGCGTGTTGCGCGGCAGCAAACGCGGCTGGGGGGCAATGACGCTCGGCCTCGCCGCACTCGCCTGCACCCACAACGTCTCGACGCTGCTGTTTGCGCCCTTCTTCAGCATCGTTGGTGTTTTTAAGAGCCAAGCGCCAAGAGCCAGGAGCCAAGAGTCAAGAGCCAAGAGTCAAGAGCCAAGAGTCAAGATTCAAGAGCCAAGAGCCAAGAATCAAGACTGAAGACACAAAAGAAAAAAACACCGACTCACCCCCAACTCTCAACTCCCTACTCCCTACTCCCTACTCTCAACCCTCAACTCTCAACTCTCAACTCCCTACTATCCACTCCTTTCTCACGGCAGGGGTAGCCGCGATGATGTTGAGCGCGTGGTTTTGGTTGCCGGCGTTGATGGGCACGGGACAAGTGCAACTCGATGAACAGACGACAGGGTATTTGAACTACGCTAACCATTTTCGCGCGGCCAATTTGGTGCAGCCTAGCTTGCTTTTCGACTACACGGTTGATGCAAAATTAGGCGTGTTTGGCATGGGGTTGGTTCAAGCCCTGTTATGTTTGATCGGACTAGGATTATGGATTGGACGCATAAAAACAGGGCGTTGGCTCATTCCAGTCTTGTTTGTGCTGGCGACGCTGCTCATCACGCCTCTCTCCGCGCCGATTTGGCAGGCCCTCAAGCCATTGCAATTGGCGCAATTTCCTTGGCGCGTTTTGTCGTTGCAGTCGCTATTCGCGGCCCTGCTCATCGGCAAAATTGCAGACGGGTCACCGACCCGTCTCTACGGCATGGCGATGTTGTTATTGGTGGTCATGCTGGCGCGATTGCCAAACGAACGGCTGTGGGTGAATAGCGCCGATGTCACGCCCGAACAATTGCGATTATTCGAATGGTTCAGCGGCAACATCGGCACAACCATCCGTGCCGAATATTTGCCCAAAACGGCATTGCCCAAACCCGTGACCGGCCCCGCTGTGCTGGGGCAAACGCAAGCGGTAGCACTCACTGGCGAAATGGCAGCGGCAACACAGCTTAGCGCGGGGCCAACCTCGCAGCAATGGCAAATCACGGTCAACAGCCCACAAGCCGAAATCGTATTGCCCCTGCTCTATTGGCAACCTTGGCGAGCCAGCAGCGTCGCACAAGATGGCAGCACAAGCGCCGTAATGCTCGCGCCCAACCTCGGCTCTGGCTGGGTAAAGGCCACATTGCCGCAAGGACAGCAACAACTTAATTTATGGCTCGACAAAACACCCGACCAACGCGGGGCAGAATGGGTGTCGGTGCTGACAGCGTTGGGGCTTGCTGGGTTGGGCCTGTGGCAGGGCCGTCAACGCTTCGACCTGCGCCGAATGGCGATGTCGGCATTGGGCGTGGTCATCGGCATCGGGCTAATGCAAAACGTGACGGCCTTAACACCCCAAACCAACGCCGCTTTTGGCGATTTGCAAACACTCGATTTTGATGGTCGCCCATATCCGCATCGCGCCCCGCTGCAATTTTGGGCCGCAGACCAGCCCGACACCCCGCCCTACACCTTGCTATCGGCCAAAATAACGCCCAGCCAAGTGCAGGCCGGGCAAGCCTTTACCCTCAGTTTGCAATGGAAAGACGACCTCGCGCCGCCGCAAGTGCAGGTGATCCAAGAGTTGCCATCGGGGGTCGCTAATGCTGATCTCGCCAGCCGCATCTTTCGCTATGCGCGATCAGTCACGCCCGCCAATACCTCATCCAGCCAACACACCGCCCTGCCCGAAGCGCCCAGCGGCCCGCTGCTATTGAAATTGGCGGCAAGTGACGCCAGCGGCAAAGCGCTCTCGGCAACCTTGCTAACCGGCAACCCCTTGGGCGAATTTTGGCTGCTTGGGCTGAACATTGCTGCCACCCAGCCAGCGCCCGAGGTCAAGCCAACGCTGCGCGAATTTGCCAACGGCCTACGGCTGCACGAGTTAGATTGGCAGCAGCAAGACGGCGATCATGTGTGCATCCGGCCTGTGTGGTCAAGCCCCCACCCCATCGCCGATGCGCTGCAAGTATCCATTCGCATTCGCAATGCCGCCAACGACGAAGTGGCGACGGTTGACGGACAGCCGCATTTGGGCTTGTCGCCAACCTGGTCGTGGCTGCCCGATCAAATGATCAGAGACAGCTATTGCCGCGTGCCTATACAAAATCACCTGCAAGCCGGTGACGCCTATCAAATTCAATTAATCTGGTATCGCGTCAGCGACCAAGCCGCCGTCGGTGAAACAACGCTGAGCGGCGCACGCCTGCCGGAGATGAATGGGTGGCATGTTTTGAAGTGAGTGGGTGACAAGGTGGCAA
>JAHBAL020000041.1 GCA_018500105.2 Anaerolineae bacterium
CTTTGTAGCGCCGCCCGTTGTTTGCGGGTCAGTTTTTTTTGTGTTTTCATAGACATAGGTCAATCAATAGGTAAGATGGCGCAATGCCAATTTCACCCTGTTTTAGTCACGGCACACTATGTCGTGCTGTGACTAAAACAGGGTGAAATTGATGGTGACAAAAAGACTACGAATGTTAATCAACGCGAAGCGTGCTTAACATTTGGTCAAACTTGGCGCTGGCGCGTTCATATTCAACTTCGGGCGCAGACAGTGTCAAGTAATAACTGCGATCTTTTGCAACGATGATGATGTCGCGGGTTTGAACAACCACCGGCAACGACGCGCGACGTGGCTGATCAAGCGGCTGAGCGACAAAAGCGTAATTCAATTCCACCGCTTTTGCGCCAGCCAACGTTAGGTCGCGGCTACCAAGAAAATGATAGGCGGTCAATTTACCGCGTTCTTCCACCCGTCGGTCGAGCAATGTTTGAATCGTGGGCGCGGCGGCTGGGTCGAGATCGCGGCGCTGAACGACCAAGTTGGTCTTATACGTTGAGCCGGTCGCCAAATCTTCGATTTTGAGCAAGGCATCGGATTGCAGCGAGATTGCCTCACCCCACGTGACTGGATAGGCAATGCGAAAGGGTGTGCCTTGTTCGATAAACCATTCGGCGCGGGTTTCGATATATTCACGCACCAATAAGCCAACGAAAAACGCCAACGCAACGACAATCCCCACGCCCACATCTTTACGCACCGTGCGAATACGCCAAATATTTCCAATTTCTGTTGTCAACATAGTTTTAAAAGTGAGCGAATGAATGAATGAGTGAATGAGTGATTGAGAAGGATGCCCCCTCAATCTTTGATCGCTAATCTATAATCTTCATTCACTCATTCACCCATTCATTCATTCACTCATTAACTTGCGGGTCGCTCGACGCATCATGACCTGTAGCAGCAAGAAACAGGCAGCAGCAAGCGCAAAGCCAAGCACGAAAGTGCGGAAAAAGACGACATTGAGACCGACAATACTCACTTCGCGCATCAGCCAAACAAATAAGCCGTTGAGCATTGCCACAACCGCAAAGCCAAGCGGAACCCACAGCGTAGGTTTATGCTCAAATTTGGCTTGGGCCATAACATAGCCGAGCAAGCCGCCAAAGGAGGCTTGGGCCAAGGCATTCGTGATCGTGGTGACCACGCCGGGGCCAATCGCCACCCCTTCGTTACCGATAACATAGCGCAAGTTGAGGATGGTGGCTAATCCTAGCCCGGCGACTGTGCCATACACAATGCCATCCATCCGTTCGTCAAATTCTTGGCTGGTGTAAATGGTGCGAATGGCGACATATTGAATGCCCTGAAACACCATGCCAATGATTAGCATATGCGCCGCCAACGATGCTTCGCTGCTATATGAAGCCCACTCTGGCACACGGAACCATTCTTCGATCAGGCGGCGGCCCACCAATTCATACAATGCCAACGCCGTGAAGAAAACCAGCACCACAAAGTTTTTCGGCTCTGGTTCATAGCGGTCATTGGCGTAAAAATAGCTTAACCACAGCGCCGAAGGGATGACAGAGAGGATGATGCCAAGCACCAAACGGCCCGTTTGGCCGATCTCGCCGACAGCACTGCTGAGAAATAGCATGGCCCCGCCAAACAAAGCTAGCCCAATTAACTCGATCAAACCGGCACGCCACGCGCTCTGATTTCGATAGTTGACAGTGGCGTAATGTTTGGCACAATACGCCCGTTTCCCCATGATGTGATAGGGCGGGCCAACTGGTTTATCACAAATACAACAAACAATTTCTTTTGACATAAATTTCAAAGTTGCAAGTTAAAGGTCGAAGGGTGAACGTTGAAGCTTAAACACAAATCGCAATAGTAATCGGGATTTCAGCCTTCATCCTTCACCTTCAGCCTTAAAATACTTACCATGCCCGCCTGAGGGTGGCTTTGACCACATGCGGATTGCTGGCATTGGCGGGCACGACCGTGCCGACATCGGCAACAACAGGCCGATAGCCACGCGCAATGATGATCACGCCATACGTTTGGCCTTTGCGCACCGCCGCTTGTGATTGGAACGTGCCTTTGTCATCCGAGATGGCATAGGTATCTACTTCGCTGGCGGTCACGCGGTCATCGGCGGCGGCTTGGGTGGCGCTCATGCCGGGTTTAATGAAGAAAACCTGCACACCACTGATGCCACGCCCTGTGTCGGCATCAACCACTTGACCTTGAATAAAGACTGCGTCGCTGGCTTTGGGAACAGGGGCCGATGGGCTGCTGCCAGTGCTGCCAGTGGCAGCAGCGGCACACGAGGCCACCACCACATCATCCACAAAGAAGCTGCTGACGTTTGAGCGCGGATTTTCGGCGCTAAAGGCCAAACGCAAGCTCTTCCCTGCATACGAAGTCAGGTCAAATTTATTTTGTGTCCAGCGATCATCACTTTTATCTGAAGTTAGGTTCTCGATGGTTTCGACGATATCACCAGAAGCATTGGCAATCACTACCCGAAAACGGGCGGGGGTTGCGAACAACCCAAGCAAGCCCGATACCTCTTCGTGCAAATAGCGCATATAACTCAATTCGACGCGGCTAGCGTTGGCCGGAATGCTGATATCTTGATAAATGGCCTGAATCGGCTCTTGATCTTGCCCGCCCAGCCACGCGCTGCGCTGGCCCGAATTGGGATTTTCGGGGTCGAATAAGCCTGTGCCGCCTTTGGTCGCCTGTTTCCAGCCCTCATTATTTTCAAACCCGCTGTTGACCACCACATTGACACAACC
>JAHBAL020000178.1 GCA_018500105.2 Anaerolineae bacterium
CATTAAACAGGCGCTCAAAGACATGGCGCATGGTGATGACCGACGGGCCAGTGTCCCAGCGATAGCCGTCGGCCCGCACCTCGCCCATTTTGCCGCCCGGTCGGTCAAGTTGCTCGATGAGCGTGACTTGCCACGCCTGTTTTTGTTGCGCCAAGCGGATGGCCGCGCTCAGCCCGCCGATACCGGCCCCAATGACAACTGACTTTTTCAAATTGAAAATGTAAAATGTAAAATGTAAAATGAGTGCCTACAGCACGTCAACCGCGTGCAATTTTACATTTTCAATTTTAAATTTTAAATTTATATGTCTTCTCTAAACGAACGGGCAGAGCTAGAAGCTGCCATCATCGCCGCTGTTGATCGGGATAGCCCGTTGCTCATCGCCATCAGCCGCGAAATTCACCAAAACCCCGAACTGCAATACAAGGAATTTAAGGCAGCGGCCTTACTGACCTCGCATTTAGAGCGACGCGGATTTGAGGTCGAACGCGCCGCCGCCGATATCGAAACCGCCTTTGTCGCCACTGCGCCCAGCAAAGCCAGCGCCGGACAGCCCACCATCGCCATTTTGGCCGAATACGACGCTTTAGCGGGATTGGGCCACGCCTGCGGTCACAATTTGATCGGCACGGCGGCCTTGGGCGCGGGCTTGGCTTTGCGCGAGGTGTCAGAGCGTTTGCCGGGCCGCGTGCAGGTGGTCGGCTGCCCCGCCGAAGAAGGCGGCGGCGGCAAGGTCTTGCTCACCAATCGCGGGGTGTTTGATGAGGTGTCGGCGGCCATGATGTTTCACCCGCTCGACAGCAGCGGTATTCACGCCGACAGCCTCGCCGCCACCACCATCGAGATTCATATGCACGGCAAGCCTGCCCACGCCGCCGCCAACCCCGAAGACGGCGTCAATGCGCTCGATGCCATCATTCAAACCTACAACGGCATCAACGCCTTGCGTCAACATTTGCGCAGCGATACCCGCATTCACGGCATCATCACCAACGGCGGGCAAGCGCCCAATATTGTGCCCAAATACGCCAGCGCCAAGTTCCGCGTACGGGCCGCTGACCGTAAATATGCCGACGAAACGTTGGCGAAACTGATGCGCTGTGCCGAGGGCGCGGCGATGGCGGCGGGGGCCAAGGTCGAATTTAACATCATCGAAGAATCGCGCTACGACAATATGATCTCGAACCCCACGATGGAAGGCATTTTTGCCGACACGCTCGACAAGTTGGGCATCCCTTGGGCCGATCTGAAAGAATCGGGCTTGGGCAGCACCGACATGGGCAATGTGAGCCAAAAAGTGCCGTCTATTCACCCTTACCTTAAAATCGCGCCGCGTGGCGTTTCGCCGCATACCGATGCGTTCCGCGAGGCTGCAATTTCGGACGAAGGCCAGCAAGCCATGCTCAATGCCGCCAAGGCAATGGCGCTCACGGCGCTGCACTTGCTGCTCGACCCCGCCAAACTCGCGGCGGCGCAACAAGAATTTGCGGCAACCAAGGCGAAATAGGGGTCGTTAAAACAGACAGACCAATCTCTCACAAAGAACACAAACACAAAGAACACAAAGCTCACAAAGGGCTTTTTACAAAACTTTGTGAACTTTGTGTTCTTTGTGAGAGATTCTACTTTGAGGTCAAATAAATTTTCGAGATTGTATCGCTCAAACACTTGCCATGTCCGAACTTTACGCGCAAATTTACGCCATTGTTCGCCTCATCCCCAGAGGCCGCGTGATGAGCTATGGCGGGGTGGCGCGGCAATTGGGCCGCCCCAATTGGCCGCGTGTGGTGGGCTATGCGCTCAACGCCCTGCCGCCCAATCACGATGTGCCTTGGTGGCGGGTGGTCAATTCACACGGGCGCATCTCAAACAGCAGCCGCCCCGATTCGCAAATACAGCAGCGTTTGCGTTTAGAAGATGAGGGCATCATCGTGAGTGACGATTTTCGGCTCGACCTCGCCAAATATGACGGCGAACAAGCCGTGTTTGAGCAACTGCATCGTCTGTAGAGACGCATCACCGATGCGCCTCTACGGGGGCGCGGAACCACACTATGCCCCCCCAAATGGCGGCCAAAAGCGCAGTGAGGCACACACCACCCAACACCACCGATTGTGGGCCAAGCTGGGTCGCCAAATAACCCATCATCAAAGTCGAAGCCGAATTTGACAGCCAAAAGGCCACGCTATCGAGCGAAAACACGCGCCCGCGCAGCCGATCTGGCACTTCGCGCTGCATAAAAAGGCGGGTAAACGCGAACACACTCGCCCCGCCCAAATGCCCAATAAATGTGCCGAGCGCCCCAATCACCGGCCCCGTGCTAATGCCATAAATGCCGTAGCCAAAAAACACCAACGCGATAGACAGCATGAGCACCCCAACAAATTGGCGCGTGGTTTTGGGCGCAATTAGGGTCGTAAAGACAATTGGGCCGATCACACCACCCAAGCCACGCCCTGCATACAGCCAGCTAATACCCGTCGAGCCGACATTGTAGACTTGATAAGCATAGGCGCTGTATAGCCCGATTGCGCCGACGGTGATGCCCCAAATCGGCTTAAAAAGCACAAACGCCAAAACGGTAGCGTTATATTTAAGGTAACGAAAGCCATCGGTTAGGGCGCGTAACGTGCTGCTGCCCGACAACCCTTGTGCGCTGTTGACGCTGCTAAAGCTGGCCTTGATGCGCCAAATGAACCACGCCGCGCCCAAAAACGACAGCCCATTTAAGATGAACGCGGCTTCGCGGCCCAGCCATTCGGTGACCAACGCCCCTAAAAATGCGCCAAAAAACAACATGCCCGCAAATGACGATTGTTGCAGCGATACGGCGCTCGGCAATTCTTCGGGTTTGCACAAATTGGGCAAGGCCGCCGACGACGCTGGCCCGAAAAACGATTGCCCGACCGACAGCAATGCCGTCGCCACATAGCCAATCCATAGGGTATCGGCAGAGCGAATGAGCAAAAATGACAGCGCCACCAGCGCCCGCGCAAAATGCGAAATGAGCATGACATGACGGCGGTCAAAGCGGTCGGCGACATAGCCGCTGATAAACAAGCCGAAAATGGCCGACGGCAAATATTGCAGCACAACTTGCAAACTGCCGCCCAAGGCGCTGCCGCTCAATTCGAGGATGAGGCCGAGCACCGCGACGGTATTGAACCAGTCGCCAATATCGGACACGACTTGACCGAACCATAAGTTGCGCACATTGGGGTTGTTTTTTAGCAGCAAGGCATAGCCGCGCACCCCACGCGGGTAAGCAGCCGAAGCAGTGGTATTCATGAGAGTTGTGAATTATGAATGATGAATGGGTATGGGCAATAATAAGCAACGAGTAACGAGTAATGAGTAACGAGTGTATGAAGACCACTCATTACCCGTTACTCGTTACTCATCATTCATAATTCATAATTCATAATTCATCACTCACTATGATTAAAATTGCCGAAGAAATTGCCCGTGGGGCGGGCGCGATTTTGCGCGAGGGGGTTGCGAATATGGCGCAAACCCGTGTCGAATTTAAAAGCAGCGACGTTGATCCGGTGACCGAATACGACCGCCGCAGCGAAGCCTACATTGTCGAGCGGCTACGGGCCGCCTTTCCGGGCCACGCCATTGTGGGCGAGGAAGGCGGCGCGTATGACATCGCCGCTGCCGCGCATGGGCCGCGCTACGAATGGCGGGTAGACCCGCTAGACGGCACGGTGAATTTTGCGCACGGGCTGCCCATTTTCGCGGTGTCGCTTGGCTTGCTGGTGGATGATGTGCCAACGGTCGGCGTGGTCTATAACCCCATGAGCGATGAGCTATTTGCCGCCACACGTGGCGGCGGCGCAACCTTAAATGGCAAAGCCATTCGCGTCAGCCGCATTGCGACCCTCAAACAAGCGCTCTTGAGCACCGGTTTTCCGTATGACCGCGCCATCAGCCCAATCAACAACTACCAAAATTTCATCCACTTTAAGCGCGAGGCGCAGGCGGTGCGGCGGCTCGGCTCGGCGGCGCTCGATTTAAGCTTTGTCGCCTGTGGGCGCTTCGATGGCTATTGGGAGCTGAAAATTCAGCCGCACGACATCGCCGCTGGCATGTTGATTGTGCGTGAGGCAGGCGGCATGGCGAGCGATTTTTCGGGCAACACCGATGTGCCAAGCATCTTCCCGCGTCGCCAAATTTTGGCGAGCAATGGCCTCATTCACGCCGACATGCTACGGGTATTGGGGCAAAATTAAGGCTGTTTGCAGTGCGCTTGCACGCCTATGCTAAAATTGCGCCCGAAATGTTGACAACAACCACTACCGTGACAACAACCACCACTACTTGTGGTGTTTTTTGCATATCGGTTTAAGTTGGGTCACTCAATCTGTTTACAAACAGGCCCTCTCAAATCGAGAGGGCCTGTTTTTTTTGCCAATTTCTCAAATTTCAAACGTTTTAACATCATGTCAAACCAATCAAAAATTCCTGTCGCCGTGTTGGGCGCTACCGGCGCTGTCGGCCAACGCTTTATTCAACTGCTAAACAATCACCCATTTTTTGAAATTGTGGCCCTGACCGCCTCAGATCGCAGCGAAGGCAAAACCTATGCCGAGGCCGCCCACTGGATTTTGGACACCGATATTCCTGACGCAGTGCGGAATATGGTGCTGTTGCCGACCAACACCACCGCACTCAATGCCCAAGCTTTTCAATACGCCTTCAGCGCCTTGCCCAATGAAAACGCCAAGGATGTCGAGCCAGCATTTGCGGCGGCGGGCGTGCTGGTGTTCTCAAACGCCTCGTATTACCGCATGAGCAAAGATGTGCCGCTCGTCATCCCCGAAGTCAATGTGGACCATCTTGGCTTGCTCAAGCACCAACAAAAGGCGCGGGGTTGGAGCGGCGGCATCATTTGCAACACCAACTGCACCGTAAGTGGCCCGGCCATGTCGCTGCGCCCGTTGTATGATGCCTTTGGCGTCAAGCGCGTGTTCAGCGTTTCGATGCAAGCCGTGAGTGGCGCGGGTTATCCGGGCGTGCCCTCGCTCGATATCATTGACAATGTGCTGCCGTTTATCAAAAACGAAGAGGAAAAGCTCAACCAAGAGGCGCGCAAATTGCTCGGCACGCTCAAAGATGACCATATCGAAGATGCCGAGCTTGCCATCAGCGCCCATTGCAACCGCGTCTCGATCATAGATTCGCACATGGTCACCATGTCGGTTGAATTAGAGACGCCCGCCACGCCCGAAGAATGCGCCCGTGTCATGCGTGAATATCGGCGCAAAGAGTTGATCGGCCTGCCCAGCGCCCCCGCCCAAGCCATCGTGGTGCGCGATGAGGCCGACCGCCCACAACCGCGCCGCGACCGCATGACCGGCAACGGCATGAGCTGCATCGTCGGGCGCGTCCGTGCCGAGCCGCTGTTTGGCAACACCGGCGTCAAATTCATAACGCTGGCCCACAACACCATTCGCGGCGCCGCCGGTGGCAGCATCCTCAACGCCGAAGCCTTGCAGATTTAATTACGAATTACGAATTACGAATTACGAATTTAGACAATGAGTCATCTCAAGGATACTCACAAAAATTCGTAATTCGTAATTCGTAATTCGTAATTCACAAAATGTCTCGTTTTTACCAGGCCCACACCGATCTGCCAAAGATCAAACAAATGCTAGTAGATGCCCGCCGCATTGCGGGCCATGCCGCTGGCTACATGACCATCGGCGATGCTGTTTGGCGCATGTTTCAAAATAATCAGTTCCGGCCTGAACAACATATTCGGGTTTGGGAAAATGCGTCGGGCGATATTGTCGGGTTCAATTGGTATTCGCCACGCCGCAACGATTTCGAGATCCAAGTGCATCCGCATTGGCAAGGCAAACTTGAGGCCGAAATGCTCGATTGGGTGCTGGCTCACGCCAAAGCCAATGCTGGCGATGCCATGCTCGCCGCGTCAGCGCCCGTTTGCGATGCCGCATGGATGAAATTGCTCGAAAGCCGTCATTTTGCCCGCGGGGACGAAGTGATGTTTTGCAACCGCCGCGACCTCACCGACCCAATTGCGCCGATTCTGACCGAAGGGTTTGAGGTGCGCGAGGTGCAGCCAACCGATCTCGAGGAACGGGTCGCCATTCACCGCGATGTCTGGCATCCGTCCAAAGTGACGTATGACGCTTATATCAACCTGAGATCACAAGATGGCTATGACCCCGAACTCGATTTAGTTGCCGTTGTGCCAAATACGCACATCGTGGCTTATGCTATCGCTTGGCTCGACACCGCCAACCAAGTAGGCGAATTTGAGCCAGTGGGCACACGCCCGGCCTTCCAACGGCGCGGTTATGGCAAGGCGGTGCTGCTCGAAGGGCTGCGGCGAATGCAGGCCAAAGGGGCAAACACGGCCTTGGTCTATTGCCTGCCGCACAATTTGCCTTTTTACGCCTCAGTCGGCTTTAGCCCGATCAGCAAGTGGCTCACCTATGAACGATGCAGCTAAAACAGCTTGCTTCAGAAATCGGGTTTCTTTCAGAAACCCGATTTCTAACAGCAACGATTTCTGATCCGATTTCTGATCTCGAGTCTAATTACAATATCATCATGAAATCAATCATCGAATTTGCAAAAAAGTTGTTCGCTGAGTTCAGCGGCGATGGTGTGCCGCGTATGGCTGCGGCATTGGCGTATTACACCATTTTCTCAATGGCCCCACTCATCGTCATCGCCATCTCAATTGGTGGGTTGATCTTGGGCCGCGAGGCCGCTCAAGGCCAACTTATGGGCGAAATCGAAGGCGCGGTTGGGCGCGAGAGCGCCGCCTTGATCCAAAGCATGGTCGCCAAGATGGACACACCCGGAACCAGCCTCGTTTCGGCCTTGCTGGGCGGCCTAACCCTGGTTGTCGGCGCATCTGCACTGTTGGTCGAGTTGCAAACTGATCTCAATTTAATTTGGGACATTAAAGTGCAGCCCAAGAAAGGGGTTTGGGGCTTTATTCAGACCCAAGCAACTCCCTTCATCATGATTATATTTGTCGGCGTCATCATCATCGTCACCCTAACGCTGAGCACGGCGCTTAGCGCATTCAACCAAACCCTCTATGAAATTGCACCTTGGGTGCGCACCTTAAGTTATTGGCTCGAATTTGGCGTATCGCTGTTGGCAATGACCTTCTCATTTGCCATGATCTTTAAATTTTTTCCGCTGGTGCAGCTCGATTGGCGCGATGTGTGGGTGGGCGGTTTGGTGACCGCTGTGTTATTCAGCATTGGCAAATATGCAATTAGTTGGTATTTGACAACCACTGGCGCTGGCTCGGCCTATGGGGCATCTGGCTCATTGGTGGTGTTGCTGATGTTTGCGTTTTATTCGGCCCAAATTTTCTTGCTTGGCGCAGAATTTACCCAAGTGTGGGCACGTACCTTTGGCACACGCCAGCGCGAGAATAATTTGCTTGATCAGCCTTATGCTTGGCGCGGCACGGTGGAGAGTGATAAAAGCTTAAAGCCATAACGACACACAAGTTATACTTTTTGTCCCAACTTCAGAAAATCCGCGCATCAAAAAGCTGTCATCGTGATACACTACCCATCTAAAATTCTAAGCTTATGAACATCGCCATTGTTGGCGCAGGTGCGACCGGGCTAGCAGCTGCACACGATTTCCTAAACGCCGGGCATCAAGTCACCATTTTTGAAGCAAGCGACCGCCCCGGCGGGCTTGCGGCTGGCTTTAAAGAGCCACATTGGCGCTGGACGCTCGAAAAGTTTTATCATCACTGGTTTGCCACCGATACCGATTTATTAAAATTGTCGGAAGAAATTGGCGTGCGTGATCGCGTCATTTTTCGCAGCCCAAAAACTGTTTCTTATTACAACGGCAATTTTTATCCCGTCTTTTCGCCCAAAGACGCGCTCACCTTTCCCGGCGTGTCTTTGCCAGCCAAAGTGCCTTGGGGTTTATCGGCCATTTTCCTCAAGCTCACCTCAAATTGGCGCAACCTCGAAAAAATCACCGCGCACAGTTGGGCCTCACGCTGGATGGGGAAACCTGCCTACAACGCGCTGGTGCAACCCATGCTAGAGGGCAAATTTGGCGAATATGCCAAAGATGTCAATATGGCGTGGCTGTGGGCGCGGGTCAAGTCGCGTTCGTTCAATTTGGGCACCTTTGTCGGCGGCTTTCAGGCGTTTTTTAACGCCTTAGCCGAAAGCGTCATCGAGCGTGGGGCGAGGATTTGGTATAACACACCGGTCGAGCACATCGAGCAAGATTTGGCGCATACATGGCATGTCAAAACCCCAAACTCGCCCTTTGCCGACCAATTTGACCGCGTGCTGGTGACAACCTCGCCCAAGATCATGTCGCGGCTCGTGCCGCAGTTGCCCAACGATTATCTACGCTCGCTCAACAATATGAAATCGTTGGGCGCGATTGTGGCGGTGTTTGCGCTCAATCAGCCGCTTAGCCCCAACCCCGATTATTATTGGTATAACATGCCCAAAAACGCGGGGTTTCCGTTTTTGTGTTTGTGCGAGCACACCAATTTTGTGGATCCGCAAAATTTTGGTGGCGATCGCATCGTGTATTGTGGCGATTATTTGCCGGTGTCGCACCCCTATTTCAGCATGAGCGATCACGAGATCGCATCATTGTATTTGGGGTCGCTCAACCGTATTAACCCAGCCTTCGAGCCAGCGTGGTTGCGCAAATTCTGGGTATTCCGCGAGGCCTATGCCCAGCCCGTGCCGATGCTCAACCATTCGCAACAAATACCCGCCACCCGTACGCCATTGACCGGCTTGTGGTTCGCCAGCATGAGCCACGTTTACCCTTGGGACCGTGGCACAAATTACGCCATCCAGCTTGGTCGCTGGGTGTCACAGAGTATGATGGGCTAATAAAATTTTAGATTTTAGATTTTGGATTTTAGATTTGCGAGGTGTTTTGTGGATGAGAACTTATTTAAAAAGCGCACAAAGCAATACGCCTTACGAATCATTCAATGTGTTGAGCATTTGCCCAACACCCATTCGGCAGAGGTGATTGGGCGGCAATTGGTGCGTTATGGCACGTCCGTAGGTGCAAATTATCGCGCTGCTTGCCGCGCAAAATCGCGAGCCGATATGATAATAAGGATATTGCGTTGAAATAAATAACAGAATAGGTTAGCCCGAACGGCGATCAATCGCCGTTCTACATAACAACGCCGGTTACACCGGCTGAGTTTGCAGCCCACGTAGTGGGCGTTGTTAAGTAGCGCGGGGATTGATCCCCGTGCGGGTGCGGCACATGAGATTTTGCTGCCCGCTAAGATTTTCAATCAATTATTTTCGCTGAATGGCCTAAGTGCTCTATTGAAAGAAGGAAATGAGTTAGTCGCCATGATCACTGCATCGCTCAAAACATTGAGAGCACAAGACCCCCAAAATCTAAAATCTAAAATCCAAAATCTAAAACAACAAAAATATGGGACAACAATTTGATCTCCTTAAGGCGCGATTGAACGAAATTTCGGATGTAAATCACGCCACTGCCGTGCTCGGTTGGGAACAAGAAACCTATATGCCGAGCGGAGCCGCGAAAAGCCGAAGTGAGCAATTGGGCACGCTGAGCAAAATTAGCCACGAGATGTTTGTTGCGCAAGCCACGCTCAAGTTGCTAAAGGCGGCGGCGGCAGAACAAGATACGATGAAAAATGCCAAAAAGGCCGCCATCGTCAACATCGCCCAACAAGACTATGATCGCGCACACAAATTGCCCAGCGAATTTGTAGCCGAGATGGCGCGGGTCAACTCGCAAGCGACCCATGCGTGGATTGACGCTCGTCGCCAATCAAAATTTGAATTATTTGCCCCTTGGCTGAAGAAAAATTTTGATCTGGCCCGCCGCGCCGCTGATTATTTTGGTTATCAAGATCATATTTACGATGCCTTGCTCGACCAATACGAGCCGGGCATGAAGTCGGCTGAAGTAACGAATATCTTCGCTGATTTGCGCGACCAGACTGTGCCGCTGGTAAAAGCCATTGTGGCGCACAAAGACCGCGTGAGCGACGATTGTCTGCATGGGCAATTTGACAAGCAAGTGCAAGAAGATCTGGCCAAAAAAGTGGCAACCCAATTGGGTTACGATTTCAATCGCGGGCGAATGGACTATACCGCGCACCCATTTTGCACCCACTTTTCGATTGACGATGTGCGAATCACCACCCGCACCGACGAAACCATGTTCAACACCATGTTTTTCAGCGTCATGCACGAGGTCGGCCATGCCCTGTATGAGCAAGGCGTATCGCACGATTACGAGCGCACGCCCACCGGCACGGGCTGCTCGCTGGGGTTGCACGAATCACAATCACGCATGTGGGAAAACTTGGTGTGTCGCAGCCGCGAATCATGGGTGCATTTTTACCCGCAATTATGCGAGGCGTTGCCCGTGTTTAAACAAACGCCGTTCGATACGTTTTACAAGGCTATCAATAAAGTCGAGCCGTCACTCATTCGCGTCGAGGCCGATGAGGTGACGTATAACCTGCACATCATGGTGCGGTTCGAGATGGAAATGGCGATGCTCGAAGGCAAGCTCAAGATCAAAGATGTGCCAGAAGCGTGGAACGCCAAATATCAGGACTATTTGGGGCTTACGCCTGAAAATGACGCGGTCGGGTGTTTGCAAGATGTGCATTGGTCCGGCGGTCTGATTGGTTATTTTCCTACTTACACTTTGGGTAATTTGATCTCGGTGCAGATGTTTGAACGCATCAAAAAAGACATTCCCGACCTGACCGAACAGTTCAAGCGCGGTGAATTTAGCCAACTGTTGGCATGGCTGCGCAAGCATCTGCATCAGCATGGGCGGCGCTACGCCCCAACCGATCTTATCAAACGCGCCACCGGCAAGGCCCTGACCGCCAAGCCCTACATCGCCTATCTCAAGTCTAAATTCGGCGACATTTACGGGCTGGGCGGTTGAAATTTAAAATTTAAAATTTAAAATGAAAAATTGAACGCTCGCTCACGACGACAGCACCGTAATGGCGTTGTCGAGGCGGGCGAGCACGGTATCGCGGCCCAAGATCGCCATTGTGCCGAACAACGGCGGGGTGACGGTTTTGCCGGTCACAGCATTGCGAATAATGCTAAACACCTGATTCGGCTTCAGCTTTAGCTCATCGCACAGCTTGCGAAACGCCTGCTCAAGCGGCGTATCTTCAAACGCAGCGAGATTAGCGCACACCTCGCGTGATGCCTTGAGCGCGTGCAGCGACAAATGTTGCTCCATCTTCGGGCCAATCAACATATCGTGCGAAGGCGTTGCCACATCGGCGAAGAAAAAGTCAATGAAGCCTGCCGCTTCGGTCAGTTTTTTAATGCGCTCTTGAATATAAGGCACAATCCGCACGAGCAAAGCCAGCTTTTCGGCGCTGTCAATATGCAAACCGGCCTGCGCCAAAAAGGGTAACAACCGTTGCGCCAAATCGTCGGCTGGCATTTGGCGAATATGCACGCCGTTCAACCAATCCAACTTTGGAAAACTAAACACGGCGGGCGAGGCCCCGACCCGCGACAATGAGAATTTTTGAATCAATTCAGGCACAGTAAAGACATTTTGCTCTTCGCCATCGCCAACGGCCCAGCCGAGCATGGCCAAAAAGTTAATAATCGCCTCTTGCACATAGCCTTGATCACGGAATTGCCAAATGCCGGTCGCGCCATGCCGCTTGCTCAGTTTTTTGCCGTCTTCGCCGTTCACGGTTGGCACATGGGCAAAAATGGGCAAATCCCAGCCAAAAGCCTTGATGATGGCGATATGCTTGGGCGCACTGGGTAGCCATTCGTCGCTGCGAATAATGTGCGTCACGCCCATCAGATGGTCATCCACCATCGCCGCCAGTGCATACGTTGGAAATCCGTCTGACTTGAGCAGCACATCATCACCCAAATTGGCATTTTCAAACACAATTTTGCCGCGAATCATGTCGTCAAGCACAGTTTGGCCGCTGGATGGCATGTCGAAACGGATGACGTGAGGTGTGGCGGGGTCAATCTCGGTGCGCAGGCGAGCGCTCTTTTTAAACATGAACGTGCGCCCCTGCGCTTGTGCCTCGGCCCGCATGGCGCTTAATTCTTCGGCGCTTTCGTTACAGCGATACGCCTTGCCCGCCGCCACCAATTGTTCAGCGTGGGCTTTGTAAATATCGAGCCGCTGCGATTGCACAAACGGCCCCGGAATGCCGCGATAGCTGCCATCGTCGAGCGCGTCGGGTGTGTCTTCGTTGGTTTTCATGGCCTGCAACGCTTTGTGATCAGGGCCGCCATCCAACTCAATGCCCAGCCACTTAAATTGTTCGATGATGTTGCGGGCCGAACCGGCGCTGTAACGATCTTGATCGGTGTCTTCGAAGCGCACAAAAAATTGCCCGCCAGCATGTTTGGCGGTCAGCCACGAAAATAGGGCGGTGCGCACCCCTCCAATATGCAATTCGCCGGTGGGTGAGGGGGCGAAACGGGTGCGGACGATGGTCATGTTGTTATTTTCCTTCATTAAAAAGCAAAAAAATCGCACCGGCTTTGCCGTGTGCGATTTGATTGTGCTGATGATATTTTGCCCAAAATGACACTAGCCAAGGCAATGCACAAGCAAACCGCAACAGGTTTGTTGCGTTTGTTCGTGTTCAGGTTGCCACAAATAAGAGCCGTGTGCCATTGGGCCTATTTTACCTGAATGGCAGGGGCGGGGTTGCAGGTTGCAGGTTGCAAGTGGCAGGGTGCAAGTGGCAGGGTGCAAGTGGCAGGTTGCAGGGTGCAGGGGGCAAGGTGCAAATGGGCAAGGGGGACTTTTAAACCGGAACCCGCAAACTTTC
>JAHBAL020000330.1 GCA_018500105.2 Anaerolineae bacterium
CCCTAATCCCCAATCTTTTATCCCCAAAACAGAGACGGGCGGTTCGGGCGGGGCCAGATGCGCCAGCAAGGGTTTGCGCACGGCGCGTTGTAGGGCGCTGAAAACGGCGTTGGCATCGCGAAAACGCACCTCGGCCTTGGCCGGATGCGCGTTCACATCCACATCTTCCGACGGCACAGCCACCATGACCACCGCCACCGGATAGCGCCCGACCATGAGCAGGGTGTGATACGCCTGCACAACCGCGCTCGCCAATTTGATATCTTGCACCGGGCGGCCATTGACAAAGACCGTGATGCGGCTGCGGCTGTTGTGGTCAAGCGTGGGCAAGCCGACAAAGCCGCGCACCGTGATCGGCGCGGCATTCGCTGCCGCGTTCACCGCATTTTCAGGCGACATTTCTATCGAAATCTCGCCCGTGTTCGGGTCAATGACCTCAGTTTCGATCTCGATCATGCGCTCGACATCTGGCCCGCCCAGCACCTCGATCAACACGTCGCGCAGGCTGCCGTTGCCGGTGGTCTGCACAATCGGCTTGCCGTCTTGCAGCAGCGCAAACCGAATGTGCGGATAGGCCATCGCATAGCGGGTGATCACGCCATCAATATGCCCGCGCTCGGTTTGGTTGGATTTGAGGAACTTGAGCCGCGCCGGTAGCCGCGCAAATAAATGCTCGATGGTCATGGTTGTGCCCGGATTGCGACCGATGCGCTCGTGCGAAATGACGCGGCTGTTGTCAATGCGCATCATCGTGCCGGTGTTTTCGTCTTTGTGGCGCGTCACACAGGTGACGATGCTGACCGAGGCGATGCTGGCCAGCGCCTCGCCGCGAAACCCCAACGTGCTGATATGCTCGAGGTCTTCGGCGATGGTCAGTTTGCTGGTGGCATGATGCGCAAAGGCCAAGCTGACCTCTTCGGCCTGAATGCCGTGACCGTTGTCGGTAATGCGAATCATGCGCCGACCGCCCTCTAGGCACTCGATCTTGATCTCGGTTGCGCCCGCGTCAATCGCGTTTTCAACCATTTCTTTCACCGCCGAGGCCGGGCGCTCGATCACTTCACCCGCCGCGATGCGCGACACCACCGACTCTGACAGAATTTTGATGGGCATAGGGGGGTATTTTAATGGAGGTGGTTGGGGGGGCAGGGTTGCAGGTTGCAGGGTTGCAGGTTGCAGGTTGCAGGTTGCAGGTGGGCAGGATGGCAGAGGGTGAGGGGGTGAGAGAGCGCGGAAGTCGTCATTTCGAAGCGAAGCGAGAAATCTTTGCGGAATATTGAGGGTTAGGCTTGGATTGGGGCAAAAAAGCTGCGTTTCATTTCAACATCATGCACAAACAACGCCCAAGGTGTAGAATATAAAACCATCACCCACACCAGCAACAAAGAGCAACGCCTATGCCGATGACTTGGACGAGCCTGCGTGACCAAATTGACGACGTTTTTAGCGGCGAAGAGTTTGCTTCGCTGTGTTTTGAATTGGGCCTGAGTGCCGACCAGTGGACGGTGGACACAAAAAAGCGCAAGATCGAGTTGTTTTTGCTGGCAATGTATGAGAAAGACCGGCTAAACGACCTCGGTGCGGCCTTGCACAAATTGCGGCACAACATGTGGCCTAGCGCGACCCTTGGCATTGAGGCCAGCGCCCCGCCGTTTGAGGCTGCGCCGGTCAGCCAACTCACAATCAGCTCAGCCGGTGGGCTGGTCAACACCGGCACAATGACGGTTGGGGGCGATGTGGTTGGCGGTAATCAAGATAAGCGCACCATCATCAATATTTACCGCGTCCCGAAATGGTTGCCAATCCCAATTGTGATCTTCTTCGTCGTCATCCTTGCCGCTGGCTGGCTGATTAAACCCATCCGCGAGGCCGCCATTCGCCAAGTGCATGATTGGGGCTGGAACTGGACCCAACCCGAAGGGCTGGACGAAACGCTCATCCTCGTCGCTACCTTCCCGCGCAGCGACGGAATGCAAGATGCCAAACCGCATGAAGAAATCCGAGCGGGGATTTTGAACGCAGTCAAGGAAATGAGCAACAGCGAACCCAAGATCAACCTGCGCGTGGAGGTCATCCCCAGCCAGCTCACAGACGATGACCAAGCGCCGGCCAAAGCCCTCGGTCAACGTTATAACGCCAGCCTCATCATTTGGGGGCACGAGACCGCCGCCCGCACAACGGTCAACTTTCTCAACCTCAAACAGCCTAAAGCACAAGCCAGCGACGTCAAAATCAGCGAAACCGAACGCTCGCAACTGGCTGACCCCAAGGCGTATGTGCAATTGGTCACCCGTGACCTGCCCAACCAAATGCGCTTTTTGGCCTTGTTTGCGGTGGGGCAAGCCTACTATCAAAAAGGCAAGGCTGGCTACGAAAGCAGCTTCAACGCCATTGACAGCGCCGTGAAGACGCAACTGCCCGTCAGTCAAACGGTCACTGGCTTAACCGATGCCTATTTCCACTTGGGCTGGCTCAATAATGAATTGAAGCGCGAGCTTACCCAAACCATTAAACTGTATGATCGGGTGATTGCCCTCGATCAAAATGTTGCAGCCGCCTACAACAATCGTGGGATTGTCTATGCTGACCTAAAGCAATACGAACGCGCCATCCAAGATTACGACAAAGTCATTGCCCTCGATCAAAATGATGCCGCCGCCTACAACAATCGTGGGCTTGTCTATGCTGACCTAAAGCCTGTCTCTTATACACATCT
>JAHBAL020000329.1 GCA_018500105.2 Anaerolineae bacterium
AGGGCTTCATACACATTCCAACATAAAAAGTCTTATTGATTGCTTACTTTTTACTCATATTGGTCTTAATGCCCCTCAGGGCTTCATACACATTCCAACACTGCAATGTATTGGGCTGAATTATACGGGGCAAATTTGGTCTTAATGCCCCTCAGGGCTTCATACACATTCCAACAGTTAAACGCCAAGATCAATGAACGCATTGCCTCAACGTCTTAATGCCCCTCAGGGCTTCATACACATTCCAACAGTGGCGAGTGTTCGACCCCGAAGGATTCGTTGATAATTTTGTCTTAATGCCCCTCAGGGCTTCATACACATTCCAACTTAATATAATTATGGGTTGTATTTTGGTAGCCGCGTTTTTGTCTTAATGCCCCTCAGGGCTTCATACACATTCCAACTATTTAGATATATAAATAAAGTGGGTAGAGTTGGAAAAAAGTCTTAATGCCCCTCAGGGCTTCATACACATTCCAACCCCCATAACAAAAAGTTGTTTATGACAAAATGTATTGATCGTCTTAATGCCCCTCAGGGCTTCATACACATTCCAACATCATGGCATATGTAATCAATGGGCAGATCGTATTTGACGAGTCTTAATGCCCCTCAGGGCTTCATACACATTCCAACTGACTATGTAACGTATCCTTCGCCCGATGTTGTTCAATGTCTTAATGCCCCTCAGGGCTTCATACACATTCCAACGAGTGTCAAAAAAAAATGGGAATTAAAAAAGCAAACTTCTTGTCTTAATGCCCCTCAGGGCTTCATACACATTCCAACATACAACACGTTGGTGTATCTGAGCGATAACGCTGGGTCTTAATGCCCCTCAGGGCTTCATACACATTCCAACGCAAAAATAAACGGGTGGATGACAAATTGATCGAAGGTCTTAATGCCCCTCAGGGCTTCATACACATTCCAACTGTTCGCAGCACTGTGTATTCTTTGCTACATTGGATTGGTGCAGTCTTAATGCCCCTCAGGGCTTCATACACATTCCAACCTGTATTTTGTTATAAAGATGCCTCCAAAGCAGCGATAAACGTCTTAATGCCCCTCAGGGCTTCATACACATTCCAACGAGTCATTAAAGTGTTCGAGAATCATCTCGGTATCCTGCTGTCTTAATGCCCCTCAGGGCTTCATACACATTCCAACTTTTACACAATGCTGATTGTGCTAACTAATATTATTATATTTATGTCTTAATGCCCCTCAGGGCTTCATACACATTCCAACATATGTTCGAGTCTTGCGTGTATGAGATTGAAAAGCAAGTAGTGTCTTAATGCCCCTCAGGGCTTCATACACATTCCAACATTGCCATGCCACACTATTTGAACATGAAGCATCCGTCTGTCTTAATGCCCCTCAGGGCTTCATACACATTCCAACATAAACGACAAAGGCGAACACACAACCCTAACCGCATACGTCTTAATGCCCCTCAGGGCTTCATACACATTCCAACTGACATATGAAGATTACTTAAATAAACGCGGGGTCAAAAGATGTCTTAATGCCCCTCAGGGCTTCATACACATTCCAACATTATTTTAAACATGAAAACACAAAACACAAAATATTTAGTCTTAATGCCCCTCAGGGCTTCATACACATTCCAACATTATTATGGTATTTTTAATATTCGTCAATACATCAGAAAGTCTTAATGCCCCTCAGGGCTTCATACACATTCCAACTTGCATCATTGTCTCGCCAAGCTCGTCAGGCCCGCCGATTTGTCTTAATGCCCCTCAGGGCTTCATACACATTCCAACAGTATCCACGAGGTACATTTGTTGTTTCGATCAAGGGTCTTAATGCCCCTCAGGGCTTCATACACATTCCAACCCCTCTCATTTTTACCGAAAAACTTTCCCACTCGGTAGCCCAAATTGAGGTTGAAAAGCGAGTGTGCTCCCACAAACACCGAGATTATACACCGAATTGATGCGGCCTACTCCACTTTTTTTTCTTTGCGCGGGGAGGCATGTTTTCAGGTTGTTTTGAGGTGTTTTTTACCCCCCCCCGCGCAAGTCTCTCATAATTGCCCAAAACGGCCTACACCACATACACCGTCGGCACACTTGTTGGTTTGCCCGACCCTTGAACTTCAACATCGGCCACCGATTGCGCCCCTAAATTATAGTAACGCACGCTATCTTCCTCAGGCTTAACCCATTTGTCCATTTGTTGACGCAGGGCCATAAATTGTGACTCAGACAACACACATTCAAACACACTGCGTTGCACCCGTTCGCCAAACCCCAGCAAAATATTGCCCAGCTTGGTCCGGCGCTTGTTGTCTGGAATATCAAAGGTAATGACATAAAATTTCTGGCTAGACATCGTTGGCAATTGGGCCTACCGCGTGAGCAAAGGCAAATAAGGCTTACCATGCCGCACCGCTTGTGCCATGACATAGGCTTGCAACTCAAAACAACGCCGATAGCTGTTTTTCTCGCCACTCACCGGATGCTGAATCTCGCTGGCAATGCGATCCTCAAAGGTCGAAACCAAACGTTGCACCCCACTCTGACTAAGCACCAAAGGACGGCTTGCTTGACTGCCGGGCGTAAAATCGGCCTTAGTGATCAACGCCGCATTCAAACACTGCAACACCACACTGTCGGCAACAATCGGGCGAAACTCCTCCATTAGATCAAGCGCCAACGAAGCCCGCCCATGTAGCGGCTCGTGCAAAAAACCGATATAGGGATCTAACCCCACCACCTGCACCGCCGCTTCTATTTGCTTAAACAACAACGTATATGCAAAACTCAGCAACACGTTCACCGGATCAGTCGGCGGCTGACGCACCCGCTTGGCAAACCCCCATTCATGCTTGAGCATACTGGGAAAAGCGCGAAAATAGACCGCACTGGCGCTGCCCTCATACCCCAACAGGCTATTCTTGTGCGTGGCTTGTTCGATAGGTTGCGTCATGCGTTCCATTTGCTCAATCGCCGAATCAAGCAACCCCTGCCCATGCTCACGCCGATGCCGCATCAGTTGCGTGCGCATATTACGCAATTTGCCCGTCACACAATCCTTCGCAATTTGCAGCGCCAACTCCGGGTGCAACGATGCCGCATACTGCCGTCGCCGCAACTCACCATCACGTGCAAACGGCCCGGTCAGCCGCCCGCAATACGCGCCATTTTCGGTCAAAAAGACCACATCCACCCCGTGATAAAGCAAAAATTTACTGGTGGGTGTAGTAATGCTGGCATTACCTAACAAAACCACGCGGTCAACATGTGCCACTGGCACACTCGTCACCTCATCCCCTTTTCGCTCAACCACCAAACGCTTTTGGCGATGCTTCAAGACATCACCATGTTGTGAAATATACAATGCTGGCATAATTCACTTAGCCTAGCACAAGTATCCTTACGTCACAATCAGTAAAAACCCTGAACCATGCCATCCAGATTAATGAACTGACTTCAGTCGAAAATCGCGCACATCCTCATTCACAATCGGCGCCAGCAAACTGGCCAAGGTGCGCCCAGTGACCAGCGACAGCCCAAAAAACGCCGCAGCCTTATCGTAAACACTTTTAAGTTGCGTCTCTACCGTCTTGCGTGACTTATTCAGCCGTTCCGCCATCTGCTTATCGGCCAAACCATCGCATAGCAGCAAGGCCGCACAGCTTTTTTCTGCTGGGCTAAGACATTGCCGCCAAAACTCACGCGCCTGCGCCACCCGCGTGGCGCGCATGTGCGTCTCGGCTTGGCTCAGCGCCGCAAAGGGGTCAGCGTTGTCCATCAGGCTAAACAAAGCCGGTGCAACATCGGCATAGCGCAGCAGCGGCAACGCCACCAACGCCGCCTCATCGCCGGGCCGCCAATGCATCCGCTTCTCGCGCAGCAAATCGCCCGCGCTAAACAAATGCCATACCCGATCATCCCCCTCAAACAACAGTTGCGCCGCAATCATGGCATACACACTCATCGTTTTGCGACCGCCCGCCAAACACAAATCAACTCCCCCGGGCACACCCTCAGCCGCCTTCAGTTTGGCTTCGCGGATGGCACTATAGACGGCGCGACAGATCGCCTTGCCTGCGTCTGGGCTGTCCACATCATGCAGCGGCATCCCGTTCTCGTTGCACAACTCATGAAACGCAACCCTAAGCGCCCCCGCCTTGCCCAATTCATCCGCCAGTCGTTGCACCGCCTCGGCAATGGGCGGCGAACTGGGCGCGGTGTGCAGCACCACCACCTGTGTGACATGGCGCTGCTGCTGGCGCAATAAGTCAATCGTCAGCGTCACCACTTGCGCCTCACTGCCCAGCGTGGCAATCAAAGTTGTGTCCAAGCATTTGTTCATTGTATTACCTCCCCAACACAAACCGCCCCAACTCCACCAAATCATCCTGCGCGGGCGCGCCATTTCGTTGGGCCGGCCAGCGCTGCCCGCCACTCAGGTCATACACGCCCAGCAAAATGCGATATTCGCCCGCGGGCGCATCGGCCCGCAGCGTGACGGGTTGTGGCTGTTGAATGCCCTCGCCTGCGCGATAAGTTTGGGTCGGGCGCAGCCCATCCGGCGTGAGTGGCGGGCTGTCATGCTGGGCGGCCAGCTTGCCATCTGGCCCCAAAATGTGCAAAAACAGCACCCCGTCGCGGCTCGGTGTGTCATTCACCCGCCATTGGGTGCGAAATTGCAGCCGACTGCCGGGCCGCAACCCCGTGAGCGGCGTGTCCACGTCATAGCCCAGCACGCTTAGCTCGCCGATTTTGGCATTGAGCGGCACTTGCGAGGGCGGCGGCAGTGGCGCGGGCGCGTAATCGCGCACCTGCACCAGCCCCAGCCAATGCCAATCGAGCGTTTGCTCGCCGCGTTGGCGGGTTGCGCCCAGCCAATACCAGCCCGCCGCAGCCGTTGGCGGCACTTGCAGCGAGGCTTGCTGACGCAAGGGTTGCCCAACATATGCCGTCAAATCTGCCGCCGCGCCGGTCGTCGCTTGCACCGTTGGCCCATTCACCAGCGGCAGCGGCGCAAGGCGCACCTGCGTCGCCCAGCCCGCCGCATCGGCACGGCCTACCTGCCACGTCAGCGCCAGCGGCAAATAATCGCCCGGCCTGAGCGAGGCCGCAAACTCATGCTTGAGCAGGCGACTGGCCGCGCCCCCCTCGGCGAGGGGTTGGCTGGTGGGCCAGTGGGTAATGCGGAATAGCCGCGCCACCGTGTCGGCATCGAGCGTGCGCTCGTGGCGTTGCGCGGGTTGCCCTGCCGCCTGCGCCAACACTTGCAGCCGATACGGCAGCACCGGCAAACCGAGCGGCACGGGCATCACCATATCCACCCAATACAGCGCGGCGCTGGCATCTGCGCCCCACGCGGCTGGGGCCAGTGTCAGGTCAATTGGCTGCCGCCAATTTAGCCATGTTTGCCCGTCGGGGTCAATCAGCCGGTAGGTGACGGCATAGCCATCGGCGCTATTCGCATAGGCAGAGGGTGGGGTGGTGGCATTGCGACGCAAAAATAGCCGCACATGCAATGCGGGTTGTGGGTTGTGGCTTTCGACGATGGACGTGATCTCATCGCGCACCCATTGCACCGGCGGCGTGTCGCTGGTCTTTGGCGGCGGG
>JAHBAL020000322.1 GCA_018500105.2 Anaerolineae bacterium
ATTGCGTCACCACGCTTGTGAATCATGTTTTGCCCCCAGTTTTACACCCAATTGATATGAAAATATTAGCCGTTAGCGATGAGGTTGTTGACTGGATTTATAGCCCTGCACTCGTTAAACGGTGTGGCGAAATTGACATGGTGGTGAGTTGTGGCGATTTGCCCATTTATTATCTTGAATTTATCCTCTCGACCTTAAATGTGCCGGCGGTGCTGGTGCATGGTAACCATGACAGCTACGAAGTGGGGTTACATGGGGTCATTAAAAGTGAGGCCGCTGGCTGGCTAGATGTGGACAAGCAACGGGTGTCGGTGGAATCGAAGGCCGGGTCAATTAGCATCGCTGGGCTACAAGGTTGTATTCGCTATCGCCCGCAAGAAAATTATCAATATACGCAAAACGAGCAATTTTGGCGGGCCATTTGGCTGTCGCGGCATCTGTGGCTGCCCTACAAAAAAAAGGGGCGCGGCGTTGATGTGCTGCTCACCCACGCGCCGCCGTATGGCATCCAAGACGGTGTTGATCGCGCTCATATCGGCTTCAAGGCATTTAACTGGCTGATACGGCAATTTCGCCCCCAATTTCTCTTGCATGGGCATCAACATCGCACCTATTCGGCCCGCGCCGCCACCGAAACGTTGGTCGGCGACACATGGGTGCTCAATTGCCACCCTTGGCGCGTGATTGATCTTGAGCCAACGCAACATTAACGATTAACGACATGAACGTATAATTTAAACCTATGTCGTCATTAACCATACAAATTCAAGAGAATTTATTGGATTCCTTGATGGCTTATGCCCTAAAACGCAAACAGTCGCTTCAAGTCATTGCAGAAGAAGCATTGGCGAGCTATATCGCAACCCAAACCTACGGCGAAGAAGCATTGCCCGATGATGAAATTGTCGGCATGTTTTCGTTGGGGGCAGATGCATCCGCTTATGCTAAAGACCTGGCGAAACAACAGGCTTTGCAAAAATGATGCGATTTATCGCAGATACCAGTTTTGTCGTGGCGCTCATTAATGCTGATGACAATTATCATCACTTGGCAAAGCAGCTATATCGTACTGCCAAGGAAATTGTTTTGCCACAAATCACATTAGCCGAAACTGCTTATTTTGTGCAAGCCCGAAGTGGCGTTGTGGCTTGGGCTTTATTTTTGACACGGCTACCTCAAAGTAAATTTACACTTGAATGTCCAAACACCCGTGATTTGCTAAGGACAGCAGATATCTTGAAAAGCTATGCCGATTCGCGGATTGATTTTGTGGATGCATGTGTAGTTGCAATCGCCGAACGCTTAAACATCACTCAAATTTTGACACTCGATCGCCGTGATTTTTCAATTGTTCGTCCGCGCCACTGCATGACATTTGAACTACTTCCCCAAGGCGCAAATACATAGCACAATCAAGGCCAGAGTGCTATAATTCCTTAAAATAACAGGTTAAGAATGGACGAAAATACACCACACGGTTTGCAAAAACAAGATGACACCCTCGCCAACGATAGGAAAGCCAAGCTGAAAATGCAGGCCATGATCGCCATTGGTGTTGTGCTTGGGATTGTTGCGATTGTGGCTATTTTGGTGTTTTTAGTGGTTGACCCAGCCCGCACCGCCAATATTCGTGACATTATTATCATTATGGTGGCGTTTGTCAGCGTGTTGATCGGGGCGTTGTTGGCCGTTTTGGTGTTTCAGTTGCAAATGTTGATTGTCTTGCTGCGCAACGAAATTAAGCCGCTCATCACCACCGCTCAACAAACCGCACAAACAGTGCGTGGCACAACCGAGTTTGTCAGCGAGAATTTGGCCGCTCCAACCATCAAAGTCGCCAGCTTTTTTGCCGGTGTGCGCGGCGTAAGTCAAGCCATTCGCACCAAAGCCAACAAAACCCTCAAGCGCTAATCTCGTCATCCTTTGGTCTCATTTTATCTTTTTCTCATCTTTCTAACATGGTTAGTTAATATAACGATGTTAGAATTTGGGTGTTAATATTTTTAAGTAAGGAGAAAACAAATGGCAGATCGAGATTCAGGTATGGAAGCTGGCGCATTCTTCGCTGGCGTGTTGATTGGTGGTTTGGTGGGTGCAGCAACCGCGTTGCTGATGGCCCCCAGCGCTGGTGATGAAACCCGCCGCAAGTTGAGCGAGCGCGGTGAGACGTTCCGCGATCGCGCATCAGACATGATGGACGATGCCCGCGAACGCGCCGAAGTGACTGTGACCGATGCCCGCCGCAAGGCCGAAAGCATCGTGGCCGATGCCCGCCGCAAGGCCGAGGTCATTGTGTCTGATGCCAAAGATCGCATGAACAAGAAGGCTTCTGACGTTGATGTTACCGTCGCGTAATTGCCTCATTATCAAAACCAATAAAAACACCCCCGCGATTCGCGGGGGCGTTTTTATTTATACTGAGCGCGGCCTCAATCAGATGAAATGCGGATTTGCGTTACCGCAAAAAAACGCTGAGCGCGGGCACAAGCACCAAACCGACCGAGATGAGGATAAACACAAAAATGCCGACCAAGATAACGGGCAACAGCCGTTGATAACGCATATCTTCGGGCAGACGCTGCACAGGCGCGCGGCGCACAGGCGCAACCCCGCTAGGCGCTGGCGTTGACTTATGCGGACGCACAGCCACCCATTTGGTAAAAAATAACCCACCAATCACCACCGGCATATAGGCGACCATCCAAAAGAAAAGCTCATCTGGGCTAGGCTGCAAGCGGGTCAAAGGCATCCCCAGCCCAATCGCCAACATCAACAAGCCAAATAAATTGAGCCAACGATTGGGCGTTTGATGAGTGCGAGCTGAGTGCAACAATAACATACCAGTTAGGGTAAAAAAGAAGGTCATGATCAGCACTTCATTTTTTTGATTTGCTGGCACGATGAGAGGAATAACCAAACCCAACAGCAGCATAGTGCTGCCAAATAACAGCGCACTGATGGCTTGGATTTGGTTGAAATTAGATTTGTTCACGTTAATAATTCACAGAGGTTTACATGATAGCACTCGCCCTTCGCCCACACCACATTCGCATTCTGATCGTTGGCCTGTTTATGGCGTGTTTTGCCTTGCCGAGTTTTTGGCCCATGTCGTCTGACGTAGCGCAAGCCGAAGAAACGCAATTGGGCGAGCAAAAGCCGCGTGCGTATTTGCCAATGCTGCATCTCAGCGCACGCGCCACCGCTACCCGCGTACCCAATCTCGCCACCGCTACGCCGAGCGCAGCAACGCCAACCCCAACGCCAACGCCAGCCAGCACGCAATTACGCGGCATTTATGGGCTGGTCAACGACACCGGCAAGGGCGCGGCCTCGGTTGATGTCGAATTGATGGTAACGGCTGACGACATTGACTGGACCTCGGTGCGGGTGGTTCGCACCGACTCGCGTGGCTATTACAGCTTTGCCGATGCCCCCACCTTGCAGGCCGGTGCAAAATATGCGGTGCATTATGTCAATACTGGCAACCCCAAGCGGCTCGATTTGTGGGTCACCCATCGGCTGATCTCGTATACGGCAGGGGCCAATATCAACATGGGCAAATTCGATATTGCCAATGTCGAGCTAGAATCGCCTGCCAATAATGCCACCGTCACCCTGCCCAGCACGTTTAAATGGAAAGTGCGCACCGGACAAAGCAACGAATTTTATCAACTATCGGTGTTTACCCCGCCCGAAGGCGACGTGACCGACTACATCAGCCCCCGCCAAACGGGTAGCTCATTCACGCTCAATACCGAGACTTTACCGCCGCATTACATCCCAATGCTGGCGTATTCGTGGGAGGTGTGGGTGAGCGAGGCCGAAGGGCAACACACGGCGGCCTACGAAGAAGGCAACGGCTACGGCGTGTCATATGAAAAACGCATGGTGACGTTCGAGAATTTGCTGATGCGATAAACCCAATTCTTGACAAATTTGCCAAATGGCCTTGAGTCATTAAAACTGGCGCATTCTCCATATAATTAAGCGCCATGCCCCAAGGTTATTATCGTTACCCAACCCTCCATCAAGACAATATTGTGTTCGTCTGCGAAGACGATCTGTGGTGCGTGTCGGCACAGGGCGGCCTCGCACGCCGCCTCACTTCTGGGCTGGGCGAGGTGTCTATGCCGATCTTGTCGCCCAACGGGCAGCAAGTGGCGTTTGTCGGCAACGAAGAGGGCGAGCAAGAAATTTATGTCATGCCGGCCATCGGTGGGCCGGTGCAACGTCTGACCTATTACGGCATGAATGTCTTGATGGCGGGCTGGGCATCTGAGAACGAAATTTTATTTGGCACAGATGCCGGGCAGCCGTTTAGCGAGATGTATTGGTTGCATGTGCTTGACCCGCGCCAACCCAGCATCCCCACTCGCCTCGATTTTGGCCCAGCGCGGGCCATTGCCCTTCGCTTTAAGCGCAAAGGCAAAATGGGGGTTGTGTTGGGCCGCAACACCGGCGACCCCGCCAAATGGAAACGCTATCGTGGCGGGCAAGCCGGACGTTTGTGGATTAACAGCGGCCCAAATGACACATTTGTGCCATTGATCGAGCTAGATAGCAACCTAGCTTCGCCGATGTGGCTGAACAATAACCGCATTTACTTTATCTCGGACCACGAGGGCGTGGGCAATTTGTATTCTTGCACGCCCAACGGCAAGGGTTTGCGTCGCCACACCGAACACAGCGATTTTTATGTGCGCCATGCCCGTAGCGATGGCAATCGTATTGTTTATCAAGCCGGGGCCGATTTGTATGTGTTTGACCCCGAAAAGCGAGCCAGCCACAAGGTCGAGGTCGAATTCTATTCGCCGCAAACCCAGCGCAGCCGCAAATTTGTAGATGCGACGTGGCATTTGAATGACTACGCGCTTAGCCCCAACGGCAGCCAATTGGCGATTAGCGCACGCGGCAAATTGTTCACGTTTTGGAATTTTGAGGGCGCGGTGACGCAGCACGGCGAGACGGCGCTGGGCAAAGGTGGCAATGCCAATGTGCGCTATCGCTTGCCGACATGGATCGGCGACGGCGAAGTGGTGCTCGCTATTGGCGATGAGGGCGGCGAAGAAGCCTTCATCGGCTTTCCGCGTGATACGCGGGCCTTGCTCAACCACGAGCAATCCGACTATTTGCGCAAAGCCAACGAACAAGCCAAAACGCTAAATATTGGGCGCGTAACGGCGGCAAAGGCGAACCCCAAGCGCGGCAAAATCGCATTTACCAATCATCGCTACGAGCTATTGGTGCTCGATTTTGAAGAAGAGGAAATGAAGCTTACGGTGGTGGATCGCGGCCTTGCGCGAGCCATCGAGGGGTTTGATTGGTCGCCCGATGGCGAATGGCTGGCTTATGGCTGTTCGATTTCGTTGCAAAAAAGCGCCATCAAACTGTGGCATGTCGAAACCGGCGAGATTCGGCAGGTGACGCGGCCTGTGCTAAAAGACATGCGCCCGTCGTTTGACCCTGAGGGCAAATACCTTTACTTTTTGTCGCAGCGCTTGTTCGATCCGGTGTATGACCACATGCACTTCGATCTCAGTTTTCCACGCGGCACGATTCCGTGCTTGGTGACGCTGCGCAATGATTTGCCTTCGCCGTTTATTCCGCGCCCGCCCAGTGGGCAAGGCGACGAGGAAAACAAAGGCGAGGCCAAGCCAACCGAAGGCACAGCAGCCGAAGCGACCGATATACCGTCACCGGCAAGTCCAAGCGCCACGCCCGCCGAACCCAATCCCACCGAAACCGCCCCGGCTGAGCCAGAAAACACTGCCGCTGCAAGCCCAGATGCCAGCGCAACAGGCGATGCCGCGCCAACAAATGAGGCGCAACCCACCGCCGATAAACCGCAAGATAAGAAAGCCAGCCCGCCCAAGTTACAAATTGACTTCGACGGCATCGAGTCGCGGGTGATGGCATTTCCGGTCACATCGGGGCTATATGGCACTATTGCGGGCATTAAAGGCAAAAAAGTGCTGTATACCTATTACTCGCCCGACAGCGGCGGCGGCACCCTGAAAGAGGAAATGAGTGAGGTTGCGAGCGGCAATTTGGAATGCTACGACTTAGAAGATCGGCGCGAAGACACCTTGGCGACAGGCGTGTCCGATTTTAAGGTGACGCCAGATGGGGGCTGGGTGCTGTATCGGGCGGGCCAAGGCTTGCGCGTGTTTAAG
>JAHBAL020000081.1 GCA_018500105.2 Anaerolineae bacterium
AGATGTGTATAAGAGACAGACTCACGAATGATGAAGAACAAACCGCATCTCAGGGTGTGCATGACAACGCCGCAGAAAATAAACCGCTGACTGAGTTAACGAACCCGTTTTCTGAGGGTGACGGCGATGACGACCCGATTGGCGAAGCCGAAGTGCAGATAGACATTGAAAGCGAGCTAGAGGATGACCGCGAGGCGTGGCTCAACGATTTGATCAGCACATCCACCCCACATCCACCCCCACCCAGTAACGACACGAGTTTGTATGAGCTTGAAGATGCCCCTGTCGAGATCGCCGAGCCGTTGGAATGGTCGGTGGTGTATAACGACGTGGCAGAAGTGCCTGAAACAGACAGTCATTTAAACCGGAAACCGAATGTCACCGAAGCCGAGCCGGAATGGTTGTCTGACTTGCGGGCACAAAGCGGGTCGGTATGGGTTCCTGCCAATGACAACGCACCGCCAAATGCCAAGCCAACCGGTTCAGCGCTTGTTGCGCCGCCCGAAATCAATCTCTCTTTGCCCGATTTACCCCCACCCGTAGAATGGATGGCCGAGCTTTCGAGCGGCACACCGGCGATCAACCCAGCCGCCAAGCCTGCTGGCATCATTGCAGCGGCTGAGGCCGAGGCTGCTGCCGCCAAGCGCCCCAAACGCCCCAGCAAAAAAGACTTGGCGGCGTTGGAGCAAATCGCGGTTGCGCGGCAAACCTTAAATGAAGGTCGCCTCGATGCCAGCACCGAGCTGTATACCAACATCATCAAAAATGGGCGCAAACTCGATGAGGTGGTGCAGGATTTAAGCAATGTTGCCAAAACCAGCCAGCACTCGGCGCGGCTTTATCGTTTGTTGGGCGATGCCTACACCAAACAGGGCAATCTCAATGCGGCACTGGCGGCGTATCAACAAGGTTTGCGCAAACGGGTCAAAGGGTAACGCGCTCAAATTCAGCCATTGCTCAGCATTAACGATACAATCGGCCTCGCAAAAAGCACAAGGACTAAAAACATGGAACGAACCCTGATTATTATTAAACCCGATGGCGTGCAACGCGCCTTGGTTGGCAACGTCATCAGCCGTTTTGAGCAACGCGGGTTGCGCATTGCGGGCATGAAACTCATTCAAATTTCACGCGAATTGGCCGAAGAGCATTATGCCGAACACAAAGGCAAGGGCTTTTTTGAGCCAACCGTCAAATTCATCACCTCGTCGCCGGTGGTGGTAATGTGCCTTGAGGGCGCAAACGCCGTCGTGGCTGCCCGCCAAACCATGGGCGCAACTCGCCCGCCTGAGGCTGCCCCCGGCACCATCCGCGCCGATCTCGGTCTCGATGTCTCGCGCAATATTGTGCATGGCAGCGACAAGCCCGAAACCGCCGAACGCGAAATTAAGCTGTATTTCAAGCCCGAAGAGCTGATCAGCTATACCCGCGCTGGCGATGTTTGGCTGAAGGAATAGCACCTCAATAAGATTTCAAGATTTCACCAAAATCACTATGCCTGTATCTTTATAAAAAATGCAGGTATAGTGATTTTGACTTTATGTCTTTTACACTCCCCATGTTTGAGGAAATTTCGCCTCAGTTTTACAGAACCTTAATCCTCTCTACCGGCACTTGAATTTCCATTACAACCGGCGCATTGAGGTCTTGCAACTCATTTTCTTTGCCGTAATAATGCAACTCACGGGTTTCGCTTTGACGACAGCGGTAACCATTGGCCTCGATCCATTCAAACACGGCAATAATCGCTTGTGTGACATCTAACGTCGCTCCTTGATGCACTACACAGGCTGTTTCGGGCGAGGCCGGCAATTGGCGCGTGCCAATGGGGGCTAAGGCTAATTTACTGATCTCACGCACAGGAATCACCACCGCCATTTCGGTGTCAATATCGGTTTCGGTGTATTCGTGATTATGATACAACGCCATTTCGTTGCCGGCATTTTTGATTTTGTATTCAGCCAGTGTGTTGTAAATACGATCGTAAGCCGCGCAACGATAGCGCCCCATTTCAAACAAATTTGGGATCATTTGACGGGTGGAGGCGATGGTTAAAGCCTCTAACGACTTGACCGCGACATCATAACGAACAGGGTTATTTTCATTTTCAATTTGCCGCAAACGGGTGGCGATGCGCACCACCTTTATTTGCTCTTCGGCAATCTGGCGCTCAATATCGCCTTGGCGTAACCGCAACATGCCCTTCATTTGTTCCACCGGAATATTATCGTTGAGCAGCCGCACAATTTGCTCAAGCGAAAAGCCTAAATCTTTGAGCGCCAAAATACGGTTTAGGCGTGGCAATTGGTCGAGCGTGTAATAACGATAATCAGTAAACCGATCAATATGTGCAGGTTTGATTAACCCCACATCGTCATAATGCCGCAGCGTCACGATGCTTACTTGCGCCAAACGGGAAAAGTCACCAATTCGTAACATGTTTATAAGTTATGTTTATACCAAGCAACCGTTTGTCGCACCACCTCATCCATAGGCGTGCCTTTTACCCCAAACGCCCGCTCAAATTTGCTGCTATCAACCACAAATGGCTTTTCAAATTGATAAAGCATCTCAACCACTTCACGCACCGGTGGCATAAAAATGCCCAGCCCTTGTAATATGAGTTTGGTGGCAATCGTGTAGCGCGGCTTGTGACCAACTTCGGTGAATACCCTATTTATGATTTGGCGTTGGGTCAAGGCTGTGTCATTTGGCGCAAACCACACTTGCCCCAGCGCATCGTCGCGCTCGCCAACCAACACCATCGCCTTTGCCATATCGCCAATAAACGTATTGGTATGAGGTAGATCTGGGTTGCCAACCAATTGGGCGGCTTTGCCTTGAATGGCGGGGGCAATGGCGCGTTCACCCATGACCGCATTGGTGACAAATGGGCCAATGAAATCTGCCCCGCGCACAATACCCACCCGCGCCGTGCCAGCTCGGTGCGCCGCCAGCATTTGGGCTGAGATCTGGGCGCGAATTTTGCCCTTTTTGGTGCTGGCTTTTTCTGGCAAATCTTCGTGTATAACAGCGCCATTGGTGTCGCCATACATATACAAGTTATCGCCCACGATCAATTTCGCATTGGTCTTGGTCGCCGCCGCCAAAATATTTGCAAACAACGGTTGCATTAGCGTATCCCATTTATCATAAGGCGCGTTTACACAATTGTAAATGTGAGTTGCGCCATTGGCGGCATTATGCGCACTCTCGAGATTGGCGACATCGGCGGCAATCTCGCTCACTCCTGCGGGTAAGGTTGTTGGCGCTTTGCCGCTGCGGTTAACCATTTGCACACGCTCGCCCCGTGCAGACAAGTTCTGCATCACGTGTATGCCCATTGGGCCAGTGCCAAAAATAATATGTTTGTTCATAAACCCATCTTACAGTCTCAGGCTACCTGAGAGTCAAGGGGGTATAACAAGCAATTCGTATCTTTTATGGCTTAAGACTTGGTATTGCATCTCTCGATTAAGATGCAGACATAGTGATTTTAGTTTTATATTTTTGATCGCTTTCTACGAAATTAGCTTTTCAGCCGCTCACGCCTCGACTGTCACAACATCCCCAATTTTAATGTGACCAGTTTCAATCACCCGCGCATACATGCGTGACCACCCCGGGTGTTTATTTTGGTGAATGCGATTTGAATTGCGATCAGCAAACGAGGCCACAATTTGATTGCACGGTGTGGTTGGTTTTGTAATCTCAAGCAACACCTCATTACCGATGCGCAGCCGCGTGCCGATTTTCGCACAGGTGTCCCAATCTAACCCCGCAATGGTCAAATTTTCGCCAGTTGAACCCGGAAATATCGGATGACCCTCGGCCTGTAACGCCAAAATACGCTCAAGCGAAAATAAGCAAACGGCCCGATCTGGCCCGCCGTGAATATGAGGGTGCTTGACCTTATCTACCGTCAGGCCTAATTCACCGACCTCGGCCTCGTGCAGGGGCCATTTTGGTACGCCGCCCTGAGAAGCATTGATTTGGAAAAGATGTGCCATAAGTTTTGAGCTTTTGAGCTTTTGAGCCATGAGCCATGAGCCATGAGCCATGAGCTATAAGCGAACTATACCTTATAAGTCATGACTCATGACTCATGACTTGGCTTATGGCTCACGGCTCACGGCTCATGGCTCACGGCTCACGGCTCACGGCTCACGGCTCACGGCTCACGGCTCACGGCTCACGGCTCATGGCTCACGGCTTTTACGTCAATTCATGAATCGCGCGCACGGCGTTTTTGCTGGCGCTGCCACGCACGAGCAAGCTGATGCCACACTCAGACGACCCCTGAGCGATGGCGAGGATGTTGATGCCACGCTCGCCAAGTTTGGTGAATACTTGTCCACTGACCCCGGGGGTTTCTGAAATGCCAATTCCCACCGCCGTGATGATCGCCATCTCGTCATCAACATAAATTTCATCCACCTCACCATTGGCAATTTCGCGGTTAAATTCGCGGCTGAGTTCGTCGCGCACCCGTGCCGATGAGGTTTGGGGCACAACAAAACAGATATTCTGCTCTGCCGATGCCTGCGAAATCATAAACACGCTGGTGCTGGTGCGGGCCACCGCCGTAAACGTGCGCCCAGCAATGCCAGCCACGCCGCGCAAACCGCTGCCCGATACGGTCACCATGCTCACTTTGTCAATGGCAGTCACGGCCTTCACCGCGCCTTGCTTGCCCACCTCGGCATCGCTTTTGTTATAAACAATGCGGGTGCCGGGGTGCGACGGGTTGAAGGTGTTTTTGACGCGCAACGCAATTTTTTGCTTAATCAGCGGCGAAATGGTGAGCGGATGCAACACGGTTGCGCCATAAAACGACAATTCGGCCATTTCTTGCGCCGTCAATACCTCAATCGTGTGCGCATCTGGCGCAATACGCGGGTCGGTCGAAAGCACGCCGTCCACATCGGTGTAGTTGTGCGACTCGTCGGCATCGAGCGCCGCCGCCACGATGCTGGCGCTATAGTCGCTGCCGCCGCGCCCCAGCGTGGTCGGCACGCCCTTTTCGGTCGCGCCGATAAACCCAGTCACCACCGGCACAACGCCTTTTGCCAACAACGGCAATAAACGAGCGCGGGTTTTCTCGCGGGTGAGCGTCATCAGCGGCATGGCCGAGCCGAAATTGTCATTGGTCACCACAATTTCGGTGGCGTCAATTGACTCGGCGGCGATGCCCATGCTGCGAAAAACGCCGGCCAGAATGCGAGCGGCGATGCGTTCGCCCAACCCACTCAGCGCGTCGAGGGCGCGTGGGGTGATTTCGCCCAAAACGCGCAAACTGCCGCACAACGCCTCGAACCCAGCCAACAACTGCTCAACTTCACGGCTAATGGTGTCGCGGTCGGTCTGATCGGTGACAATGGCGCGAATGATATTGTGGTGTTTGAGCGCCAAGGCATGACGCGCCTTCACATAATCATCGCCACCGGCTGCGGCGTTGCGGGCCGAATTGATGAGCAAATCGGTCACCTTAACTTGGTCATTCGGGTCTGGCGATTTGCCCATCGCCGAGGTGACGACCACGACTTGGTCGCCATTTTTCTGCATATCTTGCACAATGCGAGCCACTTGCTGCATTGCGGCGGCGCTGCCCACAGACGTGCCGCCAAATTTTGGAACAATAAGAGCCATAACGAGGGGCGATTATAAGGAATTACGAATTACGAATTACGAATTAGCGAGCATCGGCAAAGCTCACGCCTCACTATAATACCCCCCATGACAACTTCACCCCCCACCGGACTTTGGTTCGAAGATTACACCGTCGGTTATAAACTCAGCTCGCCGTCGCGCACCATCACCGAGGCCGACATTGTGGCCTTTGCTGGGCTGTCGGGCGATTTCAACGAGATTCACGTCAGCGAGCAATATGTGCAAGGCGAGCGGTTTAAGCGCCGCATTGCGCATGGTTTGCTCGGCCTCAGCATCGCCAGCGGTTTGGCATTTCAGCTTGGCTTCATGCGCGGCACCGTTGATGTTTTTCGCGGTCTAGAATGGGAGTTCACCGGCGCAATTTTTATCGGCGACACCGTTCACGCCGAAATTGAAGTGATCGAGACCAAGGCCGTGCCGCGTTTGGGCAATGGCAAAGTCGTGTTCAAGGTCTCGGTGGTCAAGCAAGATGGCGCGGTGGCGCAACGCGGCAATTGGTCGCTGTTGGTCAAGAGCAAGCCAAAAACAGCGGCGAGCTAATCCTTAGCGATCAACCGCCATCCTATTTAACATAGGACTTACGCGAAAGCTTGATTTTCACCGCAAAGCACACAAAAAACTCGAAGATTTGCATTGGTAAACCTTTCTTTTTTTTGTAAAAACTTAGTCGCTGGGCTTGCTAAACCACGAAAGACACAAAACACACGAAAATAGAATTTTTTTTCGTGTGTTTTGTGTCTTTCGTGGTTAAA
>JAHBAL020000536.1 GCA_018500105.2 Anaerolineae bacterium
CCGTCCGGCTGATCAGCGAAGCCCTATCGGGCTTTTCCAATTAGGTCATGCGCTGACTTTTGAACAGCCTTAGTCAGGTCAGCCAACGTTTTGCCAAGCCAGTGTGACGCTTGTGTTGGTTTAGGGCACAGGGATCCCTCACAGTTTACCCTGAGCCTGTTGAAGGGTATCGGGATGACGCATCAAATATATGCATATATCTAAGTTTCTGAGCACCCTTCGACAAGCTCAGGGTAAACTACGAGGAGGAATCTTTGCGGGACTTTGCATCGGTGATGCCATCATCGTGCCGATTTTCCGCATAGACCCCTCGCAGTTTACCCTGAGCTTGTCGAAGGGCTTCGGGGTGACGTGACAATTTATGCAACTTGATTTATTCCAGTTTGATTAAGCGGTTGGTATTACTCGTTACTCGTTACTCGTTACTCGTTACTCGTTACTCGTTACTCGTTCCCTCACGATAAAATACACCTAATCTATGGCAAACTTAACTGGCGGACGCGCCTTGGTCGAAATGCTACATCGGCATGGCATCAATACGTTATTCGGCTTACCCGGCTATCAAAGCGATCATTTTTTTAATGCGTTGTATGACGCGCAAGGCACACCGAGCGAAATACGAGTTTTGCAAACCCGCCACGAGCAAGGCGCGGCCTATATGGCGCATGGCTATGCCAGAGCCACCGGGCGCGTCGGCGCATTTTCGGTTGTGCCCGGGCCGGGCATGTTAAATGCCACCGCCGCGCTCTCCACCGGCTATGCCACCAACGCCAAAATGTTGTGCATCGCCGGTCAAATTCCATCCAGCCTGATTGGGCGCGGTTTTGGCTTTTTGCACGAATTGCCCGATTCGCTCGCCATATTGCGCGGGGTGACCAAATGGGCGATGCGGGTCGAACACGCCACCGAAATCCCCGACGCCGTCAATGAGGCATTTCGGCAATTGAACACAGGTCGCCCGCGTCCGGTGGCGCTCGAAGTACCAATGGATGTGTTGGGTATGAAAACCGAAATTGCGCTGAGCGACCCGCCGAGCAGCTACGCCGTGCAGCAGCCCGACCCACGCGCCATTCAACAGGCCGCCGAACTGCTGGGCAAGGCCAGCCAGCCCATCATCTTGGTGGGCAGCGGGGCCGAGGATGCCGCCGCCGAAGTGCTGGCATTGGCGGAAATGCTACAAGCGCCGGTCATTGCCAATTCGAGCGGCAAAGGCATCTTGAGTAACCAACACTATCTCAGCTTTTCGGGGCCGGGCGGGCACAAACTGTGGGCCAAAGCCGATGTAGCGCTGATTGTCGGCACACGCGCCCAACAGCCCTTGCAGCAATGGGGCACGGGCGGGCTAAAAATTGTGCGGGTGGATGTGGACCCGGTCGAATTGCGGCGCATTGTGTCGCCAACGGTTGGGCTGGTGAGTGATGCCAAAACCGCCCTCGGCGCACTCGCCGCCGCCGTGCCCGCCCATAACCCCAGCCGACCCTCGCGGCATGGCGAAATGATGACGCTGAAGGAGGAGATTGACGAGGCATTTTCGCAAGTTCAGCCGCAATATGACTACCTGCGCGTCATTCGGTCTGCCTTGCCCGAAGACGGTATTTTTGTCGAAGACCTAACCCAAGTCGGCTACTCGTCGCGCTATATGATGCACAATTACGCCCCACGTCAACACATCACCAGCGGCTACCAAGGCACGCTGGGGCATGGCTTCGCCTCGGCGCTGGGGGTTAAGGTGGCTTTTCCCGACAGACCGGTATTGTGCGTCAACGGTGACGGCGGGTTTATGTATAACGTGCAAGAATTGGCGACCGCCGTGCAGCACCAAATCGGCGTGGTGACGATTGTGTTTAACGATGGCGCATTTGGCAATGTCAAGCGAATGCAACGCGATGATCATGGCGGGCGTGTGATTGGCAGCGATTTGCACAACCCCGATTTTGCCGCAATGGCCGAAACCTTCGGCGCAACCGGCGTGCTGATCAACGGCCCCGACGATCTCGGCCCAGCCCTGCGCGAGGCATTTGCGCGGCGCGGCCCCACCCTCATCGAAATCCGCGTCGGCGAAATGGCCGAGCCTTGGCGACATATTTTGCTGCCCAAAGTGAGATAGAATAAATGATGTTAATGCGTTGCGTAGGGTCACGGCATGTCGTGACTCTACGCTGTCATTAAAAAGATTTTCTGTCATTTTAGGACTTACGCGCACTAAAAATATTTCGCCACAAAGAACACAAAGGTCACACAGAAAAGAAAGGTTTCTCAATGCAAATCTTTGAGTTCTTTGTGCGCTTTGTGACAAAAATCAAACTTTCGCGTAAGCCCTAATTTATCGCCTTATGCACACATCTGCCATTCATGCGCACCAATTAACCAAACGCTTTGGCGATGAAATCGCTGTCAACGAGGTGTCGTTTGATCTGCCGCAAGGGCAGATTATGGGGCTGATTGGGCCAAGCGGCTGCGGCAAAACCAGCACCCTGCGCCTAACCTTGGGCATTTACAAACCCAGCAGCGGCGACATTCGCCTCTTGGGGCACAAGCCATCTGAATTTCAACCCAAAGATCGGCAAAAGATGGGCTACATGCCGCAATTATTTGTGCTGTATCCACAACTCACGGTGTGGGAAAACCTCAGTTTTGCCGCCTCGATGTATGGCCTGCCGCTGCAAAACCGCGAAAAACGCATGAAAGAAGTGCTGGATTTTGTGGATTTAGATGCGCATCGGCAAAAATTGGCCCGCAATATTTCGGGCGGGATGCAGCGGCGGCTCAGTTTGGCGGCCACGCTCATCCACAAACCCAAGTATGTTTTTTTGGATGAGCCGACGGCGGGCGTTGACCCCATTTTGCGCAAACGTTTTTGGGATCATTTTGTGGCGCTGCGCGATGCCGGACACACGTTGCTCGTGACGACGCAATATGTCGGCGAGGCGGCTTATTGCGATTTGGTCGGCGTGATGGCAAAAGGGCGCATGATCATGGTCGAGTCGCCCGGCAATTTGCGCAAACGCGCCTATGGCGGCGAGATCGTCAATTTTGTCAGCCAGCAAACTCTGACGGCGCAACATGTGCAAGCGGTACAAACCATGCCCTTCGTCAAGGCCCCCATCAGCCAACAAAGCGCCACCCAATTACGCATCATTGTGGACGAGGCCAGCACCGCCATGCCCGCCCTCACCCATTGGGCCAACGACAGCGGCGTCGGCCTCGAGGCCATCGAAGAAATTGTGCCACCCTTCGACGACGTTTTCGTGCAAATTGTCAGCCGCCAGTGAGTTGAGAGTTGAGAGTTGAGAGTTGAGAGAAGAACACTCTCAACTCTCAACTCTCAACTCTCAACTAAAAGAAAGATGCCAACCAGTCTTATCCGTGCTTCCGCGTTTTTGCGCAAAGAAATTTTTGAAATCATGCGTCAGCCAAAATTATTGCTGACGCTGGTGGCGGGGCCGTTTGTCATTATGCTGTTGTTTGGCATTGGCTATAGCAACAATGCCATTCCGCTGCGCATTTTGTTTGTGGCCGAAAAGGGCAGCGCCATCGAGGCCAAAATCGCCGAGTTAGCGCCAAACGTCACGGCCTCGTTGATTTATGAGGGCGTGAGCAACGATGAGGCCGCCGCGCTGCAACGGCTGCGACGCGGCGAGGTTGAATTGGTGGCGGTGGCCCCCCGCAACCCCTACGACGATATTCGCGCCAATCGGCAAGCGGTGTTTGCGCTGTATTACAACGAAATTGACCCGGTGCAGGCGGGCTATATCAACTATTTGTGGCAATTTTTTTTGCAAGAAGTCAACCGCACCTTGCTTGAGGCGGTGATGAAGGAAAGCCAGATCGAGGCCGCCAATGCCGCCGAGCCACTCAAGGCGGTGCAAGACAGCGCCCGCAAAATGCGCGAATCGCTGGCCCAAGCCGATGTGGCGACAGCGCAAAAGCGCTACGACGAAATCGTGCGGCCCATCCTCGACACCGAATCGGCAGTGACGCCTCTGCTCAATTTTCTCGACAACGCCAGCGCATCGCTCGACCGCAACCAAGCCAACGACGCCAAAGAGATGCGCGTGCTGATCGAAGATTCGCGCAAAGACGCCGAAACGCTGCAAAAAATCGAGCAAGGCAAAAGCGATTACAGCCAAGAATCCACCGCGCTCAGCCGTATCGAGGCCAGAGTGGGGCGGCTGAACACGCTGATCAACGAATATAAGCGCATCGAAGCGCCGATTATTGTGCGCCCGTTGGCGGGCAGCGCCAAAAATGTCTCGCCGGTCGAGATTCGCATCACCGATTTTTTCGCGCCTGCCGTCATCGTGCTGTTGCTGCAACATTTTATGGTCACGGTGTCGTCGCTGTCGCTGGTGCGCGAGCGCCAAAGCGGCTCGATCGAGCTATTTCGTGCCTCGCCGCTCACCCCGTTCGAGACCTTGCTCGGTAAATACACCAGCTATTTGCTGATGGGCGCGGCGCTGGCGATCATTTTGACGGCGGTGCTGATGTTGGCCTTGGGCGTGCCGATGCTGGGCGCGTGGTGGCGCTATGCCGTCATTGTGGCGGGGCTGTTGTTCGCGGCCTTGGGCTTTGGTTGTCTCATCTCGATTGTGGCCGAGACCGACAGCCAAGCCGTGCAATACGCCATGCTGATCTTGCTCGGCAGCGTGTTTTTTGGCGGCGCGTTTCTCAGCCTCGCCAATCTCAGCCCGGCGGTGCGCGGGGTGTCGTGGGCCTTGCCCGCCACCTATGCCATTCAATTGCTCAAGCAGGTGATGCTGAAGGGCATTGAGATGAACCCGACTTGGATTTTGTGGTTGCTGGCGCTGGGCGCGGGGCTGTTTGGGCTTAATTTGCTGCTGCTGCGGCGCAAGATGGCGCAGGAGTAGGGGGATTGGGGATTTTTTCTCGCAAAGGCGCAAAAGCGCAAAGTTTTTTTGGCTCATCTCCTGATAAGTTCAAAATTCAAAGTGTCATCCCGAAACCCTTCAACAGGCTCAGGGTAAACTGTGAGGGATCCCCATTGCCTAAAC
>JAHBAL020000259.1 GCA_018500105.2 Anaerolineae bacterium
AGATGTGTATAAGAGACAGGTCCAACACTCGCCGCCGCCGCGTGGGCCATGTCGTTGTTGGGCGGAATGCCGCAAATCAGCCTATATGTCGCACTCATCGCACTGGTCAGCGTGTGGGCGCTGCCCCATTTTGCCCGCCAGAAAATGGCGCTATTGGCCCGCACCGCGTTTGTCTTCGTCATCGGCAGCGCCTTGGCCGCGCCGCTGCTGCTGCCTGCGCTCGAACTCATGCCCTACGCCGAACGCGCCCAATGGTCATTTGCCCAATACGCGGGCGGCTTCGAAGTGCAAGATTTATGGGGCATCGTTTACCCGCGCCTCACCTTGTGGTCGCCATTTTATGTCGGCGCAGTCACGCTGTTGCTCATCATCGTGGCAGCGCGGGCAAATGTTGGCTCGCCCCGCATTCGGCCTTGGCTGGCCTTGCTGATCTTTGGTGTGCTCATCTCGCTGGGTGGCAATAGCGCGGTTTACCCAATGCTCTATCGCGCTGTGCCGGTATTTGGGCTATTTCGCAACCAAGAACGGGCCGTGATTCTCATCGTGTGGCCGCTGTTAATGTTGGCAATGCTGGGCTGGCGGGCGTGGGCCAATGTGGGTAAGGCCGAACTAAGCAAACACGCTGGCAGCTCAAAGTTGGTGTGGGTGACCATTTTATGGGCAACCCTGCTCGGCGCAGCCCGATTGTGGACCAGTTTTCAGCCCGTCAGCGAGCACCCGCGATTGCATGTGCTGCTTTCAAACGCCACATGGCCTTGGCTAATGTGGACGACGGCGCTACTATGGCTGCGACTAATGTCGCACAAACCGCAACTGATGCAATGGGGGTTGGTGTTGGCGCTGGCGATAGATGTCGGCTCGGTGGCGTGGCAAACCGCCGACCAAACCCATTGGATACGCCGCGACAACCCGCGCTACGCCGAAATCGCCAAACTCGTGCCATTTAGCGCCGCCGACCTCACCGACCCGGCCAAATTGGCCCGCGCCAAGCCACCCCATCGGCTCGATTCGCGGGGTTTGCTCAAAGGCGATTGGACACTCATCGCTGGCGTCGAAGATCTACACGGGCAATTGGTGCAAACGCTCGATTATTTTGTGCGGTTTCGCGCCCAAGCGCCGGGCGAACGGTTGTGGGCGTTGATGGGCATTGGCTGTTTTGGCAAAACCAAAGATGAGCCAGAATTGCCATTCGAGGCCGACACCGTCGCGGAGCTAAACGCCGAGGGCAAAGTTGTGCAAATTAAATGCCTCAAAACGCCATTTGAGCGCTACCGCGTGGTGTATAAAAGTTTAATTGTGCCCACGCCCGAAGCCGCACTCGGCCCGATGCGCGATGCCAATGTCAACCCGCTCGACACGGTGATTTTGCAGCAAGCCGTGCCATTGCCGCCCACCGCGCCCGCCGCACCCGCTCAAATTACGCTCAAGCAATGGCGGCCCCAAGCCACCACACTGACTATCAACAGCCCCCAAGCGGGGGTGCTGGTGCTGGGCGATCTGTGGTATCCCGGCTGGCGTGCCACCATCAACGGCCAATCCGCCGAAGTAATGCGGGCGTATTCAGCGTTACAGGCCATCGCCATTCCGGCTGGCCTCAGCGAAATCAGCGTATTTTATGCCCCGACTACGTTTTATATCGGGCTGGCGTTGGCGGCGTTAGCGCTGATCGTTTTAATTGCCCGACGTTATTTCACCCCATGACCGGCGAAACCCAATTATCCCAACTGCTCAAAACCCTGACGCCCGTGCTCGATCCGACCGAATATGTGTTTGTCAGCACGCCTTCGCCCAAGCTACCGCTGCTGCTCACCGCCATTGGCATGTTCCGCGAAACCGAGGGCATCACGCTCATTTTGCCGCGCCGCGAGGCCGACAAGGCCGGGCTGGCCTACGCCGCCTCGTTCGAGCGCATCACGCTCATGGTGCATTCATCGCTCGAGGCGGTAGGATTGACGGCGGCGGTGGCAACAGCCCTTGCTCAGCATGGCATTGCCTGCAACGCCGTTGCCGCCTACTATCACGATCATCTATTTGTGCCAATCGGACGCGGCCCTACCGCACTGATCATTTTGCAATCCCTCACAGTCGCCCCCCACCCATAACAACGCCGCTTCACTCTCAACCCTCAACTATCACTATCCACTATCCACTACTTAAACCGATCACCCAATTTTGCCACAGCCTCGGCGAGCAACTCGGGGTTACCGGCAGCAAGAATGGCAAATTCGATATCGGCATAATCAATGCCCTGCTTGAGCGGGAAAAGCGCCCCGGCGGTGGTTTGCACCAAGCCGCCCGCCTCGCTGAGCAGCACCCAACACGCCGCCACGTCCCACACATGCACCGTCATATTGATCGTGCCGGCGCAGCGCCCACATGATACCGAGGCCATATCGTAGCCACTCGAACCCGCCACCCGCACCTTCACCTTCATCGGCAAATCGCCTTGCTTAAAGGTGCGCGAACAACACGCCATCAGGTGGTAATGTTGAAATTTCGCGTGCGCCGCGCCGCGAATGGGCTGCCCATTGCGCCACGCGCCCAGCCCTTTGGCCGCATAAAATTGCTCATGCAGCATTGGAAAATCGGCCACCCCCAATACCGGCTCGCCAAAATGCAACAGGCTAATCAGCACCCCCCATATCGGATAAGCGCTGGCAAAATTGCTTGTGCCGTCAATCGGGTCAATCATCCAGCACCATTCTTGCCCAACATAAACGCGCTCGCGTTCTTCCGACAAAATGCTGTGGTCGGGAAAACGGCGCAAAATCGCCTCGGTAATGCGGCGGTCCGATTCGATATCCGACGCCGTCACCACGCTGCCATCATATTTCAGCGTTTGTTGACTTTGGGCTGCAATTTCAGCTTGGGTGTGGGTTAAATATTCGCCAGTGTCGCAGGCGAGTTGACGCGCAAATTCAAGTGTCGCGGCCAGATCAAGGCTGGGCGCGTGTGTGCCATTTAGGGTAATTGCTTGCATGGTGTCGCCAGTATAGCCTTTTCAGATAAATATATTTGCAAGCATCAAAAATTGAGCGACAACACCGCGCGATTTTGCCACTGCCCAAGCGCCGCTGGCATCAAACGCAACACGCCGTTGCGCAGTGCCCGTTGCCAGCCATACCGCATATGCACCAACGCCCCAAATTGCCGTGACCGCGCCACAATCATTTCGGCTTTGGGTTTGCGAATGCGCTCATATTCGGCAAAGGCCGTGTGCAGGTCTGTCGCGCCGTGCTTGTGCAACACCTCGGCAATCACAAAAGCATCTTCAATAGCCTGACAGCCGCCTTGCCCCAAATTGGGGGTGGTGGCGTGGGCCGCATCACCCAGCAAAACCACGCGCCTGCTGTGCCACGTCGGCAGCAGCGGCAAATCATACATATCGGTGCGGATGAGGCTGGCCTCGGGTGTATTGGCGATGACCTCGGCGGTCGGTTCGGCAAATTCGCTGGCCCACGCCAATAAACGCCGCTTGGCGCTGGCCTTGTCGGCATCGCTGCCGCCTGCCGCTGCCGGCTCAGACGTAAACCAATAGGTTTGCCCGAAACCGACCGGAACCAGCCCAACCCGCATCTGGCTGCCCCACGCCTCGCGGGCCGCCTGGGCAAGCGTGCCGCGCATGGCAATATGAGCGACCCCGCGATACGAGGTCTGCCCCGAATATCGCAGGCCGATATCGGGCAACATTTGCCGCCGCACCGCCGAGCGAATACCGTCGGCCCCGATCAAAATATCGCCTTGGGCGTGCGTGCCATCGGCAAAATGTGCGGTTACGCCAGTGTCACTCATGTCATAGCGTTCAAAATGCTTGTTCGTGACAACGATGTCAGGCGGCAAGGCATTGAGCAGCGTCTCATACAGCCGCGCTCGCAACGCCGCCACGATGGGCGATCCATAATCGCGCATCAATTCAGCCTTGCTCGCCACCCGAAAAAGCGCTTTGCCCGCCGCGTCAGTCAATTCGAGGCGCTCCAAAGTCATGCCAATCCCTTGCGCTTGCTCGGCCAACCCCAGCCGCGCCAGCACATTCATGGCGTTCGACGCCAAAATAATTCCTGCCCCTACGGCCTTAATTTCGCTTACTGTCTCGTAAACATGCACCCCAAAGCCCTTGCGCCGCAACGCCAAAGCCGTGCACAGCCCGCCAATCCCTCCGCCAATGATGATGATGTTTTGCATGATTTCGTGTTTTCTGGCAACCATGCTATGATTTACACAAGATGGGTACCAACTTCAACCTAAATCGAATTACCTTCAATAAAAATATTATGGGCGGTAAGCCGTGCATTCGTGGAATGCGAATCACCGTCGGCACAATTATTGGCCTCATCGCATCAGGCTATAGCCACCTCGATATTTTAAATGCATATCCTTACCTCGAAGCAGAAGATATTCACCAAGCATTGGTTTATGCAGCATGGCGAACTGAGGAAATTGAACAACCATTGGTTTTTGCATGAAAATCATCATTGATATGAACCTACCACCGGCATGGGTAATGGTTTTGAATCAACATGGTTATGAATCTGTCCACTGGTCGTCAATGGGAAAACCTGACGCGCCAGATTCAAGTATCATGGCGTGGGCGCTGCAAAATGAGTATGTCGTCTTTACCCACGACCTTGATTTTGGCACACTGCTTGCGCTAACGCATGCAAAAGGTCCCAGTGTGATTCAGGTTCGCACCTTAAATGTCATGCCTCATTTTTTAGAAAAAATAGTGATCCAAGCACTTGTTCAATTTGAAACCGAGCTTGTCGCTGGGGCATTGGTGACCATTGACGAGCAACGCAAAAAGGTGCGAATCCTCCCGATCTAATTCACCCACACCGCTCCACCCGCAACTGCCCAATCACCAAACCGCCATCGGCGGTGCGGGCAGGCGAGGCCCAGACCGGCAGCCGCGCCGATGTTTGCGGCAAATATAACCCCACCACCAGCGCATAATC
>JAHBAL020000242.1 GCA_018500105.2 Anaerolineae bacterium
AGATGTGTATAAGAGACAGCCCCTTAGTGATGGTGTTTAAGAAAACCAAGCCGATTACGCCGCAAATGGTCGCCGATTGGTTTGGCCCGTATGCGCTCAAACAGCCTTGGAACCGCCAACTGGCGCAGATTAAGCGCGAGCCATTGCTGACCGAAACGCAGCGCGAGCTAAATATGGCGGGTGGCACATTTAGCGATCTTTTCGATGCCAAGAGCCTCGCCAACCAAATGCCCTTGCTCGTGTGGTGGTTGCTGCTGCAAGTATTCAGCCTCAGCACCCTGCCCATCTTGATGCACATCGCCAAAGGCTTGCCCGACCGCGCCTACATTTTTGCCCGCGTGTTGGGTTGGCTGGTGGTGGGCTGGCTGATTTGGTTTCCGGTCAGTTTTGGGCTGTTTAATTACACTCGACCACTGGCACTGGCGGCCTTGCTGCTATGGCTGGTGATTGGCGCACTGGTGTTTGCCCGCACGCGCCAACATTTACTGGCGTGGCTGCGGGCCAATTGGCGCTTGGTCGCGCTGCAAGAAATCGTGTTCACCGTCGGCTTCTTGACCTTCGTGTGGATTCGCATGAACAACCCCGACCTGTGGCATCCGGCACGTGGCGGCGAAAAGCCGATGGACTTGGCTTATTTGATGGCAGCGATCAAGACCAGCACCCTGCCGCCTTATGATCCTTGGTTTGCGGGTGGTTTCATCAACTACTATTATTACGGCCAATATTTGGTCGGGCTGATGGTGAAGATCACCGGCATTTTGCCCGAAGTGGCCTATAACCTCGCCGTGCCGATGCTGTTTGCCATGTGTTTGGCGGGCGCGTGGAGCCTCGCCTATAACCTTATCGCCAGTTTGCGCCGCGATACTAACCCTAACCCGATGTTGCAAGCCCCAATCATTGACCGCGCTGCGGCATGGGCGGGCACATTGGCGGCATTGTTGTTGGCGGTGTTTGGCAATGTGGATGGCGGGATGCGCTTCTTCAAGCGCCTCGTCTTCATCGGCGGCAGCCCCATCCCCGAACAAAGCTACAACGCCATGTCGTGGGGCGAAACGCTGGGCCGCTTCGCTTTGGGCATTTACAAAGCCATTACCGAGGGCCAAAAGGCGCTGCAAATTCCCACCGATTGGTTTTGGGCGTCCACCCGCATTTATCCCGGCAGCGGCAGCATCCAAGAATTTCCATATTTCACCTTTTTATATGCCGACCTGCATGCGCACATGATCGCCTTGCCCGTCAGCCTGCTTGGGCTGTGCTGGGCGCTCATTTTGATGGCGCGGCTGGGCGCGAACGGCGACAGCAAAAACGCCAGCGATAGCCAAGCGCCCAATTTGCGCCAACGGCTTGCCGGATGGCTGCGTGAGCTACGCGCCCAAGCCGACAACCTGCCGCTGATTTTGCTGAGTGGCATCACGCTTGGCTCGGTGTGGGCCATCAATTCGTGGGATTTCCCCATCGCCGTCGTCATCATCCTTGGGGCCGCCATTTTGGGCTGGCTGCACACGGCGCGTCAGGGCAGCCAATTTGTGTGGGCCATGCTCACCTCGGCAGCGATTGTGGCGTGGGGCTACGTGGCCTATTTGCCCTTCCACCGTAGCTTTGTGCAAGGCTACACCGGCCTTGAAACCCACCAAGAGCGCAGCCCCTTCCTCGGCTGGCTAACGGTAGACGGCGTCTTTTTGTTCATCCTCGTCACATGGCTGCTGGTGTGGCTGATTGGGCGATTGCGCCAAAACAACACCGTTACAAGCACCGTCGCCGAGCTAAATCAGATGAGCGCCAGCCCCCAACTCGGCATCGCGTCGGGTTCAGCCGTGCGTGTCAATGTCAAATCGCCCAAACTGGAGAATGCCAGTCGTGCCTTGGCGTTGCTCATGGCAAACCCAGAACGCACGCGCCACATTCTCGGCCTCATCGCCGCGCTTGAAAAAGGCAATAGCGCAAGTGTCAACGGCGCGGCGAAAACCGCCGCATCCAGCGATGCCACAACAAACGCCGCTAACCCCATCTCCCAAAGCGACGCCGCCCCAAGCACCCGCGTGAGCTACGCAATGGTGATGTTTGCAGCGGGGGTGCTGGCCTTGCTATTACGCTTCGCATCGGGCAGTTTTGGCCCCGTCGCGGTCATCTCGTTTGTCTTGGCCTTTGCTTTTGGCATCGGCGCCCTCATGCAGCGCACCCGCGCCGAAAGCTTTGCGATGGGCGCGGCGACAGTGGCGCTGGGCTTGACGGGCGCGGTCGAAATTTGGGCATTGGCGGGCGATATTGGCCGAATGAACATCGTGTTCAAGTTTTACTTTCAGGCGTGGGCGCTCATGTCTATCGCCTCGGCGCTGGGGCTATATGTGCTGAGCAAACGCTTGCCCGAAGCCATTCGCCCGGTGTGGGGTGGCGTGTTGGCGGTGCTGCTCATTTTAGCCAGCGTGTATCCATTTGCCGCCACCTACGCCAAAATAAATGACCGCTTCGACACCAAAATTGCGCCCACACTGAACGGCGCAAAATATATGGAGACCGCCACGTATATGGACGAGGCCGAATTTGGCACACGCCGACAACAAGCCGAGCTAAAACTGCGCGACGATTGGGCCGCTATCGAATGGGTGCGGGCCAATATCAGCGGATCGCCGGTCATGCTTGAGGCGGTGTCTGGCCCGCCACCCCATGCGCGGCTGTATTCGTGGGGCGGGCGCGTCGCCATTTACACCGGCTTGCCCACCATTTTGGGCTGGGATCATCATCAGCGCCAGCAACGGGCCGGCACGCCCAAGATCGAGGAGCGCACCCGCGATGTGTTTAATATTTACACCTCGCCCGATGTGCCACAAACCCAGCAATTGCTCAAGCAATACAACGTGAGCTATATTTATTATGGTGGGGTCGAAAAGTTGCACTACCCACAAGCCGAGTCCAAACTCGCCAACTTGGAGCGCAGCGGACTGCTCAGCTCAATTTACGACCAAAACGGCGTCAAAATTTACAAGATTAATTCATAACGCAGCGATAAAGTGAATAGTGGATAGTTAGTGGATAGTGGATAGTGATAGTGGATAGTAAAAAGGCTACTATCCACTATCACTATCCACTATCACTATCCACTATCACTATCCACTATCACTATCTACTAACACCACACTATGACTACAACCAACATTACACCAACGAGCGATTCGCCAAGTGAAGATTCTGGCGCTAAACCCGAACCCGCCGCATCAACAGCGCCATTTCGGTCGGGAATGTTACTGGCGGCCTTGCTATTGATTGGGCTGGGCTGGGCGGCGATGCGATTCGGCGGCTTCTCCAGCCTATTTTTGGGGTTGGGCGTGTTTATGGGGCTGGTGTGTTATGCGTTGGCTTTCGTTCCGGCTGGGTTCGATGGCTGGATGCTGCGCCGTCCGCTCTTGTTTGTGCCTTATGCGCTCAATTGGGCGGGGCGCAATTTGCTGACAACGGCGCTGGTTTTGGCGGCGGCGTTCGGCGCGTGGGCGTTTGCGGGCGATGGCCCGCCCGACAACGCCACATCGCAAATCGCCACGACCGCCACACAGGGCCAGCCCCGTGCTATGGTGGTGGTAGAGGCCCCACCGCGCGAAAGCGCCTCTATTAGAATAGCGGGCAAAGAAGGCACGGGTGCAGGCGACGTGCGAGCGCCACGCGGGGTGGCGGTTGGTCTTGATGGGCGCGTTTATGTGGCCGATAGCGATAACAAGCGGGTGCAAATTTGGTCGCCCGATGGCAAGTTTCAGGCCGAAATCGCTGGCGGCGAAGAGCCATTTGATTTCCCGGGTGCGGTGGCGGTCAATTCCAAAAATGAGTTGTTGGTGCTCGATTCAAACAAGCAATGGATCTATTTTTTCAGCGCCGACGGCAAATCGCTCAAACGCATCGGCGGGCCAAGCTTGGGCTTTTATTTTCCACGCGGCTTGGGGCTAGACGCCGCCGACAATGTGTATGTGGCCGACACGGGCGGCTCGCGGGTGGTGAAAATGTCGCCCAACGGCGAGCGGCTGCAGGTGATTGGGCGGCGCGGCACGGCCCGCGGCGAGATTATGGAGCCGACCTCGGTGGCAGTGGATGCCGAAGGCACGATTTTTGTCGCCGATCCGACCAATCGGCGGCTGGTCTTGTTTAACGCAGGCGGCGATTTCTTGCGCGAATTTGCAATTCGCCCCGCCTCGACGGTGGACGGGCCGAAGTTGGCGCTGGATGCCGATGGCACAATTTTGATCACCGCGCCCGGCTCACATGTCATTCATCGTTATGATAAGAATAATGGCATTGTGGCTGTCTCTTATACACATCT
>JAHBAL020000333.1 GCA_018500105.2 Anaerolineae bacterium
CGATAGTAGCTCGAAAAGGTGTTTTTTGATGGTGCTTTCAATCAGCGATTCAAACTGAGGATGCGTCTGAACGCACTTTTTGTTGCTATTTCCGCCCGCGAGCAAAGCCAGAAAATCACACATGACCAAAATGAGGTTGCGCAGGTTATTGGGCGAGTAATTGCACATATCCAACTGGCGCTTTTCCACCTCAGCCATAAACGCTTTTAGGATGGTGTGATCGAGCAAGGCATATTTGTCGGGGAAGTGGGCATAGAAGGTGGCGCGGTTGATCTCGGCCTTGTCGGTCACATCTTGCACTGTGACGGCATCAAAGCCTTTTTCCTTGAGCAGCGCTTCAAACGAAGTCAGGATCAGATTGCGCGTTCGCCTAACGCGAGGGTCTTCCTTTTCTGGCAAATGATTTAGGTTAGACGACATTTTTGCTCCTTTGTTGCTTAGTCAACAACTCGCCGATTTTGTTGGTTGACTTTCGTGCGAAAGTTGGTATATTTGGCAACATGTGTTGCTTAAGCACACAAGCGTATTTTATCATTTACTTTAAGGAAAATCAAAAATGAATATTGCATTATGGGTCGCACAGGGATTATTGGCATTGGCGTTTGGCATGGCGGGTATGATGAAAGCCGGTCAATCGAAGGAGAAGCTAACCGCTTCAAAGAATATGGAATGGGCTAAGGATTTCTCACCGACAAGTTTGAAGGTGATTGGCATCTTAGAAGTATTGGCCGCCATTGGCTTAATTGCCCCCATGCTTACGGGTATCTTGCCTTGGCTAACACCGCTGGCAGCCGTCGGGTTGATCTTGACCATGATCGGGGCCACTTTGACCCATCTTCGGCGCAATGAGACGCAAGGCGCAATTACAAATGTCGTCTTGCTGCTGATTGCAGCTTTTGTGGCCTATGGTCGCTTTATGGGCGCATAATCGCAAATGGTGTATATGACGGACAAACGTAGTAATGACGTTGTAATGACACCAATGATGCGCAATTGATGGGCGGTCGCGGCCATCTCTGGAAAAGTCAACGAAAGTTGATGTCTCACTTCTTCACGCCACATGCTGTCGAACAATATCTGCCGATGATAGTCTAAAAACGAAAATCATGAAAAAACAATTCGTATTGATTACCGGAGCCAATGACGGAATTGGGTTGGCTACAGCGAAAGCTATGCTAGAGAAAGGCTTCGCTATCATCGCGCACGCCCGCAATGAGGATAAGGCAAAGACCGGAGTCCAAAAGCTTGAAAAAGGAAACGCTGGCGCTGAGATCATACCAGTGTGGGGAGACTTGGCTCATATGGATCAGGTCTTGAGGTTAGCCGAACAAGTGAAGCGAGCTTTGCCTATGGGGAACGGTCTCGATGTCTTGATCAACAATGCCGGTGTTTACGAAGACACGCGCACATTGACGGCTGACGGCTTTGAACGCACTATGGGCATTAATCATTTCTCACATGCCCTGCTGACACTCAAATTGCACGAGACTCTGAGGGCAGCCTCCGCCCCCAGAGTCTTGATGGTCAGCGCAGGTGTGCATATCGGCGCTAGTCTGGATTTTGAAGATCTGGAATTGAATAAAGGGTGGAGTCCATTTGGCGCTTATGCTGCTTCGAAATTAGCCAACAGCCTTTTTGCCGCGGGCCTAGCCCAGAATAAGGACTGGGATGGCATCTGGACTTGCAGCCTACATCCCGGGGTCATTCGCACCAAAATGCTTGTAAGGGTCTTTGGCGTAGGCGGTGAACCACTGGCTGAAGGAGCAAAGACTTCGGTTTACTGCGCCACAGCGACTGGTTTAGAAAACCAAAATGGGGGCTTCTTTGCACACAGCCGACCATCTCAAGGTAGCCCGCTCATATATAATCAGCAAAAAGTGGCTGAATTCTGGGATTTGACCCTGCGTCGCTTGAAAAGCTATACTGCCAACAGCAGTTTGTCGTAATTGTTGATCAACTTTTAGTTTGACTCAAGGCTGTTCAAAAGTCGGCATTGCACTTAATCCGTCATCTCCGCGAACGCGGAGATCCATAACGAGGCCCGCAAAAAATGGTGTAACCCACTCGATTTGTGCCTGTCGCGTTATGGATTCCCTCTTTCGAGGGAATGACGAGGCGACTTTTGAACAGCCTTACAGTTTGACTAATAAAATAAACCCGACAAGGAGATTCATATTATGATTGAACAAACAACCCCCAAAAAAATTGTGATCGCCCCCAACGGTCCCTATCTCGTTTACGGCAATCCTAACATTGTCCAGAAAAAACAAATCAGTTCGGAGCATGGCGAGCCAATGACATGGCAGACCAACCAACCGATTGAGACCGGCAATCGCCCAGTTGTGGCACTTTGCCGCTGCGGAGGGTCGGCGAATAAGCCATTCTGTGACGGCACGCACGCCCGTAATGGCTTTGATGGCAGCGAAACTGCCGCAACCAACACCTTCGAGGAGCGCAAGACGGTTCACGAAGGGAGCACCGGCATCGTGATTAAGCGAGATTACTCATTGTGCGCAGAGTCTGGCTTTTGTGGTCATCGTTTGGCAAACATTCAGAAATTGGCAAAGCACACCGACGATTCAATTGTGCGGGCGCAAGTGATGGCAATGATCGAACGTTGCCCATCTGGCTCGTATACCTACGCGCTGGATGAGCATTCGGCTGACATTGAGCCTGACCTCCCTCAGCAAATTGCGGTTACGACTGAAATGACATCCGACGGGCCAATCGCTGGCCCATTGTGGGTCACTGGTGGAATTACGGTCGAACGCTCGGATGGCAAAGAAACCGAAGTGCGGAATCGGGTGACATTATGCCGTTGTGGTGAATCTAAAAACAAACCATTCTGTGATGGAACACATCGGGCGATACACGCTCAGCCCTAGCAGACAAAGAAAAATAGCATGGAAATAGGCATTGACAGTTTCGCGGCCACTTCGGCGCATAGCGAGGCCGACCCGGCGGTCGGCAGTATGAACGCGATGACCGAATTGCTCGAAAGAATGACGCTTGCCGATCAGGTGGGCCTCGATTTCTTCGGCATTGGCGAGCATCACCGCAAAGAGTTTCTCGATTCTGCGCCAACGATGATTTTGGCGGCGGCGGCGGCCCGCACCAAACGGATTCGCCTCGGCAGTGCCGTGACGGTGCTCAGCGCGGCGGACCCGGTGCGCGTTTTTCAAAATTTTGCCACGCTCGATCTGATCTCTCGTGGACGGGCTGAGGTGGTGGTCGGACGCGGTTCGTTTATCGAGGCATTCCCGCTTTTTGGCTACAAGCTCGATGACTACGATGCGCTTTTTGCCGAAAAACTTGAGCTTTTGCTCATCATTCGCGAGAATGAAGTGGTCAATTGGTCGGGGAATTTTCGCCCTGCGCTGCACCAGCAAGCCATCTACCCCAGACCGGTGCAAAAACAGTTGCCGATTTGGTTGGGTGTGGGCGGAACCCCGGCTTCGTTTGTGCGGGCTGGGGTGCTTGGTCTGCCGCTCATGGTTGCCGTCATTGGTGGCGAAACCCATCGTTTTCGGCCTTTGGTTGACCTTTACCGACAGGCTGGCGCACAAGCGGGGCATCCGCCCGAACAATTGAAGGTGGGGTTACATTCGTTGGGGTATGTGGCAAATACGAAGGCCGAGGCTGTTACCGATTATTACCCCGGCTATGCCGAAACCTTTACCCGCATTGGCAAAGAGCGGGGCTGGCCGCCGACAACTCGCGCACGCTTCGATGCGCAAAATGGGCCATCGGGTGCGTTGTTGGTGGGCAGCCCAGAGGAGGTTGCCGAGAAAATCCGGCGACATAGCGCGGCATTGGGCGGCATTTCGCGGTTTACGTTTCAGATGGATAACGCTGGTTTATCGCACAAAAACTTGTTGCGTGCGATTGAGTTGATCGGGACCAAAGTCGCGCCATTGGTCAATGGCTGATACCAATCCCACCGAATTTATTTACTGACGTTACGCAAGGCTTAAATTTTTTTACCACAAAGTGCACAAAGAACTCAAAGATTTGCATCCGAACGCCTTCTTTTCCTTGTGTCCTTCGTGTGCTTCGTGGTGAAACACTTACCTTGTGCGTAAGATGAGTTATTTAGTGGGATGGCGAAAATTAAAGGCGCGGATGTCGCCGACCAGAGGCGATGAACGCCTCAACTCGCCCAGCGTAATTATGCCCGATACGCTGAAAATCGCGGTGGGCTTGCTCGGCGAGTTGCATGGCCTCGGTTTCATTGTGGGCGGCCCGCGCCACCCGCGCCAACCCAAATAGCGCCACCGCGCCAAACGAACGCGATCCCAGTTGTTCGGCGATTTGCCGTGCCTCATAAAATGCGGCATAGGCCTTGTCGAAGGCCGAACGAACGATAAAACATTGGCCCCAAATCAGTTGCCCATACACCATCAGCCAAGGCCGCTGCATTTGTTGGCCCAGCGCCAACGCCATCATCAGCAACCCGTCAGCGTCATCATAATCGCCACGACTGTTCACAATTTCGCCCAGCGTCGTCAACAGCGGACTCATCAAATCCCAAAAGCCAACGTCGTCGGCAATCTTTAGCGCGACATGTGAGAGGCGCTCGGCCTCGTCCAATTGTCCCAGTTCAAACAATTGGCGGGCCATATTGCCCAGCAACAAACATTCCCCTTCGACATGCTTAATTTGGCGCACCGCCGCCAATCCTTTATTGTTCCATGCCTCGCCTTCGGCATCTTGCCCGCGACTAAACGCCACCAAACCCAAATTGGCATACAACAGCCCGACGCTTTCGCAAAAACTGCCCTCGCGGATGAGCGCCAAGCCCTCGTTCGACAGCGCAATGGCGCGATCATAATCGCCGAGATTGGTGGCGACCCAGCCCTGCAAGGCGCGGGCAATACTGGCAATTTCGCGTTGCTCGTGTTGTTTCGCAAAGGCGACTGTTTGTTCAAATTGGCGCTCGGCTTCGGGCACATCGCCCGTCCACGAGGCCAAAAAGCCCAAGCCCAAATGCAAAAACGCCGAATGACGGGTGTCGGGCAGCGATTGCGCCAAATTCATGGCTTCATTTAAATGGGCCTTGGTCTCGTCAAATTTGCCGCGAAACCCAGCCGCCGCCGCCAGTTGGGTCAAAATATTGATGAGCAGCGACGGCTGTTTGAGCAAACGGGCTTGGGCCAAGGCTTGTTGCCCAAGCATTTCGGCTTGTTCGCGGTCGCCGCGATCATTTGCCAGTGTTGCCATGTGCAGCAGCAAATGGGGCGACTCATCGGCACAGGCCGGCGAGCCGGCAGCCGCCTTCAGCAGCGCAAGCGCCGCAGCATAATGTGGCTCGGCCAAATCAAACTGTCCGCGTCGGCGGGCCAATTGACCGCGTTGGCGCAAGGTGCGGGCCTGCAAAATGGGGCGTTGCTCGGCCTCAGCGCCCCATTTGCCCAAAGCAAGGTCGGCCTGCGCCAACAATTGCTCGGCTTGATCGAGCAAGCCGCGTGCTTCGAGGTAGGGATACAGCGCGTGAATGCCTTGCAAGACGGGCACAGGCCACGCCAGCGCGTGTGAATGGGTGAGCGCCGCCATGAGATTGACCAATTCTGCATCGAGCAAGCCAAAATCATCGGTGTGGGTTTGGGCCAATGCGCTGTAATGGGCGACAAAACGTGCTGTCGCGGCGTGTGGGTCCGCTTGGCTGTGGGCGAAATTGGCAATGCTTTGGTGCAGGCTATACCGCCCCGCTTGCGCCTCCAACAGCCCATCGTCAAGCAACAAATCGAGGGTGTGCAGGCGGCAATTGCCCACTGCCAAGGCGGCCTCTTCGGCAAAACGATTGGGCTTGGGCGGAAAAACCGCCAAGGCCAATAACGCCTCACGCGCATCGGCAGGCAGCGCCTCATAGCTGCTGCGAATGGCTTCATGGAGAGCTTGGGTGGTCTCTGACGATGCGGCGGGTTGCGGGCTGGCGGGGGTGGGCGTTAGCCATGCGGTGAGGGCTTGTTGCACACGGCGCGGCACATTGCTGGCGCTGGCCTTGCGCAATTGTCGCCCCACCAACGACAGCGCCAGCGGTAACCCGCCCATGTGCTGAATAATTTGCTGGATGGCGGCGGCGTGGTCTTGCACCACCTGGGGGGCATGATGGGCTAACAAGGCCGCGCTCTCGTTTGTGCCCAATTCGCCGACCCCACACGCCCCATTTTCGGCAAACGCCAAGGCCACATTGGGCAGGCGCGTGGTGATGACATGGGCGCAATTTGGCCCGCCCAGTTGCAAGGCTTGGGCGATGTCGAGCTGCCAAATGTCGTCGCAGATGAGCAACATGTGGCGCAGACCGATCACGGCGCGAATGGCATTACGCCGAGCTGCGACCGTGTTTAAGCGCCCAATATCGTCGGGCGACAGCCCCAGCGCGTTGGCCCATGTGCCGAGAATGGCGAGTAAGTCGGGTTGCGACCCCACGCCCGCCCACAACACGCCGTCTTTAAAGTGTTGAATGAGGTCAGCGTCATTGGCCAATTCGAGCGCCAAGGCGGTTTTGCCCACGCCCGGCAGACCATACAACGCCACGCAGCCGTGCTGGGCGTGCTGCCGCAATTGGCGCTTTAGCTCGGCATAGAGCGCATGGCGGCCAATGAGGGGGTGCGGCGGGCGCGGCGGGGCAATGTGCAGCGGCGCGAGGGTGGGGGTTGGTGACGCGGGGGGCGTGGTTTGGGCTAAATCGGCCAGCCAGCCAGCCAACAGATCGAGCGCGTGGGCTTGCTCGTGATGAAAACTGCCGCGCACCAACCCCAATTGACCGGCAATAACCTCTGGTTTGCGCTGAGCAATAAATTGCTCGGTCAAAATGAGATAAGGCCGCCAATGTTTATCGCCAAAATCGGGTGTGCCGCCGGGCCTCAGCGCCTCAATGCCGCGCCGCAACACCTCGCGCAAGACAAGGCCGCGCCCATCTTTGCCGTGCGGGTCAACAAAGGGTTGGCTGGCAAGCGCATGCTCGCCCAATTGGTGGGCGGTGTGCCACAACTTTAGGGCCGCCCGCACTTGGTTGCGGCTAAAGGGGGTGTCGCTCAAGTTCGTCACTTTTTGATCACTTTTCACTTACATTTTAGCTGCTTTCACCTCGATCATATGGGTATGAACAAATTAATTTTTATTTCCCTCAACACCGTGTTGCATGGTTTGACTCTAGGCGTTGTGTTTTCGAGCTTGTATTGTGTTGGTTTGTTTCTTGTGACGTTGCTTTCCTCGTCTCACTCCTCGGTTGACTTGTTATTTTTCTCGTTATTTGTATTTGTTTGGATATGCGTGGGTGTGGTTGGCAGTATTTTGGGGGCCGCGAGCGGCTTGGTGATTGGTGTTTTGATCGGCATCATTAAACCAGTATCGCCAGTGTTGGCCATGTTTTTAAGCTTTGGATTATGTATTTGTTCCCTTCCGCTATACATGTGGGGTGTTTTTGGGAAGATAACGCCTAACATGGCTGATTTGCAGTTCTGGATAGTTTCGCCTGTGCTCATTTATGTGGCAAGTTGCGCATGGCTCGGTAAATATGCTCATGCTTGGTTAAAACGCACCCAATTAGAACAATCAAAACAATCAGAGCAATCGCTCGTGGTTCCCACCGCTTAGCGCCATTTCACATGAACACCAATCTTTATATCGAAACCTTTATTTGTGCCGACCCGCGTATTATGGATGACCTATGGGCCAAAACCCAAACCCCAGATCAGCACGAACGCTGGGATTTGCGCTTCAGCCAAATCGCTTATTTGCCAAAACTCGGCCCCAAGCACCCGCAACGCTTTACCTATGCCACCCGTTTGGGGTTTGGCCTCAAGATTTGCGGCGAAGGCGAAACCGTTGGCGAATGCTCGCGCCCAAATGGCGAGCGTAGCTCATCACTGCGGTTTTGGTCATCTGACCCCAAGTCGCTCATCCGAGAAGGCAGCGGCTACTGGCGATATTGCCCGCAAGCCGATGGCGTTCGCTTTATCACCGGCTACAACTATGAAGCACGTTGGGGTCGGGCGGGTCAATATGTTGACCGCTTCATCTTTCGCCCAATCATGCGCTGGGCCACCGCATGGAGTTTTGATCGGCTGCGCCTATGGCTCGAACGCGATCTAGCGCCCGAAACGTCGTTGCGAGCGGCCTGCGTCCATGCCATCGCCCGCAGCACTGTCGCCCTAACATGGCTGTATCACGGGCTTGTGCCCAAGCTGCTGTTTCCACATGCTGACGAAATTCGCATGTTCACCGATGCTGGGCTATCGCTGGCGCAGGCACAGCAAATTGTGCCACTGATGGGCGGGGCCGAGGTCGTGATGGGCATCGCCATGTTGTGGTTTTGGCGACAAAATTGGCTGTTTGGGCTGACCATCTTCATCATGCTCATGACGCTCGCCTCGGTCGTCGTTACGTCGCCCCAATTGTTAGGGGCTGCATTTAACCCTGTTTCGCTCAATATCGGAATTACGGCTTTATCAATCATTGGGTGGCTGATGTCGGCTGATGCGCCTTCTGCGACCCATTGCAAATACCAATGACTTCAATTTATCAACTCGCCCTCGGCAACGATTTTTACAAGTTGCACCCGCAAATTCAACGTCGGTTTGGCTTTTGCAGCCAAGATCATATGGCCTGTGTCGGCCAAGGGGTGATGCATCGCATCTGGAACGGCGGCACACATACCTTGCCTTTTTTGCAATTGGGCACAGCCCGCCATATTATGTTCCCCGAACAAGGCCATGACATCACTTTTACGATTCAAAATCACGCCTATGTTGACCAGTTTGGCCGCGAAACGGTGACTTGGTTGCGCACCTTTTATTTGCCCAACCACACCCAGCGCCATTTCGATGCCTACATGATTTACAGCCCGCAGCGGGCTTGCATTGTAGATTACCTCGGCACGCACCAACATTTGGCCGTAGACATACATTTGTCGGTTGATGAGCGCGGCGGTCTGCGGATTCGGTCGGGTCAGCAGCGTGTTTATGAACATTGTCTTGGGTTTACGTTTCCACCGGCCTTGTCTGGCATCGCCGAGGTGTGCGAATGGTTTGACGACGCGACCCAGCATTTTTGTATCGAAGTGAGTGTTCAAAATCCGTATTTTGGCAAATTATTTGGTTATTCTGGTTATTTCAAGGCCAATTGGTATCCCGTAGATCACGCCGTTGCCAATGCCTTCATTCGCCCAACTCGTGAGGAGGTTCGAGAATAAATGCGTATCATCTTGCTTACCCCAGCGCGGCGTTTTATCGCCAATCGCTTTGGCGTGGGTTATCAAATCCCACTCGGTTTGGTGTTTATCGGCGGGCCGCTGCTCGATGCGGGCCACACCGTCAAGCTCATTGACAACGATCTGTATGGCTGGTCACATGCCAAATTGATCAAAGCAATCCGCGATTTTGCGCCCGACTGCATCATGTTGGGGCACACCGGCTCGACAGCGGCCCACAGCACTTGCCTCGCTACCGCCTCGGCGCTGCGCGACGCATTCCCCCATGTCCACATCGTTTATGGCGGGGTTTACCCAACCTATGCCGCCGAAGAGACGCTGAAAAATGCCCCGGCCATTGATGTCATTGTGCGCGGCGAAGCCGAACAAACCGCGCTCGATTTGGTTGCGGCGTGGCAAAACAACACCCCATTGGCCGAGGTGCTGGGCATTGCGTGGCGCGGCAACAGCGGCGTGGCTCACGCAATCCAACTCAATCGCCCGCAGCCCACCTTGCGCAACCTCGATGCCTATCGTCCGGGCTGGGAATTGGTAGATTGGCAAGGCTATCAATTGTTTGGCATGGGCCGCGCCGCCGGAATGCAATTTAGTCGCGGCTGTTCGCTCACCTGCACCTATTGTGGGCAATGGATGTTTTGGCGCAAGTGGCGGCATCGCAGTTCGCAAAATGTGGTGGCGCAATTGCGCGTGCTAGCCGAGCAATATGGCGTGAAAATCGTGTGGTTTGCCGATGAATTTTTTAACGCCGACCGCGAGGCCGTGCGCGATTTGTTGCAGCACTTGGCCGATGCCAATCTCGGTTTGTCGCTCAATATCAATATGACAGCGGCGAGTGTGGTGCGTGATGCCGATTTGCTGCCGCTCTACAAGGCGGCGGGGGTAGATTATGTCGTCATGGGCGTTGAGTCGTTAGAAGACGAGGTCGTGACGACGGTGCGCAAAGACAACCCATTTGCCATTTCAAAACAGGCGGTGAAATTGCTGCGCGACCATCACATCATTAGCCTGACCAACCTGATTTATGGGCTAGAAGATGAAACCACCGCGACACTGCAAAACAAATTTGCCAAATTGCTTGAGTTAGATTCTGATATTTTGAACGCCGTTTACCTCACGCCGCATTTTTGGACGGCTGATGGGCGTGCCACCGATCCCGCCAGTATTATGCAGCCCGATCAAGCCAAATGGACCTATCGAAATCAAGTCGTTGCCACGCCGAATTTGTCGCCCAGCCAACTTTTTTGCGGTGTAAAACTCACCGAAACACTTTACCATTTGCGCCCCAATGGGCTAAAACGCCTGTTTCGCGGCGGCGAGGCCCGCATCCGCCACATTATGCGTGCCTCGATGACGGTGGGGGTGCGCGTGCTGGTGGCCGAAATCGCCGAATTTGTGGCAGACCGCGTCAAGGCGTGGCGAGCCAATCCTCGCCCTGCCCCAGCACCATCCACCGCCACGCTGGCCTGACCTCACTCGATCACCACGCGGCACACCCGCCATTCGTCCAACATTTGCGCCCCAAAGCCCTTGTAAAAGCCGATGGCGTCCTCATTCCAGTCGAGCACCATCCACTCGAAGCGCCCGCACCCCTGCTCGGCGGCGAAGGTCTTGAGATAGGTCATCAGCGCCTTGCCCACGCCCTTGCCACGATATTCCGGCTTAACATACAAATCTTCGAGCCACAGGCCGCGTTTGCCGAGCATGGTCGAGAAGTTGTAAAAATAGACGATATAGCCGACCGGTTGCGCGGTGGCGGCGTCGAAGGCCAACAGCGTGTGCGCGGCTGGCTGCGGCCCGAAAAGTGCCTCACGCAGGTCGGCTTCGCTGGCGTGGAATGGCAGCTTTTCAAACACCATCATCTCGTGAATGAAGGCGTGTAGCAGCGGCACATCGTCAATCGTGCCGGGGCGTAGGGTGAGATCAAGTTGTTTGGTGCTAAGGGTAATCATGGCGGGCATTATGCTGTAATTTCACCCCCCCATTCCCGGCAACACCACCCGCAGCAACAAATATATATCGAGCGCGGCGAGCGCGAGGGTGAAGGCCAGCCACAGCCAGCGTTGCGCCCACGCCCAGCGCCGCATGGCGTGATGCCAACCCAGCGCAAACGCCACTGCCAACGGAATGAGCGCCGTGTAGAGATAGCGGCCTTGAAATTGCACAAATTGTAGGTTATACCAAACAAACGCCGCGACGGTCATCGCGCCCAAGGCCGCCAACAGGGTTAGCCCCAAAGCCGTGCGCGGGCCGTGATGCGGCATTTGGCGACGTTGCGCCCACCACACAAAAAACAGCGCCGTTGAGATGAGCGTAAAGGCTAAAAACGCGACATAAAAACGCCGATCAATCACGATGCTCATCCAGCCGAATTGCGCCCAATACGACTGAAAAGTGACCTGAAAAAGCTCACTCAGCCAGCCGCCCAGCCCCTTTTTCGCCACCCATTCCGCCGTCGTCGGTTGCCCAATCACAATTTCGTTGTGTCGCCCTAGGCCCAGCACATCGAAACCGCCATAAAGCTGCATATTGCGTAGCCACCACGGTAAGCCAATTAACCCCGCGATGACCAAGCCCCACGCTTGGCGCAAACTGCCCAAAATGGCGCCGATGCCGTCGGTGACTTGGGCGCTGAGGGGGGCGCTTTGTCGCTGCGAGGCGGCCCATTTTGCCAACACCAAGGCCAGCGCCGCCACCGGCAACGCCAAATAGGCTTGCGCTTTGGTGGTGAGGCCGAGGCCGACCAGCACGCCCAAGATGAAAATGTGGCGACGGCTGGGCGCGGACAACATAATGAGCCGCACACTGGTCAACACGGTCAAGGCCAGAAGCGCTTCTGAGAGTGAGTCATTGTTATAGCCCGCCATGATGTGCAAATGTTGAGGCAGCAGTGCCACAAAGGCGGCGGCAAAGGCGGCCAGCGCGGGCGCAAATGCTGCCTTTGCAAACAAAACGCAGACGATGGCGTAAGCGCAGATGACTGTCACGGCCCCGATGCACAGCGAAAACAGCCGCAACGCCAGCAGTGAGCCATTAAACAGCACGAACACCGGAACCGAAACGGCGTAAAACAACGGCGGCTGATGGTC
>JAHBAL020000473.1 GCA_018500105.2 Anaerolineae bacterium
CAAAGAACTCGAAGATTTGTATTGATAAACCTTTCTTTTCTTTGTGAACTTTGTGCTCTTTGTGGTGAAATGTTTTTAATGCGCGTAAGTCCTAAAGTATGGATAAACGCTGTTTTCACAACACAAAAATCTCTCATAAAGAACACGAAGTTCACAAAGTTCATATTTAGACTTCGTGGTCTCTGTGAGAGATTACCCCGTTACTTAATGCGCACTTCACCCCAACCCCTCACCCTTTCACAACTCGTTTGGCGACGTTTTCGCCAACACCGCCTCGCCATCATCGGCCTGTGCGTGTTAGCCGCGTTTGTGCTTATGGCGATCTTCATCCCCATTCTCAACAACTACGACGCGCTCAAAACCAACACACTCAACTCGCTCAAAGCCCCATCGAGCCAAAATATTTTTGGCACCGACAACCTCGGCTTCGATATTTGGACACGCCTGTGGGCAGGCGCACGTATTTCGCTCTTTATCGGCGTCGCCACCATGATCGTCGCCATCACGCTGGGCGTCGTTGTCGGGTCAATTGCGGGTTATTTTGGCGGCAACACCGATGCCATCTTGATGCGCTTCACCGATTTCATGCTTGGCATCCCACAGCTTTTCTTGTTGCTGGTGTTTGGTAAATTGGTCACCGCCGCCAACATTGCGTGGCTGGTCGGCGGGCCGCTGCCCATCATCATTGTGGTTGGCACATTGTCGTGGATGGGCGTGGCGCGGCTGGTGCGTGGGCAATTTTTGTCGCTGAAGGGCAAAGACTTTGTCGAGGCCACCCGCGCCATGGGCGCAGGTGCACCACGCCTGATCTTGCGCCACATTTTGCCGAATGCCGCCAGCCCTATCATCGTCGCCGCCACGTTGCGGGTCGGGGCCGCCATCGTCACCGAAAGCACCCTGAGTTTTTTGGGCTATGGGGTGCAAGTGCCAAATGTGACATGGGGCTATATGTTGCGCAACGCCCAAAACGACATGACGCTCGCGCCTTGGGTTGCCGTTTTTCCGGGCCTCGCCATTTTCATTACGGTTTTGTGCATCAATTACATCGGTGATGGGCTGCGTGACGCGCTCGATCCGCGTGCTATATTAAAATCATCATAATGCCAAACTTAAGTGACCTGAAAACCCGCGCCATTGAGCGCGTTGACCAACTGAAAGACGAACTGATCGCCACCAGTTTGCAAATTCACGCCAACCCAGAGTTGTTGTTTAAAGAATACAAATCATCGGCCACGCTATGCCAATTGCTCGAACGACATGGTTTTGCGGTTGAGCGCGGCGTGGGCGGGCTAGAAACTGCTTTTTGGGCCGAGGCTGGCGGCAACGGCGATGGCCCCACCATCGCCATTTTGGCAGAATACGATGCCTTGCCCGAAATTGGACACGCCTGCGGCCACAATATCATCGGAACCAGCGCTGCCGCCGCTGGCATTGCGGTGAAATCGGTATTGGGTGAATTGCCGGGCCGCGTGGTTGTGATCGGCACACCCGGCGAAGAGGGCGGCGGCGGCAAAGTGATTATGGCCAAAGCCGGTGTGTTTAACGAGGTGGATGCCGCCATGATGACCCATCCCGCCAGCCGCAATATGACCATGCGCGGCTCATTGGCCTCGAACCGCCTTAAGATCGAGTTTTTCGGCAAGGCCGCTCATGCCTCGTCGTCGCCCGACGAAGGCATTAACGCACTTGACGCGACGGTGCAGACCTATGTCAATATCAGCACCTTGCGCCATCATATTCGCGGCGATGCCCGCATTCACGGCATCATTACGCATGGCGGCGCGGCTCCCAATATCATCCCCGAATACTCGGCCATGAGCTACAGCATCCGCGCCGCTACCAAGCAATATGCCGATGAACTGCTCGCTCGCGTCATTAAATGCGCCGAAGGGGCCGCTGCCGCCACCGGCTGCACGGTTAAATGCACGGTCACGCCCGGTTATGCTAACATGATGCCGAATTTGGTGATGGCAGCAGAATATGAGGCCAATTGCACGATATTGGGCCGCGTAATCGAGCAGCCTAAGCCGGTTGAACGTATGGGTAGCACCGACATGGGCGACATCAGCCAAATTTTGCCCAGTATTCATCCTTACCTCAAGATGGTCCCCCCCACCGTTGCCGGTCACACCATCGAATTTCGCGAAGCCGCCAAATCGCCCGAAGGCCATGCTGTTTTGCTCGACGCTGCCAAGGCGATGGCGATGACCACCATCACCTTGCTTGGCGATGCCGACCTGATGGCGCGGGTGAAGGGTGGAATGAATGAATGAGTGAATGGGTGAATGAGTGAATGGGTGAATGGGTGAATGAATGAATGGGTGAATGAGTGAATGCATGATTGGGAATTTCACTCAGACATTCATTCATTCACTCATTCACTCAATCACTCATTTCCCCTCAAAGCGGCACAAACAACTCGGCCTGTATCAGCCAGCGACCGGCTTGTTTGCGCCACGAGCCGAGATAGACGCCGCGCCGGATGCTGATTTCGCCCGCACGTTGCCAACGACCCACCCATTCGCCATGTTCGGCGGCACTCGTGCCGTCGTCACTAATCTGCACTTGGTTGGGCGTGCGCACAAAGGCAATAAAACTGGGATCGGCGAAAAAGCCCTCAAATGCTTTTTGCACTGCCTCACGCCCGACCATCGGGCGACCATCGCTGGCCGACACTTGAATATCGGGCAGCCATGTGGCGCTGATGGCGCGGGCATCATGCGTGGCGATGGCCTCATTAAACAGCCGCCGTTGCTCGCGGATGGCTGTTTCTTCTCGCTGCATATTTACCACACGCGGCAACTGAATGACAGGGGCGATTGATTTGCTAATTTTGCTCATTGGGGCTACTTTAGCATAAAATGGTGAATGGGTGAATGGGTGAATGGGTGAATGAGTGATTCTCCAATCAATCATTCAATCATTCACCCATTCACCCATTCAGTTACAATCGCCTCACATGAACGACTTCAAAGGAAAAGTAGCAGTGATCACCGGCGGGGCCAGCGGTATTGGCCGCGCATTGGCCGAACGTTGCGCCGCCGAGGGAATGCGGCTGGTGCTGGCCGACATTCAACCCGACACACTCGCCGAAACCGAGCGACATTTTGTCGAACGCGGCGTGCCCGTGTTGGCTGTGCTGACCGATGTCGCCAAAGCCGACAGCGTGAGCAACCTCGCTGAGCAGGCGCTTGCCACTTTTGGCGGGGTACATTTGTTGTTTAACAATGCCGGTGTTGCCGCCACCCGACGCATTTGGGAGCATTCGCTCGCCGATTGGGAATGGCAACTCGGCGTCAACTTGTGGGGTGTCATTCATGGCGTCCGCACCTTTGTGCCGATCATGCTCAAGCAAAACACCCCTTGTCATATCGTCAATACCGCCTCGGTTGCGGGGCTAATTTCGGGGTCGGGGTTGGGGCTGTATAAGGTTAGCAAACACGCCGTTGTCACTTTGTCTGAAACGCTGTATTGGGATTTGGCCGACATCAGCGCCCAAGTTGGGGTGTCGGTGCTGTGCCCGGGCTGGGTGCAAACCCAAATTTGGGACTCGGCCCGCAATCGTAGCCTGTCGCAGCCCGACTTTGCACCGCCCAAATCGGGCGCATCGGCAGGGGTAATGGCACTCAAAAATCTGATCCAAAACGGCAAAACGGTAGATGAAATCGCTGATCGAGTTTTCGCGGCCATTCAGCAAAATCAGTTTTACATTCTCACCCATCCCGATTCGACTGCGTTGGCGCAAAAACGGCTTGAGGCTATCGTAGACGGCGGCGCTCCAGCGCAATCGCGGGCGTGAGTGTTTATTTTTTGCGCAAAACTTCATCTCGTCAACGTCATCGGTGCGCCGCAAAATGGGCTTCGTCTGCCAGCAACGCGATGCGATAAGGTTGCACGGTGCTGCCCATCACGTCATTTGCCACCGTCGGGTCGGCTTGGCACAGGGCAATGGCACTGGCTTCGTCGGGCGCAGCAAAAATCGCCAAGCCGATGGTTTGTGGGCCAGCGTCTTGGGTGCGGCCCACGAGCAAAGCGATGCCTTGCTGTGTCAGCCCTTGCCAATAAGCGAAATGTTCGCCAACAATGCGTTGTTCGCGCTCATTGGGGCCTTGGGTCAGCATGTCGGGCCGAGTGACGCGCAGGGTATTTAACCAAAGTTTCAGCATATGCGTTTATGATACGCCAATTCGTTAACCCAAGCTGATATTCGCCATGTTTACCTTACGCCCGTGCCAAAGACCAAATGATTTCGCGGCGATGATCGCCCTGACCAACGCTAGCCATGTTGCCGAGGGAGTGGAAGAATATGAGACCGTCGAAAGCCTCAATCATTTTTTGTATTATCCGCATAGCGACCCCGATCACGATATTATTGTGGCTGAGGTAGCGCAATGCGTGGTGGGTTATTGCCACACTTTTTGGCGCAAACAACATGACAATACAATCCAACACTATGTATTCATGTTTGTGCATCCCAGTCACCAGCGGCAGGGTATTGGCACAGCACTGTTGAGGAAAATAGGCGAGCGGCTTGAACAATTGGCGCGGCAAGTTGAGCCGAATTTGCCGCATACGGTTGCAACCTATGTTCAAGAGAAAGAGAAGGCGGGGCAAGCTTTTGCGCACAGACATGGCTTCGGCATTGTTCGCTATTTGTATGAAATGACACGCCCGCTCGACGCATTGCCAGACCCCGATCACTACCCATTACCGGCTGGGGTTGAATTGCGTCCGGCTTTGCCAGCGCACGACCGCGCCATTTACAACGCTCGCCGTGAGGCGTTTCTCGATCATTGGGGATCGTCGCTATCCAGCGAAGAAGAATTTCAGTCGTGGGTCAAAGATGAGCAGCGTGATCCCAGCCTATATGTGGTGGCGTGGTCGGGCGATGACGTGGCAGGGCTAATTTTAAATGTGATCAGCGCCAGCGAAAACGAAAGCAGCGGGCGCAAACGTGGCTACCCTGACCCTATCGCTGTGCGTCGGCCTTGGCGCAAACAGGGCTTGGCGACGGCGATGCTGGTGCGCAGCCTGCATCGTTTGCATGAGCGCGGCATGACCGAAGCGGCCCTTAGCGTTGACAGCGAAAACCCAAATGGCGCATTACGCATCTATGAGCGCGTCGGTTTCCGCGCTGTCAAACAAGTTTTTGCGTATCAAAAAGCCATCACGCCAAAGCCGGGCGGGTCATAACGACCCGCCCGGCTTTGTATCCCCCAAATTCCACCCGTCGTTAGTGCGCCGCCTCGCGTTGAGGCGATGAAAATCGCACTCGAATAGCGATCAATCGCCATTCGATATAACACCGCTTATTACACGGGCTAATTTTGCAGCCCAATCAACCAATCAACCAATCAACTAATCAACTAATCAACTAATCAACTAATCGCTTAATCAAAGTGGACGAGGTTGTAGAGGGGTAAGGCATTCGCCACCAAGCGTAGATCGCTCAATGGGTGATGGCGAATGTCTTACCCGATGCGCGAGCCAAGTAATGCCACAGCAGGGTGGGGCAGGCATTTGCTGGCTTTAACGGGTTGACGATTTGTGAAGTGCAAATGCCTTGCCCCTACCTCAAAATTCCATCTTGAGCGTGAGTCTGATATAACACCGCTTATTACACGGGCTAATTTTGCAGCCAAATCAACCAATCAACCAACCAACCAACCAATCAACCAATCAACCAATCAACCAATCAACTAATCAACTAATCAACCAACCAACCAATCAACCAACCAACCAATCCCGATCGTTGCAAAGTAACAAGCCTTTTGTTGTAAGTCGAAGTGCCTTGAAAATCTCTATCTTTGGCGAGATGATAGTCACCGAGATACCACATATGCTATCTCTCATTCGGGAGATATATAAAATGTTGAAGTCGTTACTCTCTGCAATTGTCACTGTGTTCATCATGTTTGTCGCGCCCAGCATTGCTAACGCCGCGCCGCCCACCCCGATTAGCTCCTTGGCAGGTTGGAACGCCGAATATTGGGATAATGCTGACCAGAGTGGCGCCCCTGTCCTCAGCCGCATTGATGGGGCGGTCAACTTCAACTGGGGCAACAATGCCCCCACCGCCGACTTGCCCGCCGATAATTTCTCGGTGCGTTGGCTAAACACCATCAGCGTGCCTGCCGGACGCTATCGTTTTACCCTTTACGCCGACGACGGCGTGCGCATTTTTATCAACCACAAATTGGTGCTCGATCGTTGGAGCAGCCAAGGCTATCAAGTGCATTCGGTCTTTGCTGATCTCGAAGGCGGCGGCGATCTTGTGCGGATTGACTATGTGGACCGCAGCGGCAGCGCCCGCATTCAATTGAAGGCCCAGCGCATTACGTTAGCCGCCGCCGCCGCGCCGCAACGCGAATTGCGCACCGCTGTGCGCAGCAATAACCGTCCTTGGGATTTGGCCTTTTTTAACAACACCGAACTCAAAGGCGATCCCATCCACACCCAACAATCGGTCAGCGCTAATTTCGATTGGAGCAAATCAAAACCCAAAACGGTCGTGTCGAGCAATTTCTCGGTGCGCCTAACCAAACGCGAATATTTGAACGCAGGCAACTACCGCTTCATTATTGCCGCCGATGACGGTGTGCGCGTTTATGTGGATGGCAAATTGGTCATCAACGACTGGCAACCCGCCCGCCAACGCATCGCCCGCAGCAACACCCTTGCCATCGAAGCCGGTTTCCACGACATCGTGGTCGAATACTTCAACCAAGGCAACACCTCCCAACTCAATGTGACGTGGGAATTGGCCTAGGGAAGTGCTAAGTGCTAAGTGCTAAGTGCTAAGTGAAAAGTGGAAAGTGAAAAGTGGAAAGTGGAAAGTGAAAACCATTTCTTACTTTGCACTTTGCACTTTGCACTTTGCACTTTTCACTTGTTACTTAGTAAAAAGTTGTCTGGCACAAACAAACTGCCCTCGGTCGTGCCTTGGGGCGAAATTTGGCGCAAGCGGCGCGCCAGATCGTGGGCCGACAATTTGCCCGCCAATGCTGCCCGAAATGCCTTTGTGATCTGCGTCACCTGTTCGGCAGATTCATGCACAAATTCGAGCCGATAGTGCAGCACCCCCGCCGTCCGCAACGCATCCAAATGCGCACTCGCCTCTTGCGCCTCGGCCCCAAACACCGTATTGCGACAGCCGACATCGGCCATCACCGGATGCGCCCGCCCGCTCACATCACGCAGCGCCACCCGATGCTTCTCGCACGGATGCCCGCAATCTTTGTAACTTGTGCCGGTGGATAAAAATCGGCAAAACACACAATGCTCGGTGTGAAAAACCGGCAAATGCTGATACACGATCACCTCAAGCAGCCCACCGCCAACCTCGTGTGACAATTGCGCAATTTGCGCCGCGTTCAAATCGTGGGTTGGCGTAATTCGGCTGAGGCCAAGCCCCAAAAAAGTGCGGGCGGTCAACACATTGGCCGCATTCAGGCTAAAATCGCCAATCAAATCTGGCATCGGCTCATCGGCCTGCTCATTTTGCAGGCTTTGCAACAGCCCCAACGAGCGCACCACAATCGCGCAATCGAGCTTGCGCAAGAAATTGACAACCCGCTCCTCATTTGGCTTAAGCACCCGCGGGCTAGCCACCCGCGCCACAATGCCCGCCGCTTGCACCTGTTCGACTGCGGGCCGCAAGCCATATAGCTCCAAATAATCGAGCGTGATGCTGGCGGGTCGCACCGCAATTGCCGCATCCAATTGATCGGGCGTGCGCACCAATACATGCAACTGCGGGTGTGCCTGCGGCATGGGCGGCGCTGTGCTGGTCAATTGGGCATCGCCCTCGCGTTGGGCTTGCGCCAACACGGTCAGCGCTGGGTGAATGATGCTGGGGCGGGCTTGGCCTTGCCGCGCTGCCAATTGATCAATGGCTTGTCGCCGCAACTCATTCAGCAGCGAATTTGGCGCAAACGGCTGACCGCGCACCTCTAAATCGAGTTGCGTCAGCACGTAGGGCGTATTGCCCAAGCGGCCCAATTGTTCGCGCACCCCGGCCTCGTTGGTGGGTTGGCGCGTCGCCGCTGCCAATGGCACATCGGCCCGCACCGTCACACTTAGGTCGTCAGCCGACTTGTTGGTCTCAAGCCGTTGCATCAACCCCAGCGTCAGCACCAGCGGTTGGCCTTCATGCGCAATCACCCGCGCCCACACCGGCTGCTTGTAAACAGGCACACTGGCTTGTGTGAATGGCTTGGCGATGCGGTCAAGCTCGTAATCGTGGCTGCGCCAAACCCAATCCCCTGCGCGTAGCCGCGCACTGTTAATGGCCCCATTGCCAAAACGCAACCCCAACTGCCGATTGCGCATCACTTCAATTTGGTAAATTCGCCCGCCTTCTTCGGCTTCTTGTGGGCTGCGCCAATCGGCGGCATCGAACACGATGCCATCGCCCGGCTTGAGTGGCGATAGCCGGTGATTGTCGTTGGGCGAAATGATCACCCGCCCGACTTGCCCGTTTGCCTCAACTTCGACCCGCAACACTTGGCCCATCAACACCCCGCGATGACGCGGCGAGCGAGCGCTGACCACGCTTTGGTGATTGGTTCCGCGCAAAAAGTGGGGGCCTAAACCACGCGAGTAAACCTGCTCAAGTTGCAATTTTTCGGCGGGCGTGAGGGTGCTCGGCAAATTGGCCCACGCTTCGTCTACGGCTTTGCGATAAGCCGCCGTCGTCAGCGCCACATAGCCAGCGTCTTTGTAGCGCCCTTCAATTTTTAGCGACGACACGCCGAGTTTGACAATTTCGGGCACGTAGTCAATCGTGCATAGGTCTTCGGGCGAGAGCAAATAACGGGCATCGGCGAGTGGCTTCGGCACGCCGTCCACCAGCATTTCATACGGCATTCGGCAGGCTTGGGCACATTTGCCACGATTGGCGCTGCGCCCACCCCATGCCTCGGATGAAAAGCACTGGCCCGAATACGACACGCACAACGCGCCATGCACGAACATTTCTAGCTCGCAATCGGTTTGTTTACGGATGGCGCGAATATCGTCGAGTGACAGTTCACGCGCTAGCACCACGCGCCGCACGCCAAATTGCTGCGCCAACTTTACCCCTTCGGCGCTGGTGATGCTCATTTGGGTGCTGCCATGCACCTCTAAATCAGGCGCAATTTGCTTCGCCAGCTTGGCAATACCGACATCTTGCACAATAATAGCGTCGGTTCCGGCCTCGGCGATGGCGGCCAAAGTTTTGCTGGCCTCGGCCAGCTCGTGGTCAAACACCAGCGTGTTGAAGGTGAGGTAGCCGCGCACCCCGCGTTGATGCATCGTGCGCATTACCTCTGGCAGCTCGTTTAACTCGAACCCGACTTTGGCGCGGGCGGTAAAGTGCTGCAAACCAAAATAAATGGCGTCGGCTCCGGCTTCAATCGCGGCATGGAGTTGCGGCCAATAGCCCGCCGGGGACATAATTTCGGGTTTTTGCAAATCATTCATCTTACCAAACCGATGTCACCAAATCATCAATCGCTACAAAATGCAGATCTCGGCTGACAAGTGTCAACGCATGTTGTTGTGCAACTGCTGCAATCCAAATGTCATTTTCCGGAATTGGGTGACCTTTTTGCCTCAGTTTATTTTTTATACGCCCATAAATACTGGCTGTTTCTAAATCGCAACTCAACACGTCATTACTTTTAGCAAACTTTTCGATACGCGCAAGATTATCCTCTGACCTCATGGACTTGTATGCCCCAAAACACAATTCGCCAATCGTAATACTAGAGACGAAAATATTTTCGCTTTTGTTTAACTGACGCAAAACATTGCTATCTCCAGCAAAAATTGCGATAACAATATTTGTATCTAGCAAGTATTTACCATTCATCGCGATCAATTCGTTCGCACTCAGCCTCGATAGTCACTTGCATTAATTTTAGATCATCCGGCGAAATTGTGCCTGCAAACTTGAGCAGGGTATCGCCACGAACCCCTTGGGGGGATGCGCTGCGTAGTTGCTGAATAAAATTAAGCACAGATTGTTGGGCTGCATGAGGAAGCATTGTCATTTGCTCAGCCGCAGCCATTGCAAGATTTGAATAAATCATATGATAACAACCTCCATAAACAAACTTAAATCGCGCTGATGCGATATGCCAAGCATATTTTACGCTTTTACTGCCGCCAGCACGTCACGCACAATCTTGTCGGTGCTAATGCCTTCGCCTTGACCCTCGTAGTTGAGCAAAATGCGATGCCGTAGCGCGGCTGGGGCGATGGCACGCACGTCATCAAGGGCGACATTAAATCGCCCGTTGAGCAAGGCCAACACACGCGCCCCCAACAGCAACGCCTGTGCCCCGCGTGGGCTGCTGCCGAAACGCACATATTTCTTTACCTGTTCTGTCGCATCAGGATTTTCGGGGTGGGTTGCAGCGACGACCGCTGCCGCATAGCGATTGACCTGCGCCGCCGCTGGAATTTGGCGTGCAAATTGCCCCATCTCGATCAACGTTTTGCCATCGGTGATGTGATGGGCGCGATTGTTTTTGTCGCCGGTGGTGCTTTCGATAATGGCCGTCAGCTCGTTGGTGTCGGGAAAGGTGACATTGAGCTTGAACATGAAGCGGTCGAGCTGGGCTTCGGGCAATGGGTAAGTGCCTTCCATTTCGATTGGGTTTTGGGTGGCCAATACGAAAAACGGCGGTTCAACGCGATACGTTCGCCCCAGCACCGTCACGGTGCGCTCTTGCATGGCCTCGAGCAAGGCCGATTGTGTTTTGGGGGTGGCGCGGTTAATTTCGTCGGCCAATACCAAATTGGCAAACACCGGCCCGGCCTGAAAGCGAAAGGCGCGTTTGCCATCGTCGCGCTCTTCCAAAATATCGGTTCCGACGATATCGGCGGGCATCAAGTCGGGCGCAAACTGAATGCCCGGAAAGCGCAAATCGAGCGTTTTCCCCAATGCCCGCACGAGCGAGGGTTTGCCCAACCCCCGCAACCCCTCTAGCAACA
>JAHBAL020000094.1 GCA_018500105.2 Anaerolineae bacterium
CGCCAGAAGCGCCAGCCCCCCCCGCGCCGGCCCCAGCCGAGCCAGCACCCGCGCCCAAACCAGCCGCCCCAGCCCCTGCGGCCTCAACTGCCGGAATGTCGGTTGCCGAACGCGCCCGCGCTGCGGCTAAAGCTGCTCAGTCGGGTGGCGCTGTTGCTGCGCCTGCCGCGCCCGTCGCCCCCAAAGCCGCGCCTGCGCCAGTCGCTGCGCCCAAGCCTGCCGCCCCTGCTGCCCCAAAGGCTGCACCGGCTGCCGGTGGTGCTGCTGCAATGGCATTGCCCGCCCGACCTGCGGCTGCACCAGCCCCCGCCAAGCGCGAAGAGCCAGTGTATACGCCACCCGGTGTTGTCACTCGCCGCGAGTTCCTCAACTATATTTGGGGCGCGTCAATGGCGCTATTGCTGGCCGAAAGCGCCGTGTTGACCTATTTGTTCTCGTTCCCACGCTTCCGCGCTGGTGACTTTGGTGGCAAGATTGCAGTGCCGGTGACTGATTTCCCACAATTGAATGCAGACCCAGTGCCAAATAACGTCGGCAAATTCTGGATGGTTAATACCGCCAAAGGTGTTATGACACATTACAAGATCTGCACTCACCTTGGTTGTTTGTATAAGTGGGATGAGAGCGCCAAGATATTCTCATGCCCGTGTCACGGTTCGCAATTTAGCTATGATGGCACTTATCGCGCTGGCCCAGCCCCACGCGGCCTCGACCGCTTCTCATTTGAAGTGATAGATGCATCCGAAAAAGTGTTGTTTACTAGCACAGACGGCATGCCCGTTGACTTGAAGCAATATCCAAATGCAGCGAAAGTGCTTGTGAATACTGGCGACAAAGTCACAGGGATTGTTCGCGTATAACTTTGCAATTTAGTGATTCTGTTTTGTTTCAGAATTATCGAAAATAACTATGGCAATCATTGGTCAAAAACTTGTTAATCAGATTCGTGAAACTGGCTTGAAAGCGACTGTTGCACAACGCACAGACGATGCCTTTACACGTTTCACCGCTGGCTTAACGTGGGATGATGTGCGCGGTATTTTGCGCGGCGACCCACCAGCCAAGCCAAACCCACGGGTGAAGCCACACACCGAGGGCTTTTGGTTTCACATTCGCCCCACCTTCTATCATGAGGCCGTGACCACGCTTTACCCGACCTTCCGGCTCGGTTACTTGTCGGCGTTGTTCTTCCTCATCGAAACCATCACAGGCATGTTCTTGATGATTTTCTACACGCCCTCACCAGAGCGTGCGTTTGCGAACATGATTGATATTCTCACCAACGTGCCATTCGGCTCGTTTATGCGCGACTTGCATCGCTTGGGCGCAGAGGTGATGGTGGTGGTCGTCACATTACATATGTGGCGGACGTTTATTACTGCTTCTTATAAGAAACCGCGACAATTTACTTGGTTTACGGGTGTGGTGTTGCTCATCGTGACCATGTTTTTGTCATTCTCTGGCTACCTTTTGCCTTGGGATCAATTGGCATTCTGGGCTGTGACTATCGGCACCTCGATGGCCGATGCCGCTCCGTTGGTTGGCCGCGAAGTGAACTTGCTGTTGCGCGGTGCGCCGGATATCGGCGCGGGCGGTTTGTTGCGCTTCTATTTGTTCCACGTCTTGCTCTTCCCCGCAATTGGTCTTGTGTTCTTGGGCGTTCACTATTACAAAGTCGTGCGCTGGGGCTTGAGCTTGCCGCCTGAGATGGAAGCTATCGGCGAAGATACCGCCCGCAAAGTGGATCAAACCAAGCGCGTGATGTTCATGCCCGATATCTTGACCAACGAAATTATGTATGCAGCGGTGGCAACGGCGATTTTGGCAGTTGCTTCAGCGACTTTCTACAATGCGCCGCTCGAAACGCACAGCAACCCACAAGTAACCCCGTTACACACGGTTGCACCTTGGTATTTCTACTGGCTACAAGGTCTCATCAAGATTCCGCACATTCTGCCTTTGGGTGAGTCACTGAGTTTCATCAATAAGCCAGTTGACGAAGTCTTTGCATTAGTTGGGTTGACGCCCAAGATGCTGTGGGGCATTATTGTGCCGCCCATCATCATTGTGTTGTTGTTCGCCATTCCTTACATTGACCCCAACCCAAGCCGCCGTTACAAAGACCGCAAGGTTGCGCTAAGCTTGGCCGTGATCTTCGAGTTATTGATTCTGTATCTATCGCTCGGTGGTATTGCAACTGGTGTGCCGGGTACGGGTTTCGGTTATGTCGGTGGTAACCCCGTCGTCGAAGTGGCGCAAGAATTTATCCCTGACGAAGGTGAAAGCGAAGTCAAGGCCATTCCGTTCGATCAATTGATTGTGGGCAAATATCCACTTGCAAATGACCCCGCAATTGATGATCACAAAGCGCCTAAGTTCCGTGAAATCGTGCGTGCGATTTATGCCGATATGGAACATCGCAAGCATGTGGCTGACCCACTTGGCAAGAAGATGCCAGAAGAGGCCGAAGGTGATGTGACGGTGAGATTGCTTCAGGAAGATTTGAAAGAGTTTGTTATCACAATTCGTTATATTGACGAGAACCAAGCGCCTCAAACCTTCTCAAAGAATGCCTATATTCACAAGAATTCGGATTATCACTGAAATTGAGGACTGATCGAACAGTTCGCTTTGCAAACAAAGCGAACTGTTCGATGGAAGAAAAGAAATGAATCTTTTTTACAAAATTATCACGTTTAAGCCCAGTTTCGGGTTGCGTATTGTGAGTGGCTTGGTTGGTATCGTGCTGTGCTTGGCAACTTGCGGTATCGTAGGGTTGACCGATATGGTCGCTGCCCAACTTAAGACAAACGATGATGCCTTTGAAGGTCGTTTGATTGAAGCGGGTGCGAGAGTCTATTTTGAGCAATGTGCCCGCTGTCACGGGTTGCAAGGCAAAGGCAATGATGGCGCTGCCCCTGCGATCAGCAGTGTCGCATTTTTGGGCGCTAAGACCCCGCCAACCCCAAGCCAACGCTTGAAAGATATCGGCTGGTCTGGCTCGATTGAGAGCTATATTGAAGCGGTAACCGCCTCAGGCATTCCTATCAAGAGCAGCCAAGTGTGGGAACAAAACCACCCACCTTTTGCCCAACGCTTTGGTGGCCCCTTGCGTGACGATCAGATTAAGAACGTCACCAAGTTTGTCGCCAACTGGAAGCAGAAGCCATACACGGATGGTGTGATTGAAGCGCCCAAGCCGGGTGCTGGTTCTGGTCCACAGCCGACCCCAATTCCCCTTGGCCCGAAGGAAAACGCAGGTCTAGAGGTGTTTAAGGGTGCTGGCGGTTGCACAGCTTGCCACGCTATTCGTGGTATTGCGACTGGTGCAGTTGGCCCGACCATGAACAAGATTGCCGCGACGGCTGAGAAGCGTGTCACCCAAGCCGACTATAAGGCGGCGGGTGGCAAGGCTACAGACGTAGCCAGCTACTTGCGCGAATCAATTGTTTCGCCAAATACTTACATTGTGCCCGACTGTCCGCAGGGTGCTTGTGCATCGGGTGTGATGACGCAAAACTTGCAACAAACACTCAAGCCCGAAGAACTTGAGAATTTGATCGCGTATTTGATGACATTGCGCTAAATAAAAAGGGCGTTGGTTTTAAACCAACGCCCTTTTTGTTTATACTTTTGAGCCATACGAAGCATAAAAAAAGGGCCGGAAATCCATCAGATTTCCGGCCCTTTGTGTTTGTTTTTAGCGAACGGCTTTTTCTGTTTGTTTGTCGAAGATATGGAACACATCCATATTCAATGCCACGCGCACAGTATTGCCGACTTTGGCTTGGGTGCGTGGGTCAACACGAGCTAAGATTGACTTGCCTTTTACATTAAGATACACGATGACTTCGTTGCCCATCAATTCGGTTACTTCTACTTGTGCTTCGATTTCTTGTGAGTGAATACCGGGTGGGGTGTAGCTTGCATCATGAATGTTCTCTGGGCGCAGACCGAAGATGACTTGCTTGCCGCGCAATGAGCGATAAGGGGCAGCACGATTTTCGGGGATCTTGACGCGGAACGCGCCAGTGTCAACATAAACATCGTTGCCGTCGCCGGTCAGCGTGGCATCGAAGAAGTTCATGCTGGGGCTGCCAATGAAGCCAGCCACAAACACATTGTCTGGGCGATCATATAGGTGCTGTGGTGTGTCAATTTGCATGAGCAAGCCATCTTTCATCACGGCAATACGGGTCCCCATCGTCATGGCCTCGACTTGGTCGTGGGTGACGTAGATGAAGGTTGTGCCCAATTGTTGATGCAACTTGCTGATTTCGGCACGGGCCTGCACGCGCAACTTAGCGTCCAAGTTCGAGAGTGGTTCGTCCATCAAGAACACGGCTGGGTTGCGCACAATGGCGCGGCCTACGGCCACACGTTGGCGCTGACCACCCGACAATTGCTTAGGCTTGCGGTCGAGCAGATGTTGAATGCCAAGGCGACCGGCGGCTTCTTTCACACGCTTGTCAATTTCGTCCTTGGGCACTTTGCGCAACTTCAAACCAAACGCCATGTTGTCATACACACTCATGTGTGGATACAAGGCGTAGGATTGAAACACCATCGCGATGTCACGATCTTTTGGCGCAACGTCATTAACGACGCGATCGCCGATGTAGATCTTGCCTTCGCTGATTTCTTCCAAACCAGCCAACATACGCAACGAAGTGGTTTTGCCACAACCCGATGGACCGACGAATACCAAGAATTCGCGATCCGCAATAGAGATGTTTAGGTCTTTGACCGCAGTCACATCACCTGCATACTTTTTGGTTACATGTTCGAACGTAACGCTTGCCATAATAATTTCCTCTGCTAGTTTTTGACAAATTTGCCCAAGAACCCCTTTACTTTTTGGTGAATGGGTATAGTCAACAGCATCGCATTGCCAACGCCGTATGACGCGGAAACCCTGCATAACCGCGCCAACCAACACATATTGTATCCGAAATGATGCTACAACCTTAGTCTGACACGACAAAATATTTGATCGTTCCCTTAAATTTTCCGCGCATTTTCTTGATAAGGTCACGGTAGGCGGTGAACAGGTTTTTACGGCTTTCACGATCTCTCTCAAGATTATTATTTTGGCATTTATGCAAATCGAATCGCGGATAAAATACACCTATGTCTCCTACTATTCTTTGTATCACCAGCCATTTTAAAGGAATGCCTTTGCTTGAAGAACTGAAGCGGCAAGGCTGTCGCATCTTGATGATTGTGCCCGAAGCCATCAAAAATGAGCCTTGGCCGATGGATTTGATCGCCGAAAAATACATTATGCCGAATTTGTTGGATGTGGCGAACATTCAAAACGCGGTGAGTTATTTGGCCCGTAGCGAAAAAATTGATCAAATTATTCCGCTCGACGACTACGAAGTGAGCACAGCAGCGACCCTGCGCGAACATTTGCGGCTGCCGGGAATGGGCGAAAGCGCCGCTCGTCTCTTCCGCGATAAGTTGGCGATGCGTTTACGCGCCCGCGAAGGCGGCATTGCTGTGCCCGAATTTTCGGCGGTTTTTCATCACCCCACGCTCAATGATTTTATGCGCCGCGTGCCCGGCCCTTGGTTGCTCAAGCCGCGTTATGAGGCTGGTTCGATGGGCATTAAAAAATGCGCCAATGCCGATGAAGTGTGGCGCTGGCTTAATCAATGGGGCGACAATCAGTCGCATTATTTGCTCGAAAAATTTGTGCCGAGCGAGGTTTTTCACGTTGACACGATCGTGTGGAATGGGCAGATCAAATTTTCAGCGGTCCACAAATATGGGTTGCCGCCGCTCACGGTGTCGCACGGCGGCGGTGTGTTCACCACCCGCTCGCTCTCGCCCGACAATCCTGATGCGCAAGCCATTTTGGCCTTGAACAAGCATGTGATCGAGAACTTGGGCATGGTGCGCGGCATCAACCATATTGAATTTCTCAAGCCGAATGGCTCGAACGAGTTTTTGTTTCTCGAAGCAGCGGCACGGGTGGGCGGGGCCAACATCGCCGATATGATTGAGTATGCTACCGGCATGAACCCTTGGCGCGAATGGGCGCGGATTGAACTGGCGCATTTGCGTGGCGAAGAATATCAATTGCCGCCCATGCACACCGGTTATTCGGGTGTCATTCAATGTTTGGCAAAACAAGAATACCCCGATATGGCAGCCTATAGCGATAGCGAAGTGGTGTGGCGTTTACACAAGCAATGGCACGCTGGCCTCATTGTCAGTTCGCCTAATGCCGATCGCGTTGAGCAATTGCTGCTGCAATATGCCCCGCGTTTCATGCGCGATTTTGTCACTTGGCAGCCGCCGCTCGAGACTGGACGGGAGTAAGCTGATCATATTGCACCAAGGCAAAACACCTTAGGCTCATCTCCCGATAAGTTCAAAACTCAAAGTGTCATCCCGAAACGAAGTGAGGGATCCCTATTGCCTAAACCAATCTAAGCGTCACACTGGTTTGACAAAACTTGGGCTGGCCTGACGACATTGTTTCCAGATTTAAGATTCAGGGATCCCTCGCTGCGCGTCGGGATGACGACTTCCATCTTTTCTGTTATCACAAGACGCTCTAAACGTGAACTGGCACACTTGAACTTATTTGGGGATGAGCCAACACCTTATTAGAGCGACTATTTCTACGGAAACATCGCAACAAGATATGCAAAGAGATAGAAATAAAGACCACCTAAAAACACCCGCAATGCGTAGATATACAGTAGAAATGGCCTTTTCTTTGATATTTCTGCGCTTTTTTAAAGTGTGTGTGGCAAAGATAATAAAAGTGATATGGTACCAGTCCTTCGTCCGTTGCGAGGTCGCCGTCACCACTGTATGATTGTGCTCAGGTAACGGGCGCTAGACAATACAGTTTCATCACCGCCTAGCACACATCATAGTTTCATCATTACCCAGTGCTGCTAGCGCCTAGCCATTTTGCAATTAAGGCCGAAGTCAATCTGACTTCGGCTTTTTGCATGATTCACTGACGTTACACAAGACTCAAATTTTTTACCACAAAGTGCACAAAGAACTCAAAGATTTGTATCCGAAAGTCTTCTTTTCTTTGTGTCCTTCGTGCACTTCGTGGTGAAATACTTAGGCCATTTAGAAAAATCGGAGGGCGTTTTACAGGACGATTCCGGTATTTATTTTGGCTAAACAGCCTTACCTTGTGCGTCATTTGAGCCACACACAGTATAAAATACCGCTATGTTTCAAAATCTCATTTCTACTGAAGCGGAACTGCGCGACTTTTTGGGCGAGCCGAGCGAATTGGTCAAACGCAAGCAATTGCCCGCGCTCGATAAGCACGGGCGGGCGTTTATTGCGCAATCGCCATTTGTCGTCATTGGCACGAGCGGCAGCGATGGTTTGTGCGATGTGTCGCCACGCGGCGACCCTGCTGGCTTTGTGCAAGTGCTCGACGATACCCATTTACTCATTCCAGATCGCCCCGGTAATCGTCGCGCCGACACCTTGCGCAATATTGTTCAAACTCAAGCCATAGGCTTGCTGTTCATGATTCCGGGCATAGAGGAGACTTTTCGCGTGAATGGCCGCGCATGGCTCACCCGCGACCCAGCGCTGCTGACGCAGGCGCAGGCATTTGGCAAAACGCCGCAACTCGCCATTGGGGTCGAGGTGCTTGAATGTTATTTTCAGTGTGCCAAAGCGTTTAAACGCTCGAAACTATGGCAGTTTGAGCAATGGCCGCCGCGTCAATTGGCCTCGCTGGCATGTATGTTGGTGGATCAAATTGGCCCAATGGATATGACACTGCACGATATTGAACGGGCAATTGAAGAGAGCAATACCAAGCGCTTGTATTAAATTTCGGGTAGCTCGGGCAGCAGCCCCATTTGCCGCAACACCCCCGCGATATCCCACAGCCGTTGGCTGCGGATGATTTTGCAGTCGCGCAGGGTGAAAATGGTCACCCCGCTATAGCTGATGACGCGACCCGTCGGCGGGATGTTGAGCATTTTGCCGGTGTGCGTGCCGGTGGCCTGCCACACCAGCACAAGGTCTGGGCCTTGTGCGATGACGCGCATCGCCGTAAAGCGAATATCGGGCAGCCCCAGCGAGGTATACATGACAAAACGCCGCACCCCGCGCTTGCCCAAAACCAACCCTGACAAGCCAACATCTTCGCCCTCATAGTCGTCGGCAAAAAAATCGGCCACTTTTCGGGCGTCGTGGGTGTTCCAAGCGTCAATTAATGCTTGGGCAAAATCTTGGGCTGAGTGATCATGGGGAGTTGACATGGTGTGCATTAAGCGTATCGTCGCATACAAGCTACTCATAAAACAGATCAAAAAGTGATCATTTTTTGATCTGTTTGGTGAGCAATTGAAAATATTATAGTATTGATATGGGATTAAACGATTATCATTTCATCACACATTGGCGGGCGAAAAGCACCCTCGCAGAAATTAACGATATTTTGGGCAATGCCACCGACTTGCCGCGTTGGTGGCCGTCGGTGTATCTCGATATTGCACAACTTGCGCCCGGTGACCAAAATGGCATTGGGCGCGTCATCAGCCTGTTCACCAAGGGCTGGTTGCCTTACACGTTGTGTTGGCAATTTCGCGTCACCGAGAATCGCACCCCGCATGGTTTCAGCATCGAGGCGTGGGGTGATTTTGTCGGGCGCGGCATTTGGACTTTTGCCCAAGACGGCGATTTTGTCAATATCACTTACGATTGGAAGATCGCGGCGGAAAAACCGCTTTTGCGCACCTTCTCATTCATTATGAAACCGATTTTTTCGGCCAACCACGAATGGGCCATGCGCATGGGATTGATCAGTTTAGAGCTTGAATTGCGCCGCCGCCATGCCAAAACCGAGGCTGAACGTGCCGCCGTGCCGCCACCGCCGGGGACAACCTTCGCCGCGCTTGTCCCAAAATCATCTCCGCTGGCTAAGCCATAAGACCATTCACGTTAATCTGAAGGCAACGACGCAAAACGTTCGCTTGTCATTTTAGCTATTTTAGGAGAATTAAAATGAATAATTCGGCTGCTGCTGTGCGTTGGCTCGGTCGCGTGCATTGGCTTTTGTTTGCCCAAACGTGCGCGGTCATGGTTGGCTCGGTCAATCGCCTCAGTTCGCTCACACTGGGCTATGTCGCCGCCAACGAATTTTTACGCTGGGTAGACCTCATTAACATGTTGCCCGTGCCGATCTTCAGCATTGTGGCATTTTACTTGCTCAAAAAGCATCTTGAGCATGGCGTCGGCGACCGTTTCCCCAGCATCGGTCGGGCGCATATGGCGCTGAACGTGTTGTTTATTGTCAGCGTGTATGTGATGGGCGCAAGCTACGGCGACCACGAAGTGACTAATTATCTTCACGCCCGATTTTGCAGCACCGACAAAATTTCGGCGCTATGCCGCATTATTATTTTCAATGATGATGAATTTGGACACTGGCTGTTTTTTGCGGCTTTCATCGGTCTGAATGTCACCATTTTGCTGCTGCAACCGTTGTTTCCTTATCGTGGAACAATGCGCGGGCGCGACAAAGCGCTGCTCATTTTCAACAGCCTATTCATCGCAGCCGGCATTTTTGCCAATTTGGGCTTCGAGGAGATCGGCTTAGACCTTTATGTGGTGCTCGCGTTGGCAATTTTGTCGGTCTACTTATTGCGGCGTCATGGCCCGCAGCCGCTCTTTGTGTATTACGCCGCCGCCTATGTCATTGGGTTAGTGGCGACGTTTGGGGTCAAGCTTACAATGTGAGGCGAAGTAAATTATTTCGCGTTTTGCTTTTTTTATCGGTGATATAGTTAAGTGTGAGTGAGGGTTTTAACAATGACTGCCGAACAAGTTTTGGTGATGTTTCGCCAACTTTCAAAAAAAGATAGGGTTAGCCTTGCGATGACGGTAATTGCTGAAGAACTGGGTGTAACTCAGGATACGAAACCTGTTGCCGGTCATCAGCTTTTATCAGAGGGTTCTCCCACTAATTATGCTTGGGTCAACAGCACAGATGGCACAGATTTTTCTTATCCGCTTGCTGCCGGATCTGGCCTATCTGATGTGCCTGAGGAGACAGTCAAAGCCTTAATGCTGGTGGATGAGCGTGTCCACCAGCTTGATTGGGTCATTAAGCTAAAACGAGAAGGGTTTCCTGTTGAGAGTGTTCCAGTTTACGATGAGACTTAACTTCACATTCCCGTTTAGCAGTCCAACCAATAGTGAATTTTACAAATTACCGTTGTTGCCGATGGTTTTGTTTAGCGAGGCGGGTTCGTTGCGTGTCAATGGCCTTGTGGATACCGGTGCAAGTGTTAATGTTTTGCCATATGGGGTTGGGATATCTTTGGGGCTTGTCTGGGAAGAGAATAAGGCTGCCATAACTTTATCCGGGAATTTGGCTAATTTTCCGGCTCAGATGGTTACGCTATTTGCCAGAATCGGTGATTATGTGCCTGTTCCGCTTAATTTTGCTTGGTCGCAAAGTCGTAATACGCGATTGATACTCGGACATGCCAACTTTTTTATGGCATTCAATGTTTGTATTTATAGAGCAGATGGTGTTTTTGAAGTAAAACCCAATAAATAGCAGCGAAGAATTTGCATTCTTCGCTGCTATTTGTTGAGCTGGACACTAATTCTTGCCGACTGAACGCCTACCGCAACCCCAAAACGTCATCCTCGACGTCAACCGTCACCGTGCCGCCTTCGTGATAGCGACCCGCTAAAATCGCCAGCGACAGCGGATTTTGTAGCTCGGACTGAATGGCCCGCTTGAGCGGGCGCGCCCCAAAAGCGGGGTCATAACCGGCTTCGGCCAAATATGCCTTCGCGGCATCCGTCACCACCAAGCTCAGCTTGCGATCAGCCAACAATTTGCGCAATTTCGCCAATTGCACATCCACAATCTGCAAAATATGCTGCGCATTTAGCCGATCAAACACCACAATTTCGTCAACGCGGTTCAGAAATTCGGGCCTGAAGAATTTTTGCAGTCCGCGCACCACAAAATTAAGCAGCGCGTTTTGCGCCTGAACGCGATCCAGTTGCCCCGTCTCAAGCCTCAATTTCTCGGCCTCAATTTCTTGCGTCAATAAATTGCTCGTCATGATGATGACCGTGTTCTTGAAGTCAACCGTGCGACCCTGACCATCGGTCAAACGTCCGTCATCCAGCACTTGCAGCAACACGTTAAACACTTCAGGATGCGCCTTTTCGATCTCGTCGAAAAGCACCACCGAATACGGGCGACGGCGCACGGCTTCGCTCAATTGCCCGCCCTCGTCGTAGCCCACATAGCCCGGCGGCGCACCAATGAGGCGGCTGACTGTGTGCTTTTCCTGATATTCGCTCATGTCAATGCGAATCATGGCTTGCTCGTCGTCAAACAAAAACTCGGCCAACGCTTTGGCGGTTTCGGTTTTGCCCACGCCGGTGGGGCCGAGAAAGATAAACGAGCCAATCGGGCGGTTGGGGTCTTGCAGCCCAGCGCGGGCGCGGCGCACCGCATTTGCCACCGCCTTTAGCCCAGCCTCTTGCCCAATCACCCGCTCGCGCAGCCGATCTTCCATGCGCAGCAATTTTTGCATTTCGCCTTCGACCAGTTTGCGCACCGGCACGCCCGTCCAGCGCGACACCACCGCTGCGATCTCGTCGGCCCCCACTTCTTCGCGCAGCAACACCGTGCCACTGGCGCGTTCGGCATTTTGCGCATTGAGCGCCTTAAGCTGGGCCTGCAATTCGGGCAATTGCCCATAGCGCAATTTGGCCGCCGCGCCAAGGTCGGCGTCGCGCTCGGCTTGCTCAATTTGCACCTGAATTTGCTCAATCTGCTGGCGTAGCCCGCGTATTTGCTGAATGGCTTGCTTCTCGCTTTCCCATTGCGCCCGCAAGGCATTGCTCTTTTCTTTTTCGCTGGCAATGTCGCCTTCGAGTTTGCTCAGGCGTTCTTTGCTGGCGTCGTCGCTTTCCTTCTTCAGCGCCTCGCGTTCAATTTCATATTGCAACAGCCGCCGATCAATCTCGTCCAAGGCCGTTGGCTTGCTGTCAATTTCCATCTTCACGCGGCTGGCGGCCTCGTCAATGAGGTCAATCGCCTTGTCGGGCAATTGGCGGTCGGGGATGTAACGGGCGCTAAGCGTGGCGGCGGCGATCACGGCAGCGTCTTGGATGCGCACCCCGTGATGAATTTCGTAGCGCTCCTTCAGCCCGCGCAAAATACTAATCGTGTCCTCGACACTCGGCTCATCCACCAGCACCGGCTGAAATCGCCGCTCTAGCGCCGCGTCTTTCTCGATATGCTTGCGATACTCATCGAGCGTGGTCGCGCCAACGCAGTGCAATTCACCCCGCGCCAACATCGGCTTGAGCAAATTGCCCGCATCCATCGCGCCATCGGCCTTGCCTGCGCCCACCACCGTGTGCAATTCGTCAATAAACAAAATGACTTTGCCATTTGCAGAGGTCACTTCTTTGAGCACGGCCTTGAGGCGTTCTTCAAATTCGCCGCGATACTTGGCCCCGGCGATCAATGCGCCCATGTCGAGGCTGACGATGCGCTTCTCTTTCAGCCCTTCGGGCACGTCGCGCCGCACGATGCGTTGGGCCAAGCCTTCGGCAATGGCGGGTTTGCCCACGCCCGGCTCCGCGGATAGCACTCGGGTATTCTTGGGGCGACGGCTCCAAATTTTCTCCAACCCCCCAAATTACTCATCGCCTCCGGTCCAGGGGGCGAG
>JAHBAL020000317.1 GCA_018500105.2 Anaerolineae bacterium
CCCTTTTGCCACCCCGCCCAAATCAATGCGCGTGTTGGTCGGCAAACTCACCTCACACGCGACGCGATCAAGCATAATTTCGCGCCATCCTGATGGCGCTGAGGTCACAGACGCATTCGGCGCAATCGTTAGCGCAGGCAATGTGGTCATGATCGAAATTGGTTCAAAACTAGCGATATAACCGGCATGCTCTAAGCAATCCAACACCGTTGGCGACACAATACCGTCGCTATCTTCAGCCGCATCCAACGCCGCCGCCAACACCGCGCACAACGTATCACTAATTGGGTGAAATTGGCCTTTGGCCGCCATATTCAACCGGCTCAACTCGCTGTCCGGGCGAAATCGGCTGAGCGTTTGCTCCCACGTCTCGAACCATTGCGGCACGCTCGCCAACACAGGTTCGAGATCGGATTCGGGCACAGCGCTGGCTTCGATGATCGCCAACATCTCGCAGTTCATGGCACGAAAAGAACGCTTTGGCATAATTTAACGCGACGAGCGGGTGCGCGTCGAAGTGCTGGGTTGTTGGCGCTGGGCGCGGGGGGTCGCTTGGGCCGTAGGCTGCACTGCGGCTGAAGCACGTGGGGTTGCTGTGACAGCAACCGTTGGCCGCGCTGTCGGCGTTGCCTGTGCAGAAGCACTGGTCTGTGCAGTTGATTGCCCCGCTGGCTTTGCCGCTACTTGGGTTGCAGTGGCTGGCGCTGCAGTTGCCGTCGCCGCTGGCAAGGTCGCTATCGGCGCTTGGGTTGGGGCCAGCACCGGCGCATTTTGCTGCGATGGCTGCGCCGCCGAAGCATTCCGTCGGGGACGGCTATTGGATTCGACCGGTTGTGATTGGCTTGATTGCACAACGGGCACAGACATGTTTTCATTGGCTGCGTTCTCACCATTCGCCAACATCACCCAACCTCCAATCATCGCCATCACCGAGCTAAGCGTTAGCCCCGTTTTCAGCCAAGCAATTCGATTTCGAGCCTCGAATTGCTGGTTTTGTTTCGTTGAATTTGATGTTTTCTCCATAATGAAGAGCATAAAGGACGGCTGTAAAATACCTATGAATCTCATGTTAAGTCTTCACAACAATCAAATTTTGCTCAAACGCCGCCCCACAGGTTGGGTCACTCCAGATGATTTCGAATCGGTGCAAACACCCATCCCAAGCCTGTCGGCGGGGCAAGTGCTGGTCAAAAATCATTTCTTGTCGCTCGACCCCTACATGCGCTCACGCATGAGCGATGCAAAATCATATGCCGAACCGGTGAAATTAGGCGAGGTCATGGTCGGCGGCACGGTCGGCGAGGTGGTCGAATCGCAACATCCCAAATTTGCAGTCGGCGATCAAGTGGTGGGGATGTTTGGTTGGCAAACATATGGCGTATCAAATGGGCGGGGCTTGCAAAAAGTGGGCAGCGCCGCCGCACCGAGCCGCATTCCGCTCAGCGTTTGGCTGGGCGCGGCAGGTATGCCGGGCGTCACAGCCTATGCCGGCCTATTTGAAATTGGGCAACCCAAGGCGGGCGAAACCGTGCTGGTATCGGCGGCGGCAGGCGCAGTCGGCAGCGTGGTTGGGCAATTGGCAAAGTTGCACGGCTGCCGCGCTGTCGGCATTGCCGGTGGGCCAGAAAAATGCGCTTACGTGTGCGAGCAACTCGGCTTCGATGCATGTGTAGATTACAAATCGCCCAATTTTCGCGCCCAACTCAAGGCCGCCGTGCCAAACGGGGTAGATGTGTATTTTGAAAATGTGGGCGGGGCGATTTTAGATGCCGTGCTGGCGCGAATGAATAACTTCTCACGCATCCCCGTGTGTGGGCTAATTTCAGATTACAACGCCACCGAAGCCTATGGGGTGAAAAATTTCGTGGCGATTTTGAGCAAACGCATCAAGGTGCAGGGCTTCATTGTCACCGATTTCGCCCAGATTTGGGGGCAAGCAGTGCAAACGTTGGCAGATCACATCGAACATGGGCGCATCAAAACCCACGAAACCATCGCCGAAGGGCTTGAAAATGCGCCAACTGCCTTTATCGGCATGTTGAAAGGCGCAAATCTGGGCAAACAATTGGTTCGGTTGTAGAGCAGATTCCTCGTTGATATACGTCATGAGTCATCGGCTTCATCATTTAACTCGGAGGAGCGGAAGTTTCAGATGCTAAATAGGAATTACCTCTAATACAAAAGAGGGCGGTTCACTAAAACGGACCGCCCTCTTTTTTTACAAATTTAGCACTTAGACTGTTTAGCCAAAATAAATACCGGAATCGTCTTGTAAAACGCCCTCCGATTTTCCGCTAATTTCGCGTCTCCGCGATCCAAATTCTGTGATCGCGGAGACGCGGAATTGGTGAAGAATTGGGGAATTATTTTTTCTGAACGGCCTTATTCACTATCGCCAGTGACTGGCAACAACGCAACAACGCGCAACGCCGCCACAGCAGACTCACGCTTGTCACAAATCGCCTTGAAGCTATGCTCGCCAACGCCGATTGTGGTGGGCAACGCAAATGACCATACGCCAGCGGCGTCAGCCTTGGCTTTACCCAATTCGGCGCTGCCGTCCATGATGACCACTTCGCAATCCTTGGCCGACTTACCCGTCAGCTTGCCACCAAATTGAATAGCATTGTTGGCAATGGCGTCAATGGTGGTCGGCACTGGCTCGGCCAACTTGACCGACAACGCCGATGACTCGCTCTTGGCACACACAGCTTTCAAGTTGTAATCGCCAGCCTTGAGTGACGATGGCAAAATGAATTTCCAGATGCCGGTTGCATCAGCCGTCACCTTGCCAAGCTCGGTCGTGCCATTGAAGATCGCAACGTCGCAATTCTTCTCGGCCTTACCACTCAGTTGGCCGCCTGCCGTCAAACCAGCCGCGCCCACAGCGTCAATGCTGGTTGGCACTGGCTCGGTCATCTTGACCGACAACACCGATGATTCACTCTTGGCACACACGGCTTTCAAGTTATAGTCGCCAGCCTTGAGCGACGATGGCAAAATGAATTTCCAGATGCCAGTCGCGTCAGCCGTTGCCTTGCCAAGCTCGGTCGTGCCATTGAAGATCGCAACGTCGCAATTCTTCTCGGCCTTACCCGTAAGCTGACCACCTACTAACAAACCGCCTGCGCCAATGGCGTCAATGCTGGTTTGAACTGGGGCTGGCGTTGGGGTCGCAGTTGGGGCGGCGGTGGGCGGCACAGCCGTTGGGACAGCGGTTGGAGGCACAGCCGTCGGCGGCACTGCCGTCGGGGCTGGCGTGGGCGGCGCTGGCACATTGAAAGTCAATGGCGCAAGTGCCACCGAACCCCAGCGCAAGCCGGGGCCACAGGTCACTTTGCCGGTGAATGTATGCGCACCAGCCGTCAGGCCAGCAGGTAGCTTAAAGCTAAATTTGCCGTCAGCACCTGTCTTTGTCTCGCCGAGCTTCTTATCGCCCTCATAAATCTCGACACATTCATCTGCACCCGCCACGCCTTCAAGCGTCATCGTATTGGGGCTGCTGGTGGTGAACTGAGGCGGCGCAGAGCGACACATGCTCATGAGCAGCAACAATGCCAACGCGCCCAGAATCAGCGGTAAACACCCACTCAACCGATCCCAAAGCGGGAAAAATTTTGGTTCTTTACAACAATTCATGATTGGTATTAACCTCTCAACGTGTCACCGCCACACCATACTGATATGACGGTGACACACTTGTCGGCTTAGCGGCTAATTCTCTTCTTGGCTTGTTCAATCCAAGATTGGAAGTCCGGCTCATTCACAACATTGCGGTTACCAATGATGATCTCTTTTAGGCGTGCAATTGAGGTGCTGGAAAGCGCCTCGTAGGTGCAGATACCAGCATCATACAAACGCTTCTCGAACGCCTTACCAATGCCTTGCAGCGGCTCGAAATCATCGGGTGGGTTGCCGCTCCAAGTGCGGCCCACCGAATTGGTCTCCTTCGCCAAGCGCAATGAATCGGCGCGAATACCAGCATAATCAGGTTGATGCAAGCTATCTTCGGCGATACGCAATGCCTTCTTCATCCCCGCGTCATCGAGGTTCGCCAATTCCCAGAATGTGCCAACTCCGGCTTCATATAATCGGTTCGACAAGACGCTGCCAATCCCATGCACATCGGCCAAAGGTTGCGGACAAGCGGTTGAAGTCACTTGGTAACCCGCCGGCAAATTCGCAATCGAGCCTGCCTTTGAAATACCCGCTACACCGGCGGCAGCAAATGAAGCAACACCACTGCCAGCTTTGTCTTTCGCATCAGAGCCAGCGGCGGCAGAAGTGATCGCAGCGCCCGCTGCCGCACCTGCAACAGCAGCGCCAATCTTGCCCAACAAGCCACTCCCACTCTTCGAGGCATCTGACACATTGGCGCTGGCACGAGCCGCACTCAGATCATTGCGCAATGCGCCAATTTGCGATTGCGCATTCATCAACTCAGCTTCGCGCGCACGCAACATGGCCTCAGCACGGGTGGATGCGTCATGGGCGGTCTTTGCTTCCATCTGCAAACGCGCAACATGTGCCTTGTTGTCAGCCAATTCCTTTTCTAGTCGGCCCTTGTCGCCTGACAATGCGTCAATTGTACCCTTCAAGGCCACACCGCCCGCAGCCGCAGCCGCCAATTCAGTCAACTTCGACTTCAAGTCCCCTTCTGTGCGGGCTTGCCCAGCACGAGCAGCATTCAAATCAGCTTCCAGCTTAGCAATACGCCCACGCAAATCCACACCTTCGTTATCGCGGGTTCTCAAAGATGCCTCATAGCGACCCTTCTCATCGCCAGCAGCGCGAATATCGGTTTCCAATTTCGCGATACGCGCATTAGCAGCCGCCAAATCTTTCTCAACTGACCCCTTGTCGCCGGTTAACTTGTCAATCGTGGCTTTGAGCGCAGCACCACCGGCGGCGGCAGCGGCAATTTCGCCCAACTTCGTCTTCAGGTCGCCCTCAGCCTTATTGCGGCCATCCGTCGCCAGTTTGAGGTCACCTTCCAAGCGCAACCGATTGTCGTTAGACGCCTTAAGATCAGCTTGCATCCGTGCGGCTTGTGCTCTGGCATTCGCCAAATCGGCTTCGAGCGTCTTCTTGTCGCCCGTCAACCCATCAATCGTCTTTTGGAGCACAGCCCCGCCCGTTGCAGCAGCGGCAATTTCACCCAAGCGCAATTTCAGGTCGCCTTCGGCCTTGGTGCGGCCTTCGCTCGCCAACTTCAAATCACCTTGCAATTTTGCATTCTGCGCACGCAAATCAGCCAGTTCTCTTTCGTGACGATTCTTATCGCCGGTAAGCGCATCAATGGTCTTCTGCAAGGCCACGCCACCAGCCACCGCAGCGGCCAATTCGCCCCCCTTCGACTTGATTTGCCCAAGCAAATCAGATTCGCGGGCAGCAAAGTTCGTCGAGCTACCTTCGATATTGACGATGCGGGTGTTCAAATTGGCAATCTCGGCCTCGCGATCACGCAACTTGGCCTCAACTTCATCGCAACAATTCACCTTTTTGCGCCAAAAAAACTTTTCAAGCAGCCAGTGAATAATTGCGCCGATTAACGCTGCCACCAGAAATAGCAAAAACCATACCAGTGGACTTTGTGTTGTATATAACATATTTTACTTTACCCCTTAAATAGATTTAAGATTATTTTTTATTGACTAAAATTAACCCTAAGTTATCCCTTAGTCAATGACCGACATTTGTTGTGCTAACCCCCTGTGCATATCGCCACATGAAGGTCAAACCTAGATAGAATTATAGATATTTTTTACATTTTGAACAGGTCTTAACAAGTGCAATTTTCATGATTTTTCTTCTTAATTGCACGACAGCATATTAGACGGATTCATGACGCACATTCCTTCATTCTTAGCAAACCTTAAAAAATTTAATGCAACAAAAAACCAACTTTGCCGTTGTGCCGATAAGGCGTCATTTGATATCACGTCGCAACTTATTTCTCGCAGCATTGCCGACAAAACATCGGGTAGCGAGCGACAACGTAAACGCACAACGCCCAGCAACAATCATGCCCCCTATCATGTAAGCATTGTCAAAAAATACAATTTTTGCTATAAACCAACATCTCCATTTTAATCCAAATTCACATACAATGCGAAGCTATGAACGAACGAATTTCCGTAAATACAGGCACGTCGTGGGAAGCAATCGCCGGTTATGCGCGTGCTGTGCGTATTGGCAATTTGATCGCGGTGTCAGGGACGACAGCGACCAATGCCAACGGCGATGTGGTGGGGCTAGGCGACCCAGCGGCGCAGACCCATTTCATCCTCAACAAAATTGAAAATGCCCTAAGCCAATTGGGCGCGAACCTGCAAAATGTCATTCGCACACGGATTTATGTGCGTTACATCGCCGATTGGGAGCCAGTTTCACGCGCACATGGCGAGCGATTCGCCCAAATTCGCCCCGCCAACACCCTAGTCGAGGCGCGGCTGGTGGGCGAGGAATATTTGGTTGAGATCGAAGCTGATGCTGTTGTTTAAAAAAAGGCTATACTCGCATCATGTCAGAAACACTAAAACGCACTGCCTTATTCGACACGCACAAAAAGCTCGGTGCCAAAACCGTGCCTTTTGGCGGATGGGATATGCCGGTCTGGTATACCTCGGTAAAAGATGAACACGCCGCTGTGCGCAACGCGGCTGGTTTGTTCGATGTCACCCACATGGGGGTGCTCGAAGCCAGCGGGCCAAACGCCTGCGCCTTTCTCGATGCAGTCAGCAGCAACGATGTGAGCAAATTAGCAGTTGGCCGCTCACAATATGGTTATTTATTCGACGATAACGCCGATGTCATTGACGATATTATGATTTATCGGCTCGCTGCCGAGCAATATATGGTGGTGGTCAATGCCTCGAACAACGACAAAGTGTGGGCATGGCTAACCAGCGCAAACGGCAATCGCACCGTGCAATGCAATTTGCGTGACCTACGCGCCGCCAGCAGCGGCGATGATTGCCGCGTTGACCTCGCATTACAAGGCCCAAAGTCGCTCGAAATTTTGCAAGCACTCAACCCGCAGTTGAGCAACCTCAGCGCATTGCCCTACACTGGCGTCATGCATGCCAGCCTCGGTGAGCTAGATGTCATTATTTCACGCACAGGCTACACCGGCGAACGGGTCGCATACGAGCTATTTGTGCATCCAGCGCAATCGGTGGCGTTGTGGCAAAAATTGCTGGACGCCGGCAAAGGATTGGGGCTAAAACCATGCGGTTTGGCAGCACGTGACAGTTTGCGCACGGAAGCCGGTTTGCCCTTGTATGGACACGAACTTGGCGGTCAGCTTAATCTTGTGCCATGCCAAATTGGGTTCGATAATTTTGTCAAATTGAACAAAATCGCTGATTTTATTGGCAAAGCCGCCTATGCCGCTAAAGTTGCGGCAAACAACAGCAAATTGGTGCGCTTTCGCATGAATGACAAAGGCGTGCGCGTCTCGAAATTGGGTGACCCGATCGTAGACAAACGCGGGCGCGTCATCGGCACAATCACCTCGTGTGCGCTCGATAGCGATGGCTTTTTATTGGGGTTGGCTTTGGTCGAAAATGGGGCCAATGTTGCTGAAGGCGCGAGCCTTGGCGTCATTGTCTTGCCCGAACGAATGCCCCCTGCCCTAACTCCATTTGCAGCATTGGGCAGCCGCACCCTTGTGCCCGACAGCGCAACTATTATCTCCCGCTTTCCGCCTAGAAAATCATAAGTATTTTCGCCGATTTTGCCCTCGCGCTTGCGTTTATGAAGCAAAGATCGCAAGGGTATTCATAAAGCAGGATATAATTTTATATATTGACCTTTGCGTTGTCATCGGTCAAACACCAGCATTTACAACTTACAACGAGTATTGCAGCAACAAGCGAAAACATAGGAAATCATTACGATGAACGGCGAAAACCCAGTGGAGTTGAATAACGACCTCCCAGTGACCTCTTCCCCCGTGACGACTCAACCTGATGTCATGATCAGCAACGAGCAAACCGATGTGCCCACACACGACCCCGTGGCGCTGGCAACCAGTGATACCTCTGAAGCGGCAGCGCAACCCAGCGTTGTTGCCGAAGCAGATGCCACACCAACCACCGAAGCCCCAGCCGAAGCCCCCGCGCTAAGCGAAGCCGCGGTATTGGAAGCCGAAAAGTGGGCCGAAGTAGACGATGAAGGGAATGTGCAGCTAAAAGCAACCGCACTCTTCCCAAGCCGCGTCATCGGCAAATTGCGCGGCAAAGACAAAGCCAGCACCTTCGCTTATCTGGTCGGCAAATTCCGCGACCAAGAAGAAAAAGTCAACATCATGGCGACGGGCTTGGCCAACACCGACGACAAACGCATTTACACGGGCCGAGTTCGCTCGATGCTCGAATTTTTGCCCACCGCCAATGCGCTCGGTGATTTTGATTCGCTGGTCGGACGGCTGCGTGAGATGGAAAAAACCATCGAAGCCCATGTGCAACAAGAGCGCGGCGCACACAAAGTGATCAAAGAAGGTTTGATCGCCAAAGCTGAGGCCATTAGCCAATCCTCCGATTGGAAAGGCACTGCCGATCAAATGAAGACCTTGTTTGACGAGTGGAAATTGGCGGGTTCGGCTGGACGCGAAGAAGATGATACGCTGTGGGCGAAATTTAACGCTGCGCGTGATGCCTTCTTCGAGCGCCGTCGCCAACACTATGAAACGCTCGACAAAGAGCGTGAAGCATATCGTCTGCGTAAAGAAAAGTTGTGCATTGAAGCCGAAAGTTTGAAAGAATCAACCGACTGGGAAAGCACGGGTGAACGGCTCAAAGTCATTCAAAACGAATGGAAAACGATCGGGTTTGCTGGGCGTGTAGCCGACGATGCCTTATGGGATCGTTTTCACGGCGCGTGCGACCAATTCTTCAATCGCCGGATCGAGCATTATCGCCAGCGCGATCAACAGCGCGACGAAGCACGTGTGCAAAAAGAGCAATTGTGCGAACGCGCCGAAACCTTGCGCGAATATTCACGCGGCAGCGGAATTGACCTGAAAGCCGTCGCCGATGCGTTTAAAGACTTGCAAGCCGACTGGAAGAAAATTGGCTCAGCCGGACGCAAATTTGATGACAAGTTATGGGATCGTTTCCGTGCGGCGGCAGATGACTTTTTTGATCGTCGCGGGGAGCAGATGTCGCAGCAGCGCATCGAAAACCGCGAGCGAATGCGCGATGCAGTCGAGCGCAAGCAAGATCAGATTTCGCGGTTAAAAGAGTCTCTGGCACGAGACGAGGCCAATATTACCCGCTGGCGCGACAACTTGTCCAGCGCCCGCCCCGACTTCCGCACTGAACTTGAGGCCAAAATAGCCGATGTTACGAATCGGATGAAGGAAAAGCAACAACGTCTCTATGAGCTAACCGGTTCAATTGACGGCCTACAACGCCGAATACGCTAAAAAATTGAGAATTGAAAATTAAAAATGGAAAATTGGGTCACCCCAATTTTCCATTTTTAATTTTTCATTCTAAATTGTCTTTAGGCAGGTTGTGGCACAACCGAAGCCGATGGCGTGCTGCCGTCGCGGCCCTCTTGGCTTGGAACCATACGCGGACGCGGGTTAAAGGGCTTTTCTTGTTCTGGCGCAGCAAAAAATTTCTGAAACTCCTCTTGCTCAATGGTCTCCACGTCCATCAACCGCGCCGACACAGCGTCAAGAATGGCCCGCTGAGAGGTCAAAATATCTTTGGCCCGCGAATACGCCGCCACCACCAATTGACGCACTTCGCGGTCAATTTCGAGCGCCACTTGGTCGCTATAATCGCGTTGTTCACCCAAATCACGCCCCAAAAACACCATTTCTTGCTTTTGCCCATACACCATCGGCCCCATCACGTCGCTCATGCCGTAACGAGTCACCATATCGCGGGCAATCTCGGTCACCCGTTGCAAATCGCTGCTGGCGCCAGTCGTAATCTCGGCAAATACCACCTCTTCTGCGGCGCGACCGCCCAAGGCGTATGACAGATCATCCACAAATTTGCTACGGCTGACATAAGCCACATCTTCGGTGGGCAGCGACAGCGTATAACCGCCCGCCAAGCCGCGTGGAATGATGGTAATTTTTTGCACAGGGTCACAATTGGGCAACAAATGCGCCACAATAGCGTGCCCTGCTTCATGATAGGCGGTGATACGTTTCGCCTTTTCAGAGATCAATTTGCTTTTACGCTCTGGCCCAATCATCACCCGTTCAATGCTTTCGAGCAATTCGGTCATGCCAATCGTCTTTTTGTTGCGCCGCGCCGCCATAATGGCCGATTCGTTCACTAAGTTTTCAATATCGGCCCCAGCAAAACCGGGCATGGCCCGCGCCAAACGCGGCAAATCCACATCATTTGCCAACGGCTTGCCGCGCACATGCACCTTCAAAATCGCCTCGCGCCCGCGCACATCGGGCCGGTCAATGATGACACGGCGGTCGAAACGACCGGGGCGCATCAAGGCTGCGTCTAGCACATCGGGTCGGTTGGTGGCCGCAATCACGATGACATTAGTGTCAGTGCCAAAACCATCCATCTCGACCAAAATCTGGTTGAGCGTTTGTTCGCGTTCATCGTGCCCGCCGCCCACGCCAGTGCCACGGCTGCGGCCCACCGCATCAATTTCATCCACAAAAATAATACACGGGGCGACTTTCTTGGCTTGCTCAAATAGGTCACGCACCCGGCTCGCGCCGACACCAACAAACATTTCGACAAATTCGCTGCCACTGATGCTGAAGAATGGCACACCAGCCTCGCCGCTCACGGCCTTGGCGAGCAGGGTTTTACCGGTGCCGGGGCTGCCAATCAGCAATACACCTTTGGGAATGCGTGCGCCCAGTTGGATGAATTTTTCGGGCTGCTTCAAAAACTCGACCACTTCTTGCAAATCTTGTTTGGCTTCTTCGGCCCCCGCCACATCTTGAAAAGTAACGGTTGGGTTTTGCCCGTTAAATACGCGGGCACGGCTACGCCCAAATCCCATCGCATTGCCATTCATATTTTGGGCTTGGCGGAAGATGAACAAGAAAAAGAGGATGAGCAAGATGGGTGACAAAATACTGGTGAAATTAATCACGACATCGAACCACGACACCGGATTGGCGATTTCTATTTTCACCGCCTCGCGTTGTTCTGGTGACACGCCCATCAAAGCCAATTGCTCGACGAGTGACGCCGATTCATCTTTGCGTGAAAGCATGGGCTGACGGCCATTCTTAAAACGCACGCGCACCTCGTTCCCGTTAACGGTCAAGCGCTCGACTTCGCCCGCTTTGACATAACGCGCCACATCTGAGATCGGGACCTCACTTTGGGCTTGCGCATCGCCGCGAAAGGAATACATCACGCCAGCGATAATGGCCGCGATGATTAGGAATAGGACGATTCTTTGGTTTCCTTGCATTTAATTTTATCCGCGCAACAATTTGCCGATCTGCCGTAATTTTTTGGCAAAATTAGGCGGTTTTATTGCGTTATTTTTACTGGGTTGGCTAATTGTATTCGCCCGAAAAGAAAGTTTGCTTGGATTGGTTTTGTGATTTCTTTCACAAACTGTTACAAACTCAGGTTTATATTCTAGGTTAAAAAAAACGATAAGCGACTAAGAAATTGCTTCAAATATGAAGGATTATCCACGCATGTTTGCACCGTATTTTAATTGCAAAGTTGTCAATATTACGCAATTCATCAAGATCATGTGTCGTCATAAATCATCATCAATAGGCATTTTCATCGCGTCCGGTCACCATTTGTAAAACAGTGCGCAAAATGATTTGAATATCGAGCCACACCGACCAATTTTCAACATACCATAGATCATACTTAGTGCGCTCTTCGATTGACGTGTCGCCCCGCATCCCATTGACTTGCGCCCAGCCAGTAAGACCGGCCTTTTCACGATGGCGCTCCATATAACGCGGAATAGATTGACGGAATTGTTCAACATAAGCCGGTTGCTCTGGGCGCGGGCCGACCAAACTCATGTCACCCATTAACACATTCACCAATTGCGGCAGCTCATCTATGTTTTTGCGACGCAAAAAACCGCCCAAGCGCGTTTTACGCGGGTCATCTTTAGTCGTCCATGTGCCCAATTTTTCGGCATCTGTGCGCATGGTGCGAAATTTAATGATGTGGAAAACCTTGCCATCCATTCCCATGCGACGTTGGGCAAAAAACACGCCCCCCGGCGAGTCTAATTTGATTAAAAAGGCGGTAAACAACAGAAATGGTGACAAGGCAATCAACAAAGCCGCGCTCCCCATCACATCCATTGCGCGTTTGAGCGAGAGTTTCCAACCGCGCAAATTGATATCGCGCACATTGAGCAACGGCAAACCGCCCAACTCGCCAATACTCATTTGCCCAGCCATAATTTGAAAAACGTCTGGGTAAACCTTGATGCTGATCGTGCTGCGGTCGCATTTCGAGATAATGCGCAACATGTCTTCGTCGCTGGCTTCGGGCACGGCAATAATCACTTCATCTACCTGATCCCGCGCAACAATGTCAGACAAGGTGTCAATGCTGCCCAAGGCACGCACGCCCGGATAGGCCTGTGTTTGCCCGCCATTAAAATGCACTACGCCAATGACATCGTAACCCAACCGTGGGTTTTGCACAATGCGTTGTAGCACGGCCAATAATGGCTCTGCGCCACCAATAATGACGGCACGGGTGCGACCATACCCCCGTGCCTGCAAAAAACGCTGAAACCGCGTTTGCAAACCACGCATCAAAAGCACCAGCACAATGCTCAACAACCACGCATAGACCACCATACCGCGTGAATAATCAAACGCGCCAGACGACGTTTTGAGCGTCAGCGAGGCCACCGCAATGCTAACCAAAATGCCAATAGACGCGCCAGAAAAAATAGTGGCCGTTTCATCTGAGCCAATCCGCGTGCGGCGACGATGATACATGCGCCCAAAGAAAAATGCCACAATCGTAATGACGATTTGCAAAATGAGTAACGGCACAAAATCGCTAAATCGCAAATTGGCCGCCGCACGTTCGGGCAAAGGGATACGCAAACGCAACTGAAAAGCCAGCCAGAATGCAAGCGCAATGCTGGCGGCATCAGCAATCAGCAGTGACAACGTCACAATCGTATGATAGTGTCGCTGCATAAAAGGCAATCCCACCTTTACATTCATGGGCTGCACCAGCGTATCCTGCATGGGAGCTGAATTATAACTTGCATTTGTGCTAGTCACGAAGCGTTTCGCTATACGCAATCACCACGTCTGCCGTGTTTGTGCCCGTCGGGCCAGTCATGATGAGGTCATTAAGCGGCTTAAAGAAGTGATAGCTGTCGTTTTGGGCGAGGCTGCGGTGCGCGTCTAGCCCCAACGCTTGGGCGCGGGCAAGGGTGTTGTGGGTGGCAATTGCACCCGCCGCATCTGTCGGCCCGTCTGTGCCATCGGTTCCCAACGCAAGCACGGTCAATTCACGCCCCGTCGTGTCGTCAGCCAGCGCCAGCGCCGCCGCCAACGCCAATTCTTGATTGCGCCCGCCTTTGCCAGTGCCGCGTATCGTCACGGTCGTTTCGCCGCCAAAAATGAGGCAGTGCCGCGCACCCTTGCCGTCTTCGGCCATCAGGGCCTGCGCAATTTCGGCCCCACGCTCACGCGCTTCGCCCACCATTTGGGTGGTGACAATGCGGGTGTGATAGCCCAAAGCGCGGGCTTGGGTCGCGGCAGCCTCGCACGCTTGGGCGTTATTTCCCACCAACACATTGTGCGCCAATGGGTCATTGGTCAGCCCAGACGCGATCACGGCCAAGGGGTCGCCAATCACATCAGACAAAATGAGGCCAATGACTTGGCCGGGCTGAGCCATGCGCACCAACCCGCCGGCTTTTAGCTGATCGAGTCGTGAGCGCACGGCGTTCATTTCAATAATATCGGCCCCGCTACGCAAAAGCGCGTCGTTGATGGCCCGCATGGTCTTGAGCGAAATGCCTTGGTGCGGCGCAACCTGTAACGCCGATGCCCCACCCGACACACACGCAATAATAATCGTGTTGGGGGTGCAATTTTCTAACGCCGCGCATACCATTAGCCCCGCCCGCAGGCTATTTTCGTCGGGCACGGGATGCGCCGATTCGATCACAGTCAACTTGGCCGGATGCGCGGCGATTTTGGCGCGGGCCGATTCGCCGACATGCTCGTATTTGGTCACGATCACGCCGCACTGAATATAGCTTCCCAATAAATCGAGCATCATGGTTGCCATCGGCACAGCCGCTTTGCCAATGGCAATTAAGCGAACATCTTTGTCGCTCAAATCATACGTGCGATCGTCAACCGACAAAACAGCACCGGCACAGCGAACATGCCGCCGAATTGCGGCATCGGGGGCCACAGCCGCCAGCGCGGCCTGAATCAATGTTGAAGAATTAGCAAATTGGGTCATGAATTTTTAGTTACCTTTATACATGCACTCAGATGGCTGTCACAAATGCGTGAAACATAAGATGAGTTTCTACTTGCGGCAAATGTATCTATGATTTTCTAACGAAAAATACATGTAAATCACGATAAAAATCATATTTTTTTTCAGGGTTTTCAGCTAGAATACTGGTCGCGATAAATAAAAGATAGTATACCCTTTGCGCCCAAAGCAAGTTCTAATCTCATCGCGCAAAGTGTGATAGAATAGATCATATGCAACTTAATATTAGCGGTGGAATGCGCTTTCAAACCAAACAAGAATTTGTTTACCATACCCTGCGCGATGCGATTATTCGGTGTGAAGTCAAACCCGGCACACGTCTCGTAATCGAAGATATCGCACAACGTCTCTCCGTCAGCCCCATCCCTGTTCGTGAAGCACTACAACTGCTGCAATCAGAACGTTTGGTCGAGTCGGTCCCGCACATCGGTGCTACGGTCGCTCACATCTCAGAAGATTCGGTAACCGAAGTCTTCACCATCATGGAAGGGCTTGAAGTCATCAGCACGCGCGTGGCAACCCAAAAAATGACGGCAGAAGATCAAACCGAACTAACGTCCATCGTCGAGAAAATGGACGCGGCCTTGGAAGGCAATGACCAAAAGACATGGGTCGAGCTGAACAAGCAAATGCACGACAGCATTGCCCGCATCGCTGGCATGCCCATGCTGCAAGAGATGCTGCAACGTGTGCTCACCCACTGGTCACGGCTGCGTCACTACTACTTTTCAGGTGGTTTGGCAAACCGCATTTCACAGGCGCAACAAGAGCACCATGTGATGCTGGAATGTATGCTAAACCGTGATTATGATGCGCTCGAGACCTTTATCAAGACGCACAACCAAAATGCGTTGGCGACTTACAAAGACTATTTGAGCAATCGTCAATAAGTCAAAGTCAAAAAAAATAACGCGCTGTGCCGATGGCACTATGTTAGGGCGGGGGAGCGTCTTAACATAGTGCCATCGGTCATTTTTCATAAAATTAACATCGCATCGCCAAAAGAATAAAAGCGATATCGTTCTCGAATGGCTTCGGCATACGCGGCCTTGAGCAAATCTAGGCCCATAAAAGCCCCCATCATTGCCAACAACGTCGAGCGCGGCAGGTGAAAATTGGTGATGATCGCATCCACCGTCTTAAACTGATAGCCGGGTGTAATGTAAAAGCGCGTAAACCCTGCCGATTCGTCGGCTTGAGCGGTCTGTGGCGTTGTCGTCACTGCCCCATTGGCAAACGCCTCTAGCACCCGAACGCTGGTGCTGCCCACCGCCAGCACGCGCCGTTGCATGGCTTTGGTCTGGGCAATGGCCTGCGCCGTCGGCTGCGGCAACGCAACCCATTCACTGTGGATGACATGCTGCTCCACCACTTCCTCCGTGATCGGCTTGAACGTATCTAGCCCAACATGCAAGGTCACCCAGGCCATATCTACGCCCTGCGCTTTTAGCTTGGCGATCAGGGACGGTGTGAAATGCAGCCCCGCTGTCGGCGCCGCCGCCGAGCCAGCCACCGAAGCGTAAACGGTTTGGTAACGGGTCGGATCATTAAGTTGGGCTTGAATATAAGGCGGCAACGGCATCGTGCCCAACTGCTCAAGAAATGCCTCGACCGGCTGACTAAATTGCACCACCCGTTCTGGGCCGTCTTTTTCGGCGGGCAGCACTGTAATGGTGATGTTGGGTGTTTGCTCAAACGCGATATGCTTGACATTGCGCCCCCCCACCAACGCCAGCCAGTGCGTCGCATCAAGCTTGCGCAATAGCAACACCTCAGCCTTGCCGCCGCTCGGCTTGCGCCCAATCAGCCGCGCCGGAATAACCTGCGAATGATTCGCCACCAACAAATCACCCGCTTGCACATAATTCGGCAGATCGTAAAAATGTTTGTGCGCAATTGTGCCACTTTGGCGATCAATCACCATCAAACGCGAAGCGTCACGCGGCTCCATCGGGTGCTGAGCGATCAACTCGCTCGGCAAATCGTAATCTAGTTCAGACGTCAACATATCACTTTTGAAAATTTCAGTAATTCAACCTGATCAAGCTCAGATCAGATACCGCTTGCATCAATGGCCCGATCTTACATTCAAACTTACGGACAATGTAACATTGATTTCATGGCGTGTATACTTAAAGTCTAACGTAAAGCTAATACGCACATGCTACGCTCCTGTATCTTAAGAGGTTTGGAATGCCTAAAGGTTTAAGAAATAACATTGTCCCGCTCATTTTGATCGCACTCGTCATTGCCTACGCAGCAATGGCATTTGCCCGAACATCCACAGCCCCTCGCACTACTGACGAGGCTTCATTTAACACACTGGTTCAAGAGATTAAGAAACAGAACGTCAAAGAGGTTGTTGCCCCAGCCGGTGGCACTTTTTTACGGGTTCAACTTAAGAATGACAAGCGTTTTACGGTAACAAAAGAAGAAAATATTGATACCATTCAACGCTTGCGCAATTATGGTTTAACGCCCGAAGATCTCGCCTCATTTGAATATCGCCCAGAATCGGCTTCGATTATGTCGCAATTGGGTTTCTGGATCTTCAATTTGTTGCCGGTGTTGCTTATTCTTGGCTTGTTCATCTTCAGTATGCGCCGCGCTCAATCGGGCGCAGATCAAGCATTTTCGTTTGGGCGCAGCCGCGCCAAACGCATGAACTCCGAGACACCCGTCGTCACTTTTGCCGATGTGGCAGGTTGCGAAGAATCGAAATTTGAATTGGTCGAAGTGGTTGATTTTTTGAAAAACCCCGAAAAATTCATCCAACTCGGCGCGCGCATCCCCAAAGGCGTGTTGTTGGTTGGCCCGCCGGGCACAGGCAAAACCTTGCTCGCCAAGGCCACCGCCGGTGAGGCCGGTGTGCCCTTCTTCACCTTGTCAGGTTCAGAATTTGTCGAATTGTTTGTCGGCGTCGGCGCAAGCCGCGTTCGTGACCTATTCGACCAAGCTAAAAAAGCCGCGCCATGCATCATCTTCATTGACGAAATTGACGCCGTAGGCCGCCAACGTGGCGGCGGCTGGGGCGGCGGCAACGACGAACGCGAACAAACACTCAACCAGATGTTGGTCGAAATGGACGGTTTTAGCACCGACACCAACGTGATTGTGATTGCAGCCACCAACCGCGCCGACACGCTCGACCCCGCGCTCTTGCGCCCGGGTCGTTTCGACCGCCGCGTCATGGTTGACGTGCCAGACATTTCAGGCCGCGAAGCCATTCTTAAAGTTCATGCCAAGGGCAAGCCAATTTCGCCCGAAGTTGAGCTGAATTTGATCGCCAAGCAAACGCCGGGCTTTACTGGCGCTGATCTTGAAAACTTGATCAACGAGTCAGCCATTTTGGCGGCCCGCGCTGGCAAAAAAGAGATTATGCAAAGCGAGCTGCAAGAAGCGATCGAGAAAGTGGCCCTTGGCCCAGAGCGCCGCAGTCGCCTCATCACCCCGCGTGAGAAAGAAGTCGTGGCGTATCATGAGGCGGGTCACGCCGTTGCGGCGGCCATGTTGCCCGAAGCTGAGTTGCTCATGCAAAAAGTGACCATCATCCCACGCGGCATGGCCGGTGGCGTCACTTGGTTTGCGCCCGAACAAGAAGAAAGCGCCCTTAACATGACGCGCAAGAAGATGGAAGCGCAAATTGTCATGACGTTAGCGGGTCGTGCCGCCGAGGATATTGTGTTTAACGATGTCACCGCTGGCGCTGTCAGCGACCTCGAACGCGCTTCAGGTCTCGCGCGAGCGATGGTGCGTCAATATGGCATGAGCGATACACTCGGCCCGATTTCATTCTCTGGTCGTGCCGAAGCCTCGTTCATGGGGCGCGAATTTGGCGAATCGAAGCCATATAGCGACAAGACCGCTGAGCAAATTGACCACGAAGTGACGAAGATTATTCGCAACAGCTATGAACGCTCGAAGCAAGTTTTGCTTGACAACAAAGATAAGCTGATGTTGCTGGCGAAACGTTTGCTCGACAACGAAACCGTAGACGCCAATGAGTTTAAAAAGATGATGGCGGTCTAGGGAAATTTAAAATTGAAAATAAAAAATGGAAAATTGGGAAGCTGATTTTCCATTTTTTTGTTTTTATGAAAATTTTCCAACGCAAAATCATCCACTTGCATTTTCGCCGCAGAAAGAATGCTCATCTAAGAGAATTCACAATTTTAAATTTTAAATTCTCAATTTTCAATTTTTAATCCGCTCCAGCTTGGCTTGCATTTCTAGCCAACCGGCGGGCGAGAGGCCATATTTGTGACGCATTTGGTCATCGTTCACGTCATCTGAACTGTAGTCTACCAAAGCGCTCGTCCAACGCAACATCTCGAAGGTGAGCGAGGGGATATTTGCCAGCACCGCGATCCGGCGATTAAACAAGTATTCGATATTGCGCCCAGTGCAAGTAAAGAGGCGGTCTATGCAGGCAAAATGCGTAATTTGCTCGTCAATCACCCTCAGACAATCTTTTGAAATCGCCAATGAGCGATTTTTAAACTTGAGGTGGCGCTGTTTGTAACGCACCCACACCGCTGGCGATTCTGGATTGCTGCGGTCGAGATCGGCGAGCGTCAGATTTAGCACCTCACTCTTTTTCATGCCGGTTTCCAGCACCAACATAATCGCCGTCAATGGGCGTATTTCGAGCTTTTCGCCACTGGCAACGTGTTGCGCCGCCGACACCACCGCCAAGGTTTGCGGCTCGGTCAAATAATCGGGCAAGGGGTCGAGCATGGGCCGATAAGCAATTGGGTCGGCAGGATTGATGGCTAAATAACCAGCGGTATGCGCCCAATCAAAAAACACCTTGAGCGAGGTCAGCCGCCGCTCAACCGATTTTGGGCTGCTGGCATGTTGGCTGCGCTCTTGCCGGGCCAGCCAATCCCGAATCTGGTCACCGGTCACTTTGTAGATGGGACGATCTTCGCCAAAATCGCGGATAAAAATGCGAATATCACCCGCAAACGCTTTGCGGGTGTTTTCGCTAATGGCGCGACGTTGAAGATGGTCTGTGTAATCTGTCAGCACATCTTTAAGCAATACATTGCTTGAATTTGGCATGTTCTAAGTTTAGCACAAATGTTCGATGTTATATTTCAAACAATAAAATTTCGTAAAATTTCATCCTTATGTCGTTCAAACAATGGATCCCCACCTTAACCGTTCGTCAATGGGCCGCTTTAGCACTCATTAATTTGCTGCTGTCGGCCATTACAAGCATTTTTGTGGTGCAAGCGCTGCTGCCAGCGCCGCAACGCAGCCCTAGCCCGGCAGGGACAGCCAGCACAGCCACACCGCGCCCAAATGCGCCGGTTGCGCCAGTCGCCGCGCCCACACAAGCCCAATCCAACCCAGCCGCCGCGGCAGCCAGCAAACCCGCAGCGACGACAGCCGCTGCCGCCCCAGCGCCAGCCCCAGCCCTGTCTCTTATACACATCTCCGAGCCAACGT
>JAHBAL020000224.1 GCA_018500105.2 Anaerolineae bacterium
ACACATTACAGCCGCAATTGCGAAACCCCAGCACCGGCGATTTTCGCCCAAGCGAGGGCAGCAATTTGGCCGGGGCTGCGGCGCTCGCCGTGCCTAATTTTGGCTGGGCCGATGCCCCAACCCGCCCCGCCGCGCCGACTGGCCCCACCGATAAAGCTGTGCCAATGGATAGCACCGGCGTAACACGGCCAGCCTCCAGCATGATTGGAGCCTATGGCGGCTCGGCAACAGCCAGCAACGCCACGCCGACAGCTCCGCCCGCCACGACCACATCGCCAACCGCGACGCCTGCCATCGCCGCCACCAGCCGACCCGCCCAAACGCCCGTTGTGCTTTTGCCCACCGTGCTAAAAAATGGCACACCTGCCGCAACGGCTACTCGTGCTGCCGCCACCGCGACCGCCGTTGCCACCAGCGCCGCCACCAGCGCCGGCCCCTTGACAGTCGTGGCTTTGGGCGACAGCCTGACTGAGGGTGAACGCGACGATTCGCCCCAAGGCGGCGGCTTCCCTCGCCGATTATTACCAAGTTTGCAGACGCTTCGTAGCGGCTCAACCATGCTCAATTTGGGCAAATCGGGCTGGAATTCCGATGCACTCATCAACGGCGACCAAGGTTTGCCATCGCAATTGACGCAAGCCGAAGCTGCGCTCAACAGCGCTCGTGCGCAAGGTCGGCAGGGGTTGGCCTTGGTTTGGATCGGCAGCAACGATTTGTGGTATTTGTATGAATATAACAATCCCACACCCGCCGATGATGTAACGGATGCAACCCATTTCGCCAGCAATATTGATCAAATTGTGCGGCGGCTGCGGGCGACGGGGGCGATGGTCGTGGTGGCATTGCTCGACGATCAATCACAGCGTCCGGTCGCCGCCGACCCGGCACGACGCGGGGCAACCTTTACCGGTATCTCTGCCGCCGAAGTAGCCCGTATGTCGGCCCAAGTGGGGCGCTACAACACTGCCCTTGCTCAGAGCGCCGCACAGCACGGGGCTGGCATCGCCGATTTTTACCGCACAACCATTTTCACGTCTCCCGCCACTTTGGCCGACGACGGCAATCATCCCAATGCGGCTGGTTACGATCAAATCAGCGCGCTTTGGTTTGCCGCCATTCAAGCGCGGTTGGGGCGATAGCGAAGGCAACAAAAAGTGCGAAAAATAAAAAAGCTCCCCGAACTGGATTCGAACCAGTAACCTACCGGTTAACAGCCGGTTGCTCTGCCATTGAGCTATCGAGGAACAATTCAACCCGTGCGAATTGAACGGACGTGATTATACAGCAAAATTTGCGCACGGTGCAAGGTTTTGTGGGTTTCGTGAAAATTTTAATGATGACATTCTGATGTCAAGCACTTTTGTCCAGCCTCGCCGCCTCGGCTAAAATACCATGCTGTGCGTCGTTTGCTCACTCGCCTGTTCATGCTCTTTTTGCCGGTCGTGCTGGTCTTTGGCTTTCCGGCAGGATTGCTGTCGTTGTCGGGCGAATTGACGCCCATCGCCGAGTTAACCGCCCGCCAAAGTCACGCCCGGCAACAGATTGGCCCGCCCACATTGATCGGCTTGGCCTATACCGACCCAGCCGAATTGTTGAAATTGCGCGGCACACTCGACGCGCAAGCCAACGTCTTGGCGCTCGGAACCTCACGTGCCCTGCAATTTCGCGCCGAAATGTTTAATGCCTCGGCACGGTTTTTTAGCGCAGGCCGCGCCGTGTCAAAAATCCGGCATCTGCGCCCATTTCTTAACCAAATTCCGGCTGGGCGCGAGCCAAAAGTGATCGTTTTGGGCCTCGATCAATATTTTTTCAACGCCAACTGGGACAATTTAGCCAACGACGACTATGGGCGTGTGTTGGCTGGGGCGCGGCAACTTAGCCCATTCGAGATTTTGGCAAACCATTTTCGAGATGTGTATGCCGACTATGCCAGCGGCAAAATTAGCGCCGCCACCCTTGCTGCCGCCCAACAAGACCCGCGCCGCATTGGGCTGACGGCGTTGGGCAAAAACGCCGGTTTTCGCAGCGATGGCAGCTATCGCTACCCGCGTGACGACAACCCGCAAAGCCAAACATGGCGCGATTATCAATATCGAGACACGCTTAACCGCATCGCCAGCGGCGGTTTTCGTTTCGAGGCGGGGGACGCCGTCAACCCCGCTGCCATCGCCGAGCTAAAGACATTTTTGGCCGAATGTCGGCGTCGCAATATTTATGTGGTGGGTTATTTGCCACCCTATGCCCATAGCATTTACAAAACCATGCTCGATTCTGGCAAATTTGGCTATTTGACCCAGCTCGATCCAACCTTACGACCGCTATTTGCCGAATTGGGTTACGCCTTTTTCGACTTTTCTGATCTCGCCAGCCTGAACGCCAGCGATGCCGAAACGCTGGACGGATTTCATGGCTCGGAGAAAGCCTACGGGCGCATGGTGCTGCACATGGCCGAGCGGGATGCCACCTTGGCGCACTATGTAGATGCGCCAGCGTTGCGGGCCGCCATCGAACGCGCCCCAGACAGTTATCTCATTTTTGCGGATGGCTTTTGAGCCAGCCCACCTATTTTCATGACCGGAATTGAGCACCTACACCGTTTTTGCACGCCAAAACAACGCGACACAAACCCAAAAATCACCGCGAGCTTGGCCGAGGCCGTCCGCCGCGATCTCCCATTTAGCCAAACCTTAAATTACCCGCCGCAGCCCCGCACCGAGCAGTTTAATTTGGCGACCTTCACCTGGGGCGATGCTGCGCAGCCCGCGATTGTGATCGCGCATGGCTGGGAATTGCAAGCGGGATATATGACGCATTTTGTCGCCCCGCTGCGGGCGGCGGGCTTTCGCGTGGTAGCGTTCGATGCGCCTGCAAATGGGCAATCGGGCGGGCACGAGCTAAATTTGCCCGATTACGTGCGGGCCTATGCGTGTGTGTGTGCCGACGCGGGCCATGTGGTCGGCTTGTTGGGGCATTCGTTTGGCGGGCTGGCGGCGCTGTGGTTATGCGCCACTCAGCCGCTGGCGAGCGTGCGCCGTGTTGTGTCGGTGGCCTCGGCAGCCGGAGCCAACTTGTTGACCCGCAACTATATTCGACTGAACGGCTTGAGCGAGGCCGAAGGGCAAGATTTTATTGATGCGTTTAAGCTATGTTTTGGCGCAGCGCCTGATGATTACACAATGGAGCGCTATGGCCCGCGCATTCGTGTGCCAACGCTGATTGTGCATGATCGGCGCGATACGATGGTCGGGTTCGATGAGTCTGACCGAATCTTGACGCATGTTCCTAACGCAACACGGCTGGAGACCAATGGGTTAGGGCATCGCTCGATTCTGCGCGTGCCCGAAGTCATCGCCGCCGCCACCGCATTTTTCGTCTAAATCATCACTTGGCTGCCATCTTTGCGTCGCAAATGCAGGCGATATGCGCCCGCCCCGCGCCCGCCTAACAATTGCGCCTCGATTGATTTGGGTTGCGGATGAAAAAGACGTAGTGTTGTGCCATTGAGGTCATATAACAACTCGGCAGGCGTGACGAACGAAGGCACATCTGGCCCAAGCAAAATGTCAAAATTTTGTTTGGCGCGGGCCAAATCGCCCACCAACACATCGAGTTGGGCGATTGCCACCACCTTGTTCGCATGTGCAGCGGCTGCGCCATCCGGCACACGCCACTGGCGTGGGGTCACATCTTCGATCATAAATGGCAGCCCTTGGGCATTGACTGGGGCCAAGCCCGACCGCCACTGCAATTCCACCCCATCGGGGCGTTTGCGCCCGCCATTGGGCAGCAAACCATAACTCAACCCCCGCAAATTGCACGCTTGAATGGCTGGTTCGAGCGCATCTACCCCCAAGCAATAGTCTATGACACCGGGAAAAGCGCGGTAGCGTTGCCAGCGATGGCTTTGGCTGAACGGCACTTTAAAGGCAATTAATTCTAAATAAGCGCCATCGGCCAATGCCACCAAAGCGTTGTGGGTCTCGCCATTGACGTGTTCGCCGCCGGGCATGACTGTATACCCGCGTGCGGCGTAGTCACCCATTGCCTGCGCCAAATCGCGTACAAGGATGACAACATGATCTAATTTCATAAGGAATTAGTATAAATTTTTAGTGTGGTGGGGTATTCGGGCAAAAGAAGGAAGATTGCGCCAATATCAGCTTTGGTTTGCTGGCGTGGGCGCGCCTGCTACGGCGTAACGAAAACCGATAAAAAGCAAGATCACACTGCTCAAAATGCCCAAATATTTGAGGATGGAGCCGACGCCGCTCAGCGTCGGGTCATCTTCGGCGTATTTGACCAGCACCCCGCCCAAGGCTGGCAACAAGCCGCCGAGGGCGATAAACACATTCCCCACCACGCGGTTGGGCATAATTTGTTTGCGCCAAAACAAATAAGATGAATACACCGCGCCGCCCGCCAGCAACAATGTGCCGTAGCCGTTCATGATTGGCGGCAAAACCCGACGCACTGGGCTATTTGGCAAAATGGCGCGATAGCTCTCGGTCAAAAAGCGCACAATATCGCCTTCGGGTTTAAATTTCTCGGCATCGAGTGGCAGTGTAAAAATCCAGATGAGGGCGGCGACGCTGAGATAAGCCACCACGCTGGTTAAGACCGCCGCCACGCCGCGTTTTCGCACCAACAAATGCAGTGTGCCTTGGCCCAACACCGGCGGAATGAGCAAGGCCCCGCTCCAATACCACAGCCGAAATGCGGTGTCGTTCCATCCCAATGCCAGCACCATTTCGGCCAAGCCAGCCACCACATACAGCGCCAAGCCCAGCCCCCATAGCAACAAATGGGTTCCGCCTCGGCTACGATACCGACTCAACACCGACCACGACAGCACTGCTGACACAACCGTTGTAAGAATACCAATAAATAAGGACATTTTAAATTACGAATTACGAATTACGAATTACGAATGAGACTCATCCCATAAAATTCGTAATTCGTAATTCGTAATTCTCTAACCCTCTCGCTTCACATCTACTTGAATGCGCATGGGCACAAAGGGCAGCCGATTGACGAGGCTGGCCGCCCACGAGGGGCTGACGCTGATTTGGGGTGGGCGTTGCAAGGGGAAATTGCGTTGTAGCGCGGTTTGCGCGTCGGCGATGGTTTTGCCACGAACAAGATTCCGCACATCTACCGGGTCAATTTCAGCCCCGACTTTGCCGCGCACGGTCACAAATACTTTGGTGCGCGTGCCGGTATCTTCTTCCACCTCGTCGCCACGATCCATCTCGATTTCGACCAAGCTAAAGCCACGCGGCACTTTTTTGCTGATCTCGGCGCGGGCGATTTCGCTGAGCGACACCGGCGACACCGCCAACCCCGCCACCTGAATCCGCATATCCAAACGCAGCTCGTCGGCAACTTCGGTGGCAAAACGGTCATACGTCTCGTTTTGAATATCGGCAATAAAAATCGAGGTCGGAATTAAATACAAATTCCCCTTCGCCACATCTGGCTCTTTTTGCAATTTCTCGGTCGCCTCTTTCAACAATTGCGCGGTCAAAATTGCCTTAGATTTCTTATAATCATCGCGGCTAACCGCCTTAACCGTCTTGCCGCTGCCGCCGCCGATGGGCTGCTGATTGATCACCCGCACTGCCACCGATGGCACGCCTTCAACTTGGTTAATTTGGTTGGCCCCAACATTACTGGCTGCGCCTTCTTCGTTGGCCTGAACCCGCACCTCGGCCCGCCCCAACGGCGGGATTTCTTGGTTGTGGGTGGTGATGAAGCGAATGGGCGTGCTGCCGCCTGATGTGCGCACCACGCTATTTTGTGGCACGGTATAGGGCTGGTTGAGCAAATTAAAAAACGTGACAATGCCGCCGGCCTTCGAGGCCGATACTTCCTTGCGCCCAGTGGTCGGAATGGTAAGCGTGCCCTCGGCAAACGTTTCGAGTTTTTGCGCCGGAACCGTATGATCGAGCAAATTAACTTTCGTGGCCCGCGAATCGAGCGCCACCGTCGTAATCGTCGAGATGTTTTGGCTCGAAGCCACCAGCGATACTTGTCCGCGGGGCAAAAGCACAAAACCGATCCCGCCCAATGCGGTCACCGTTGCCAACGCCACCCCAACGCGCAAAATATTTCGCAAAATCGAGCGTTTGGGGAACAAACGCGCCAACGAATTGGCAATAAAACGACGCGGTTTCGCCAAGCGGCGTAGGGGTTTGACCTCGGTTCCGGCCTCCCAACGCGCCTGCTTTGCTTGTCGCACATTGCGATAGCTCGGCAAACCGGCCTCATTCGACAAACGCCGCTCATTCATGCGTGATGACACCAGCGCCACCTCGCAGCCCAATTGTTGCCCAGCCCGGCGAATCAGGTCAAAATGCATGGTCTCATAAATGTGTTGGCTGCGCGATGGCATCACCACAATGAGGCGGCCTGTTTCACCCGATGACGCGGCCCAAGCCAAACGGTCACGCAGGCTATGCACGTCATCTTCGTCGGTCAAATAGATGATTTTACCAATCATACGTTTTCAGCGATAATATTAATATGTCTCAGTCTACCATCGTTACAGCTAACGCCGCAACTAACTTTAGTCAGGTTATTGTTGCCACCAACGAGCTAATTGCACGGGGTGATTATAAGAAAGCTGTAGCCGAATGTGACAACCTCATTTCGATGTATTCTGATGCGGTTCGAGCATTGCGTGCCCGCGCCCATGCGCTCGAACGCTTGGGCGACGCTGCCCATGCACTCGACGATTATCGTCGCGTGCTCGAAGTCATGCCCACCGATTATCACGCCATGTCGGGTATGGCGCGTTGTCACAAAAAATTGGGCGAAGTGCGCGATGCCGAAGGGTGGGCACGTCAAGTCATTGATTATGACCCCGAAAATTTAGAGGCGGCGCGGTTGGCCAACTTGAGTGATTTGGAAGTTCGGCGCTCTGGCGATATTCGTTATGCCCGCGAGCTATGTTTGGCCGGGATGCCCTTGCGCGGCATCAGCGAAATTCGCCGCAAACTGAAGGCCGAGCCAGAGCGGGTTGATTTGCACGTGGTGTTGGCAGAATTGCTGTGGTCGAGCAAACAAACCATTGCTGCCAGTGAAAAATGCCAAGAAATTTTGCATGTTTTCCCCGATTGTTTATCGGCTCATTTATTGCTGCAAGCCTTGTGGCAACGCGCCCACATGGCCGCTTCGGCCTATATTCACACCGCCCAAATGATGCGGCTCGACCCCGACCGGCTAGAATCACAATCGTGGCTGCAAACGAGTTTGCCCATCGTCGCGCAAAGCGAATTTCTCAGCAATCTAAATGCGTTCCTCCCCGCGCCATTGCAACAAGCATTTCAGCAAAAAGCGCCGCTTCCCCCCTCGGCCCCACCGCTCATGCC
>JAHBAL020000493.1 GCA_018500105.2 Anaerolineae bacterium
CCCTAAAAGGCGCAAAAGTGAATTGGCTCGGTGGCGCATGGAGCTTCTTGCCCGAACTTGACCCCGTGATTGACAATTTTGCCAATGATTGGGCCAAGCAAAACAATGTCACCCTGACGATCGAGCGTGACCAGAACTTTGGGCCAAAGATCCAAACGGCTATCGAGACCGGCAGCGGTGCAAACATCATTCAGTCAGCCACCCCGCCCGCCATTTATGCCAAGAGCTTGGTTGATGTCAGCGATGTGGCCGAAGCCTTGAGCACTGAAGGCGGCGGCTATTTGCCCGCTGGCCCATTTGTTGCCAAAAATGCTGGTAAATGGATTGCTGTGCCACTCGGTCAACACAACTGGTTCATGAATTATCGTGAAGACTGGTTTAAGGAAGAAGGCATTACCAAATTCCCCGATACATGGGATGAAATATTGGTTGCGGGCAAAAAGTTGAAGGCCAAAGGCCGTCCCTTCGGCATGACTTTCTCAGATAAAGCCGCTGGCGATGGCAACGCAGCGCCTTACTTGGTGTTGTGGGCATTTGGGGGCAAAGAATTTAACCCGGATGGCTCATTGGCCCTCGACAGCAAAGAGACGCTCGCCGCGCTTGAATATGCCATTCAGTTCCACAATGATTGTGGCGACCCGGGCGAAGTGGCCTATGATGACGGTGCAAACAACTCTGGTTTCTTGGCTGGCAAAATCTCGATGACGGCCAATGTCAACACCATTTATTTGCCCGCCACCAAAAACAACCCCGCCGTTGCCGCTGGCATGAACCACGCCATCCCACCCAAAGGCCCAGCCGGGCGCTTTGGCGCATGCACCTTGCCTTGGTGGGGCATTTTGGGTCATACCAAAGGGGCCGATCTGGATGCCGCCAAAGACTTAATCAAGAATTTCTTCTCGATCAAGAACCTCGGTCCGTTCTACAAGGCCGGTCAAGGCTATATCTTGCCCATGTTGCCCAAGTTTGAAAACGAAGCCATTTGGCCCGCCGACCCCAAACTTGCCATTGCCAAAGACATGTTCAAACTGGCCTTGCCCGCTGGCTATGCCTTGCCAAACAACAACAAACTGTCGAGCTTGATGCAAGAAAAAGTGATGATCGGCAAACTATTCTCGCAAGCCTGCTCTACTGGCAACGCCAAAGCCGCCTTAGCCGGTGTGATGAAAGACATCAACGACCTCAAGTTGCTCAGCTAAAACAATGGTTGATTGGTTGATTAGTTGAATGGTTGAATGGTTGATTGGTTGATTAGTTGAATGGTTGATTAGTTGAATAAGCGATTAAAGATTCAACTAATCAACTAATCAACCATCCAATCAACTAATCAACCAATCAACTAATCAACTAATCAACCATTCAACCATTCAACCATCCAATCAACTAATCAACCAATCAACCATCCAATCACCCATTCGTTCACTCCCCAATGCAAACGCCTACCTTATCTGCCAAAATATCGAGATTGTTGCACAAAGACAGCACGCTAGGGCCGATTTTGCTCAGCCCCGGCTTTTTGTTTTTGGCCGTCATGATGGCCTATCCGTTTTTTTACGCCATTTATCTCAGCTTTACCGATAAAGAAGTGGGCGGGGCTGCCAATTTCACTGGGTTTGAAAACTACGAAAAATTATTTAGCACCACCTTATTCGCCAAGACGGTCATTAACTCGCTGGTCTATACCAGCATCGCACTGGTGCTAAAGTTTTGTTGCGGCATGGCGCTGGCGCTCTTGCTCAATCGCCCATTTATTGGGCAACGCTTTGCCAAAGCGCTCATGCTCTTGCCTTGGATTTTGCCCACCGCCTTCAGCACCATGATCTGGCAATGGATTTTTAGCCCAGCCTTTAGCATTGTGAATGAAGTGTTGGTGAACAAACTACAGCTTATTTCGCAACCCTTGCCTTTTTTAAGAGATGAAACCTGGGCGATGGGGTCACTTATTTTTATCAATTTATGGCGCGGCCTGCCCTTCTTTGCCATCACCTTTTTGGCGGCCATTCAATCGGTGTCCAATGAAATCATCGAAGCCAGCCGCATTGATGGCGCGACCCCTTGGCAAAGTTTTTGGCTGATCGTTTTCCCAGCCATTTTGCCCGTCGTCACCATTGTCATGCTCATCTCAACCATCGGCACTTTGGGCGATTTCGATTTGCCATTTCTGCTCACACGCGGCGGCCCCAATAATTCCACCACCATGTTTGCACTCACCACCTACAACTTATCGCTCGGCTCTGGCCTAATTGGGCTTGGATCAGCGGTGACAATGACCATGTTCCCATTTTTGCTCGTGCTCATTGTCGCCTCGCTGATTAATGTGCGTCGCCAACAACACGGTTAAAGCAACGGAAAACTCGAAGGTCTTACCCAAAAATGACATGAATGCACCGAAGATTGCCCGCAAAGCCATTAAACAAGCGCCGCTATATCTAGCGATCGCTGCCGTTCTCATCTTTTTGCTCTTCCCATTTTATTGGGGCTTCATCACCTCGCTCAAAACCGAGGCCGAAATCTACGATTTCACCGGCAATTTCCTCATTCCCAAAGCGCCCACCTTTAACAATTACTACCTGCTATTTACCACCAAAAATTATTTTGTGTGGTTTTGGAACACCCTATTCGTCTCACTGGTCACAACCGTTATCTCGGTCATTATTTCAGTCATGGCCGGTTTTGCCATTGCGCGGCTCAAATTTCGCGGGGCGGCGCTGGCTGGAACCTTAGTCTTTATCACCTATATTGCGCCCAAAGGCTTTTTGTTTGTGCCGTTGGCGCAAATATTAAAAGAATGGGGCTTGTTGGGCGGGTTGTCTGCGCTCTACATCACTTACCCAACCTTCCTTATCCCATTTTGCACTTGGTTACTGAGTGGTTATTTTGCAAATGTGCCCCACGAGCCAGAAGAATGCGCGATGGTAGACGGGGCCAGCCGCATTGGCGCAATTGTTCGCATTACCTTACCGATGGCAATTTCGGGCATCATCACGGCGGGCATTTTCTCGTTTACAGCCTCGTGGAACGAATTGGTCTATTCGATTGCCCTCACCAGTGGCGAACAAAACCGTATGCTCACCACTGGCGTGATGGGCGCATTTGCCCAAGGCGATTTTATGGTGATCGGCCCGCTGATGGCCGCCGCCACGATTTCATCTGTGCCCATCGCCATCCTCTATTTCTTCTTTACCGACCGTTTTGTCAGCGGTTTAACCGCTGGCGCGACCAAAGGCTAAAAACGAAAGCATATGTTTTCACAATACAACATTGTGCGCCTCACCGCATCGGTGTTTAAACCCGGCGAATATGAGTTACAGCGCTATGCCGAATTGGGCTTGCCCATGACGCAGGTGCACGACGAAGACCCCGATGCCTTGGCCGCCGCCGTCGCCGATGCCGATATTGTGGCGCTCATCGGCACAAAAGTGCCACGCAAGGTGGTGGACGCCATGCAAAACTGTCGCGCCATTGCCCGTTTTGGCACTGGAACCGACAAAATTGACGTGGCCCGCGCCACCGAGTTGGGCATTTTGGTGGCAAACACGCCTTTCTTTTGCATCGAAGAAATGGCCGATCATGTCATGGCAATGGCACTGCATTTCAATCGGCGACTGGCGAGCCAACATCAAGGCATGATGGATGGCGACCTGGCCCGCGCCCGCCGCGACACCGCCAACATCAACCGCATGAGCGCCTGCACCTTGGGGCTGGTCGGGTTTGGACGCAGCGCGGTGCATACCGCCCGCCGCGCCAAAGGCTTTGGCATGAGAGTGCTGGCCACCCGCCAAAACAAAAATGCCCCGCGTGCTGAGGCCGATGCGCTGGGGGTAGAGATGACCGACCTCGACACCGTGTTGCGCGAATCCGATTATGTCTCGCTGCACATTCCGCTCACCCCAGCCACCCATCACATCATTGACGCGGCGGCGCTGGCAAAGATGAAACCGACGGCAATCATCATCAACACCTCACGCGGGCTGCTCATTGACGAATGGGCGCTGGTGGCGGCGCTCAAAGAGGGGCGCATTGGCGGCGCGGGCATTGACACCTACGGCTTAATTGACATTTTTGTCGAGCATATTCCATCGCCTGTTCACCCGCTCGTCCATTGCCCGAATGTGATTTTGTCGCCCCACACCGCCAGCGCCTCCATCCAAGCCAAAATTGACATGATGGACGCTGGCATCCAAAACGTCGTTGACATGCTCAATGGCTACTTGCCATTGCCAGAAAATATTGTTAACCCAAGCGTAAAAACGCGATTTCCCTTTAAGCAAAGGATTAGGGATTGAGGATTAGGGATTAGGAATAGGGATTTTCGACAATTCCCAATCTCCAATCCCTAATCCCTAATCCTTATAGACAAATCAATTAAAGCTCGCACATATCTTTGCTTTTAAACATCTGAAAATTGGCAGGTAAAAATATGCAGGGTCTATTGTGTTTGCCCATTTGGCTATTGCGGCAAATTAAATGACAGTGCAGGGTGGTTTGCTTTCAAGGCAAGTTTGTGAAAATCGCACTCGAATGGCGATCAATCCTTCGTCAGGCTCAGGAGCATTCTACATAACAACGCCCACTGCGTGGGCTGCAAAATTAGCCCGTGTAACGGGCGTTGCTATGTAGCGCGGGGATTGATCCCCGTGCGGGCGCGGCA
>JAHBAL020000150.1 GCA_018500105.2 Anaerolineae bacterium
AATTTCAGATGGACGTGTGGCAAGCCAGCGCCCGCAAAATGCGTGCCAAAGGCTTTTCGCGCATTTATCTCACCCATTTTGGCCCGCTCGACGGGGTCGAGGTCGTCAGTGCCCATTGGGATTCAATCGAGCGCCTGACCGAGGTTTACGCCAATTTTGTGCGCGACCAAATTTTGAGTGGCGCAGACCGCGACACCATCGTGCAACGTTTTGTTGAATGGGAAAAACAGCGCATGCAAGCCGATTCGATGAGCCAAGCCGATGCCGATTTGTATAACGGCGTTGGCCCCACCGACATGTCTGCCGATGGCATCATGCGCTATTGGAAGAAGCGACTGAGCTAGTATAATTTGCCCCGAAATGACCGCACATCTACACGTATCTTCTCACCCGCTCATGCAGCACAAAATGTCGCTGCTACGCAACAAAGACACCGAAACCAAGAAATTCCGCGAACTCGTGTCCGAAATTGGCACGATGCTGATGATCGAAGCCACTGCCGATATGCCCACCGTCGAGACCTTTGTCGAAACGCCGATGGGTATGGCGAAGTGTAATCGGCTGAGCCAGCGCATCGGGCTGGTCCCCATTTTGCGAGCCGGGCTGGGGATGGTGGATGGCGCGTTGCAAATGTTGCCACATTGCGAAGTGTGGCATATTGGGCTATATCGCGACGAAAAGACGCTGCGCCCAGTTGAATATTACAACAAGCTGCCCAACAAGGCGACGGTGCAAGTGTGTATTGTGCTCGACCCGATGTTGGCGACTGGCGGCAGCGCCTCGGCTACGATTGACATTCTCAAGCGTTGGGGGGCCGAGCGCATCAAGTATGTTGGCATCATTGGCGCGCCCGAAGGCGTGGCGCGATTGCAAAAAGAGCATCCGGATGTGCAAATTTATCTCGGCGCACTCGACGAAAAGCTGAATGACATCGGCTACATCGTGCCCGGCCTCGGCGATGCTGGGGATCGCCAATTTGGCACAGGCTAGAGGAAATTTAGAATTTAAAATTGAAAATGTAAAAAAACGGAGCGAGGTAAGTTGCTCCGTTTTTTTACATTTTCAATTCTAAATTTTTAATTTCTTAGACCGCAATGGTTTTGAAATAAGCGATGGTTTGGCGCAAGCCATCCTCGAGGCCGACTTTTGGCTCCCAGCCCAAAATAGATTGGGCGCGGGTGATGTCGGGTCGGCGGCGTTGCGGGTCATCGGAAATGCGGGCGGCGTGCGGTTGAATAAACTTAATCTCGCTGCCGCAATCGGGGCCAGCCGCCGATTTCACCGCCAAGGCAAAATCGTAAACCGTCATCTCACGCGGGTTGCCAATGTTGACTGGCATAAACTCGTTCGACCACAATAGTCGCAACATGCCATCTACCAAATCGCTGACATAGCAAAATGCGCGGGTAGCCTGCCCATCGCCATACACCGTCAACGGCTCGTTTCGCACGGCTTGCTTCACAAAGTTTGGCACAACACGCCCATCGTCCAAGGCCATGCGGGGGCCATAGGTGTTGAAAATGCGAATAATGCGCGTTGGCATGTTATAGGTGCGGTAATAGGCCATCGTCATTGACTCAGCAAAGCGCTTTGACTCGTCATAGACTGAGCGCACGCCAATACAGTTGACATTGCCCCAATAGGTTTCGCGTTGCGGATGCTCAAGCGGGTCGCCATATACTTCGCTGGTGCTGGCCTGCAAAAAGCGGGCGTTTTTCTTTCGCGCCACTTCAATCGAGTTGTAGACGCCGTGTGCGCCCACCCGCAGGGTGGCAATTGGGTTATCGAGATAACCAACTGGGCTGGCGGGCGATGCCAAATTCATCACCGCGTCTAGCGGGCCGTCCACGTCAAATGGCTCGTTGATGTCGTGCTTAATAAATTGAAAATTGGGGTTATTTTGGTGGTGAGCGATGTTTTTGGGCGAACCTGTGATGAAATTATCCACAACAACCACTTGATTGCCTTCAGCAAGCAAGCGATCGCACAGGTGCGAGCCAATAAAGCCGGCACCGCCGGTGATTAATATACGCATAGTATTTTAAAAGTAGATAGCGGGTAGTGATAGCAGATAGTGATCGTAGATAGTGAGGGTATCAACTACCACTATTCACTATCACTATCCACTATCACTATTCACTAGCTACTACTTCTTAGCGGGGGCGCTGCCAATTTTGACGAGTTGCACTTGGGCTTGATAACCCTTTTCGGCATCGTCGCCGAGCAAAATCTTGCCATTGCCGAAAAAGCCGGTGCTGCCGGTGCTGAAGTTCTTGGGTGAGAGCATCAACATGCCGACTTCTTGTCCGTTTACGATAAACTTGATGGTAACTTGTTGTTGTGTTTGATCTGACATAGCACGTATCATACCAAACCCAGTGCAAACATGGTTCAGACTTTTGGGGCGCTCAGCTTCCGTCTTAGTTATGATTATTTAACTAAATAATGTCATAGGTTGTGTCTATGCAACATCTGCCATTGTCGCTTGCATCATGTTTGCCCCCCACATAAAATTTTACGCTTCTCAGAAAGATGATCTATAATTCGTGTCGGTTTTACAATAACTAATGAAGAGGCAGATGTATGTTTGTTTATGCCTTCGTGCAAGCCACGCAAAGGCCAACCTGCCTCAGACAGCGAAAATTTATTTAAGAGGTTATCAAAATGAAGATCGGTATTTTGACAGGCGGCGGCGATGTGCCCGGCCTAAACCCTGCCATGCAGGCAGCGGTATTGCGTCTTGTCGGCAGTGGGCATGAAATGCTCGGCATTCGCCGCGGTTGGGCCGGGTTGCTTACCCTTAACCCCGATGACCCCGCCAGCATCCAAAACAACACGTTGCCATTGTCGGCCCTCACCGTGCGCACCATTGACCGCACCGGCGGCACATTTTTGCACACCAGCCGCACCAACCCAGCCAAGGTCAGCGCCAAATCGGCCCCCAAGTTCTTGCCAGTTGCGGCATCGGGCGATTACACCCCGCACGTGCTAAATGTATTGCAAAAGTTGCAACTCGATGCCCTGATCGCCATCGGCGGCGAAGACACGCTAAGCTATGCGGTGCGCTTGCACGAAGAAAACTTCCCCGTCGTTGCCATCCCCAAAACAATGGATAACGACGTCAAAGGCACAGATTACTGCATCGGGTTCAGCACCGCTATCACGCGCTCGGTCGAATATATCAACAACCTGCGCACTTGTGGCGGCAGCCACGAACGCATTACTATCGTCGAGCTATTCGGGCGCAAGTCGGGCGAAACGTCACTCATTTCTGCGCACCTCACCGGGGTAGATCGTTGTTTGATCGGCGAAGTGCCATTTGACCCCGAAAAAGTGACGCGACTGCTGGTGAAAGACAAGCAAAACAACCCCAGCCGCTATTCGATGGTGACCATCTCTGAAGGTGCGGCCCCCATTGATGGCGGCACAATGGAGACCGGCGAGGCCGACGCCTTTGGTCATCGCAAACTAGGCGGTATTGGTCAATGGCTGGGCGATTACATCAAGAAGAGTGCTGGCGAGGACATTATTTACCAAAATGTGGCTTATCTCATGCGCTCAGGCCCGCCCGATGCGCTCGACCTGATGGTGGCCCGCAACTACGGCTCGTTGGCCGCCGATTGTTTGCTCAATGGCAATTATGGCAATATGGTTGGTTTGCGCGAAGGCCGCTATACGCTCGTGCCATTTAGCGAAGTCAAGGGCGGCGCGCGCCCGGTGGATGTAGACGCGCTGTATGATGTTGAGCAATACAAGCCCCGCGTCAAGAACGCTTTGGGCAAGCCCATGTTCCTGTATTAGAAATTTAAAATTGAGAATGGAAAATTAAAATTGGGGGATTGTGTTAATTCAAATTAACACAATCCCCCAATTTTTAATTTCTAATTTTAAATTTTAAATTTTAAAATTACCCAATTGGGTTAATATCGTTGACAAAGCGCACCAAATCGGCCATTTCGAACGTGCCAAACACTGGGCCGAGGAAGGGCCGCCATGTCGGGCGGCGACGCAAATACGAATCGGCATCGCCTTGCAGCAACCCCATAAACACCTCGCCGACGATGCGGCTGCCGACGGGGCCAAGATGATTCCCGCCTTCGCCCAACACTTCGGCCTCGCGCAAAATGTAATACCACAACGGCGTGTCGGCATCAACCGCCGCAATACCGCTATTGATTTCATTTGGCTGCAAAATTACCGCGCCCATAAAGTTGGCGATTTGCTGCCCAGAAGGCAGTTTTTGAATTTTGCCGCGCAGTAAATTACGCACCGCCAACTTGGCAAGATCGGGATTGCCCGCATCGCCAGCGGGAATGCCCGGCAGGGTAAAGAGCGAATTGCCAATCTTGGTGTCTAGCCTGCGGGCAAAATTGAGCGGCACGCCGCTTGGCCCCAAGTTGTAAAAGCGCCGCCAATCAATAATCCAATTGCTGGGCAACGTGGGCGAGCCGAACATGCCGCCACCGCCGGTAAAGGTAAAGAGCAGATCGAGCGAGGTGTCGAAAAACACGCGGTTGTGGCTATAGGTGTCGCGCACCATGCTATGCCCCAAGCGATAGGCCGCCACCGAAAACTCGACCGGCATAAAGGGGCGCTGGTTGCGCGGTGGCCGATAAAACATCGGGCCGTTATTCGCAATCGAGGCAAACACGCCGGGCCGAATGAGCAGCCGCACAAAGTCGTTCCACACAATCCACTGATAATGCCATGTCACAATGCGCTGCGTGCGTCTGAATGGCGTTTCGCCCGGCTGGGCCACATCATTTTCGGGCGAAATGCTGGGCAACATCTCTAACACCTTGTTGTGAAATTTCATGAACAACAGATGTGTCTGCGCCACTAGCAAATTCTCATCGTTGCGAGGATCGGGGATAAGCGCAGTTCGCCCTGATTGGCGAAACAAATCGTTTGGCAGTGGGTTGGGGCCAACATCGCCGGTGGGCGTCGTCATGCCAATTTTGAATCGGGCAGCGTTGGCTGGGCCTTCATACATTGCGCGGCTTGCGGCGTTATTTGGGCCTTTGCCATACAGGCTGTCTAGTTCTAATTCGGGCGAGCGCTGTTGGGTGGGGTCGGTCACCGCCCCGATGATGCCGCCTTCTTTGGTAAACGACAAATCGTGGTCTACAAATTGACCAAAATACGTGTAACCGGCGGGGATGGGTGAATCGCTGGCGATCGGCGTGCTTTCGCGCATACTGTTGCCCAAGTCAATGAGCACCTGGTCGGGTAAATTGTTGGCAGGCAAATCGGCAGGAAACATGCGCCCGAATTTGCCGGGCGGAAGAATGGCCCGCGCCGCCGGACGATTGGCCTCGGCCAATGCCTTGGCAAGCGGCTCGGTATTGCCATGTAAAGCAGGAGTCTTTTTTGTCATAGTTACTTAATAGTAATGATACCAACAAAGATGTCAATGAAAATATACTTATAAATATCATTGATGCCGCAAAAATACAGCCAAAGGCCGAGAAAATTGACAAAATTTCGATACGGAATGGATCGCCGTCGTCCCGACGGCCCCGCGCCGGTTTGCGATATAAATAGTCATCGTGTTGTGACGCGCCCTGATGTAACACCATTGGCGGGGTGACACAGCCATCGGGACGATGGCGCTACGAATGGAGCGGAAAAGTCAACATCTTGTTGGATTTTTGTCAATGCAAAGTTAATAAAGAAGGTCTATACTTTGTTGTATGAATAGAGGCGCAGGCATAGCGTGCGTCTTCACCCACTGCCATTTAAGGCAAGCATGAGGCACGTAATGAACAGACACACATCTCTGGCCCAAAAATCTCTGGCTATTTTAATCAGTAGCACTATGTTATTAGTGGCATGTCGCACTGCACCCACACCACCACCCACCACCGCACCGGCGGTAACCAGTGTGGCAGGGGGCACGGCTGTGCCAGCCACCCCCGCCGCGCCCCCCACCAGAGTCATTGTGGGGGGGCCATCGCCGACGCCAGCGCCTGTGCCCACCACCTTGCCGCCGCTGCCGACGCGCATCCCATCGCTCAATCTTGACTTCAAGCCGATTGACGCCGATCAGCCGAGCGCCCGCATCATTCAATTTACCCCCGAACGCAACCAGAAAATTGCTGCCAATGGTGCAGTTGAAATTGTATTCGACCGACCGATGGATCAACAATCAGTGGCGAAGGCGTTGGTCACCTCGCCCAAAGTCGAAGGCGCCGTGAGTTGGACCAGCCCACACAGCATGCGCTTTAAGCCGGCTGGCAATTTGCCGCCGGTGGGCGGGTTTGCGCTTGGCCTGAGCCAAGATGCCAAAGGCGCGGACGGTGCGCCGCTGCGCGAGCCGTTCGAGATTCAAGTGGCGGCCCAAGGCAGCCTCGAAGTCACCCAAACCATCCCCGACCGTGACGCCGCCGAGGTGCAGCCCGACACGATTGTGACGGTCATGTTCAATCGGCCTGTCATTCCGCTGGGCAGCGTGGCCCAAACCGCCGAATTTCTCAACAAAAACACCGCCATCAGCTTCGACCCGCCGTTGGCTGGCAAAGCCGAATGGCTCAACACCTCGGTGCTGGTATTTAAACCCGAAAAGCCCTTGCCCGGCGGGCAACGCTTTACCGGCAAAATTGCTGGAACGCTGCAAGACACAGACGGCGCATTAATGGCGGGCGATTACACATGGCAATTTAGCACCTCGGCTCCCAAAGTGCTGATGGTAAACCCCAACGACAATCCAACGCCCAACACCCCACCAGCCATCGGCGTGCGTCGTCCCGCGCCCAATCCCGCCCAAAACAAAGCGCGGGTAGACAGCGTCGTGACGGTGCAATTTAACCAGTCGGTCAATGCCGAATCGGCCAAGGCGGCGTTGACGCTGACCAATGCCAAGGGCGAGAAGATTGACGGCACAGCGGTGGTATTGAGCGAAACCTTGACCTTTACACCCAGCAAGCGCCTCGATTTTGATGGCGTTTATACGGTGAAATTGGCGGCGGGTGTGCTGAGCGCCAGCGGCGGCGTGGGCGGCAAAGAGGCGTGGGAATCAAAATTTAGCACCTTCCCGCTGCCGCGTTTGCTCAGCACCAACCCGACCAACGGCACAAACAACGCGCCCGCCTTTACGTCGTTTACCATGCGCTTTAATGCGCCGATTGACCCCGCCAGCGTGATGGCGCGGGTGACGATGACGCCGCCATTTTCGCCGACCAAGGTTTTTACCTATTACAGCGAATTTGACAACAGTTTTACCCTGAATTTTGGCCCCAAACCCGCCACCGATTACACCGTTGTCATTGCGCCGGGTATTACCGACCCGTTTGGCAATAGTATTGCCGAAAGCACGACGGTGAAATTCCGCACGGGCAATTTGTCGCCCAATGCCAATATTTTGTTGCCGGGCAATTTGGGCACGTTCGATGCCAATGCGCCAGTGCGCGTGGCGGTGCAAAGCAACAACATCAATACGCTCAAACTCAGTTTGCACCCGATTGTGCTGCGCGAGCGCGACCTGAACGACTGGTTCAACAGTGAATCGGGCTTGCCAGCCCGTATCGAGCGGTCATGGACCGAGACGATTGGCGGCCCGGCCAACCAACAAAAACGCACGACGATTACTGTCGGGGCCGGTGATGGCAAATTGAAGCCGGGCGCGTATTTGCTCGTGCTCGATTCGCCCGATTTCCCCAACGACGCCAACCGCAAATATCGCCAACAGCGCGTGGTCTTGATCGTGTCTGAGATCAACTTGGTGATGAAGCGCGAGGCCACCAATGTGCTGGTGTGGGCCACCGATTTGCGCACTGGCTCGCCGGTGTCGGGCTTGTCGGTCGAGGCGTTCAATTTGATTTATGAACGGGCGGGTCGCAAGACCGTTTCGCTCGGCAGCGCCAGCACCAACGCCGACGGCATCGCCAAGATCGCCAGCAAAGCTGAATCTCGCTATGCCCAAGGCTTTGCCATCAGCGGCGAAGGGCCGGGGGTGGAGGGCAGCGCCGCCAGCAGTCGCTTCGCCTATGTCAGCAGCAATTGGGACGGTGACGGCTTCCCGATTGATTTTAGCGGGCGTTATTGGAGCAACGACGACGACGTTGGCGCACAATTTGGTGCGGGCGTGCGTGGCTTTATTTATAGCGAACGCGCCATTTACCGGCCCGGCCAAAAAGTTTATTTGAAGGGGTTGCTGCGCCGCGAGGATGATGTGCGTTATAGCTTGTTGCCAGCCGGGCAACGGGTGCAAATTGATGTGAACAACCCGCGTGGCGAAACTGTGCTGCGCAAAGAGGTGAAGACCGACGAGATGGGTGGGGTGGATATTGAGGTTGCGCTGGCCGAGACCGCCGCAACGGGGGCCTATCGCGTCTCGATGATCTTGACCTCGCCGCAACCGGGCGCGGGCAATGAGGGCGATGTTGGGCCAAATGTGGTTGGCACGGCCTCGTTTACCGTAGCGGCATATCGCCCGCCTGAGTATGAGGTGACGGTCAGCCCCGCCGCTAAGCAAGCCGTGCGAGGCTCGACCCTGACCAGCACCGTCGAGGCCAAATATTTGAGCGGTGGTGGCCTCGCCAATACGCCGATTGCGTGGAATGTGTTGGCGACGCGCAGCAGCTTTGACCCGCCGCAACTGGGTGAATATAGTTTTGCGGATAACGACAGTGCGATTGTGTATGACTGGTGGAAACCGCGTGTGACCGAACAGCCGCTGCCTATTTTGCGCGGCAATGGCACAACCGACCAGCGCGGGCAATTTGCGCTCAGCGTGCCGATCTCGACCGAGATTAATTTGCCCAAGGCCGGTGATAGCCGCCCAGAGCCAGTGTTTGGCACGCTCAAGTTCAGCATCGAGGCCAACGCGACTGGGGCCGACAATCAGCAGATCGCCGGGCGCAGCCAAGTGACCATTCACCCCGCCCAATATTATGTGGGCGTGGCCTCAGCCAAGAATGTGATCGAGGTGAAGAAGCCGAGCGAAATGCGTTTTGTGGTGGTGGATTGGGACGGCAAGCGCCAAGCCAACCGCGCCATTAGTGTAGACATTGTGCGCCGCGAGTGGAAGAGCGAATTTGACACTGCCACCCAACGCTGGAAGAGCGAGGTGATTGATGAAACGGTGGGCAATGCGAGTTTGACCAGCGACACCAAGGGCGAGGCCAAATATGAATTTAGCGCCACTAAGTCGGGCACGTATCGCATTGTGGCAAAAACCCGCGACGACAACGGGCGCAGCCAACAATCGGTGCGCTCGGTATGGGTGAGCGGGTCGGATTATGTGCCTTGGTTCCGCAACAACGATGACCGTATCGGCCTTGTGGCAAACCAAAGTAGCTATGTGCCGGGCGACACCGCCGAGGTGCTCATTCCATCGCCGTTTGAAGGCCAACATTTGGCCTTGGTGACGGTTGAGCGCGGGCATGTGCTGAAGCACGACGTGGTGAAGATTACCAGCAATAGCCAAATTTACCGCGTGCCGATTGTGGCCGATTACGCGCCGAATGTGTATGTCTCGGTGGTGCTGATCAAGTCGTCATCGGCTGGCGCGGCGACGGCGGCGGCGATGAATACATCGCTCAAAGATACCTATAAGCTGGGCAGCGTCGAGTTGCCGGTCAAGCCTGTGCCGCAAATTCTAAACGTAACCTTGAGCGCAGACACGAAATTGGCGCAGCCGGGCCAGACCATCAATTACACCTTGCAGATCAACGACAGCACGGGCAAGCCGGTGTCGGGCGTGTTCTCGCTCGATTTGGTAGACAAGGGGATTTTGAATTTGCGCCCCCGCACTGCTAACGCCATTAACAGCGCCTTTTATGGGCGGCGCGGCTTGGGCGTGCAAACCGCGCTCGGTTTGGCCGTGTCGGGCAACCGCTATGTGGATGAGGGCGAAATGGGCGGGCGTGGCGGCGGTGGCGGCGGCGATGTGGCCGAAAAAGCCATTGATGCGGTGGTGATGGCTGCGCCGGTGGCCGCCGCTGCGCCAGCCCCGGCTGGCGCACGCGCCTTGGGCAACGCCCCCGCCGCGCCCGAAGTGTCGGTGCGCGAGAATTTTGCCGACACCGGTTTTTGGCAAGCCAATGTTAAGACTGACGCGCAAGGCAAAGCCAGCGTGGCGATTAAATTGCCCGACAACCTGACGACGTGGGTGCTGCGGGCGGTTGGGGCCGACAAAGAGACCCGTGTGGGCGAGGGTCTCGCCGATGTGGTGGCGACCAAACCCGTGCTCATTCGCCCTGTCACCCCGCGCTTTATGGTGGTGGGCGATGTGGTGGAATTGAGCGCCATTATCAACAACAATACCGCCGAGAAGGTGAGCGCGGTGGCGAGCCTGCGCGAATCACGCGGGATCAGCCTGACCAGCGCCGCCGAACAACCCATTAGCCTAGAGCCGAATAGCGAGGGCGTGGTGCGCTGGAGCGGCAAGGTGCAAGATTTGCCGCAAGCCGATCTGGTCTTTCAGGTCAAGAGCGACAAATATGCCGACGCAGCCCGCCCGCGCCTGAGCACCGCGCCGAATAACGGTATCAAAATTAATCGCTATAGCACGGCGGAGGTGGTAGGCACAGCAGGGCAAATGTTGAGCAACGGCTCGCGCAGTGAACTGATTGCCTTGCCACCTAACCTCGATGCCAGCCAAGGCTCGCTCACGGTGCGGCTCGACCCGTCGCTGGTGGCGGCCATTCAGCCAGGTTTGCGTTACCTCGATGGCTATTCTTACGAGAGCGCCGAAGCGGTGATGTCGTCGTTCTTGCCGAATGCGTTGACGCTGGCCTTGCTCAAGGAATTTAAACAGGCCGACGCCAATTTGCAGCGCGATTTGCAAGCCAATGTGACCGAAGGGCTAGACAAGCTGTATCGCAGCCAACACGCCGATGGCGGCTGGGGCTGGTATAAGGAGGCCGAGAGCAATAGCCAAACGACTTTGTATGTGCTGTTTGGGTTGCTCCGCGCCAAAGAAGCCGGTTTTGCGGTGCGGCAAGATGTGGTCGAGCGGGCGCTGGTTTATATTACGCCGCTGGTGCGTGATGCCAAGACATTGCGCAGCACCGCCGATTTGAATCAATTGGCCTATGTGGCCTTTGTGCAAGCCGAGTCTAAGCGGGTGCAAGCAAGCACACTCGACAATTTGTATGATCAGCGCGACCGATTGGGCATTTACGCCAAAGCGCTGTTGGCGCTCAGTATCGGCAAGCAAAACGCCACTGATGCGCGGCTCAAGACGTTATTTGCCGATTTGAACGCCAAAGTGGTGCAAAGCGCCACCGGCTCGCATTGGGAAGAAGATCAGCCGGATTGGTTCGCCATGAACAGTGACACCCGCTCGACGGCCTTGGTGCTGATGGCGCTGGCGCGATATGACGCCAAGAACAACCTTGCGCCCAACGCCACCCGTTGGCTGATGAGTGAACGTAACGCCAACGGCTATTGGCGCAGCACCTATGAGAGCGCGTGGGTGCTGATGGCGCTGACCGATTGGGCGCGGGCGACGGGCGAGCTGAAGGCCAATTATGAGTATGGTGCGTCGTTGAATGGCAAGGAAATCGTTAAGACCAAGGCCGACAGCAGCGCAACCGACAAGCCACTGGAGGGCAGCACGACCCAAATTGCGGTTGGCGAACTCATCCGCGAATCGGCCAATCGGTTGATTGTGGCGCGTGGCGCGGGCGACGGACGTTTGTATTACAGCGCCCATCTGCAAGCGTATTTGCCTGTGCCCGATGTCAAAGCGATGGATCGCGGGATTCAGGTGCGGCGGCGCTATATGGCGGCAGATTGCACCGAGGGGCTGAAGTGCCCAGAGATCAAGCAGGGCAAGGTCGGCGAGGTGCTGCGAGTCGAGGTGAGCCTGATCTCGCCAAACAATTTGTATTATGTGCAACTCGAGGATGCGTTGCCGGCTGGGGCCGAATTGGTGGATAGCGCTTTGGCGACCAGCAGCCAACTTGCCACCAAAGACACCGGTTTCCGCATCAGCCCAGCGGCGTCTGGCCCAGCCAGCCCATATTGGCGCTGGTGGAATTGGTATTCGCGCAGCGAGTTGCGTGACGATCGTATTGCGCTATTTGCCCGCTACTTGCCCAAAGGCTCGTATGACTACAGCTACACCATCCGCTTGACCACGCCGGGGCAATTCAATGTCATTCCCACTTTCGCCAACCAGCAATACTTCCCAGAGGTGTTTGGTCGCGGCGATGGGGCGCTGTTTACGGTGACGAAGTGAGGGGTGACGAGTAACGAGTAACGAGTAATGAGTAACGAGTAATAATGCAGCGGCTACTCATTACTCATTACTCACTCCTCGTTTCCCATTGTTTTTTTGTTTGGGCTACTTAGAGGTTGGCTTTATGAGTATGAGTCGAAAATAAGCCAAATTCGATAGCTTTGTAGATAAGATTTGAGCCAAAAGACCGATTAAGTGGAAAATTTTGTTACAATAAGCTAAAAATCTAAGCGAATGCTTGTCTAAATCTAAGCGTTTGCTGATGCACGCATGAGGTTTTAAGCGATATGTGAGAGGACAGAAATGCTTTTTAATTGATTTTAAAAGAACTGCTTTTTAAAACCAATTGAAAGACATGTCCAAAAAACAATCACATACGTTCATTAACAAAGTTTTCCGCGCACTTTTGGCGTTGGCGCAAGTGTTTAGCGCTTTGGGTGTGACGATAGTCACCATTGTTGTTCCCCCAAATATTCCCACCGCAAACGCTGCGCCTATCGCCGCACCCATTGCGGCCTCGCCAGCCAGTTCACTTGCCGCCGTAGCCAATGCCCCACAGGCTTGCGCAATCCCTAATTCAATTGGCGGGTTGGTTTATAGAGACAACAACAAGAACGGCATTTACGAGGCGGGCATTGACACGTTGGTGAATGGCGCTACGATTGACGTGGTGCATGGGCACAACTACCAAACCGTAGGCACAGTAACCACCGCCGCCCCATTGACAGGCACATGGTCTATTACGCTGCCAACCTCAGTCGTGACTGCGACTGAGCCATTGCGGGTGATTGTAACGAACTTGACTGATGGGCCGCCGGGACCAGACAATGCGACTCGCGTCAGCCGTGCTTTTCCGGGCGATTGTGATATTAATATCAGCGTTAGCCCGCTTGTTACGCCCGCCCATGGCATTGTGATTGGTAATTTTGTGTGGCATGACTGGGATGGCAGCGGCACATTTACGCCCGACGAGCCGCCCATTACCGGCGTTACATTGTCCTTGTATAACGTGCCGACCGACACGTTGCTAATGACCACCACAACCGATGCGCGTGGTTATTACGCATTTCATAATGGCTTGTTAGTATCGGGAACGTTGATCGCCCGAAGCCGCCCGTATCAAGTTCGGATAGACAGCAGCAATTATGATGTGGGCGGTGCATTGCAAGGCTTGACCCGCACTGCACCAGCACGCACTGGGGCTAATATTAACTCGGATGGGGTAACGTTGCCGAATGGCCAAGTTGGCATTTCTTTTACTATTGCAAATACCACTACCACCAGCGTTTTTTATGATGCCTATGACTTCGGCTTTCATGCACCCATCACCACGACCCCCAGCTTGGTCTACTATGACCTTGACGGCGATGGCCGATATGAACCCGCCGATGGCGAAACGCCCGTTTCAGGCGTCACGGTTAATTACGTGGTGGGAACCAATATTCTTGCGACTTACACGACAGGCGTAGATGGCATTTATAGCTTCACCAATGTGCCGCTCGATACCTATATTGCGCGAATTACCACCACTCACTTTATCACTGGCGGCTTGCTCGAAGGCTATCAAACCACGCTTGGTTATGGGCAAAGGGCTGGCGAGGGTTTAAGACTGCGTGCTGGAAACTGGAGTTCTGCCGGTCAATTCGCAGCGTGGAGTGTGTATCGCACCGATTGGGGATATCAAGATGTTTATGATCAATATGTGCTTGAAAGCAATCAGGCGCTCGACTTTGCCTTCACCCGCGCGGGTGTGAGTGGTTACATTTGGCACGACCTTGACCGCGATGGCGTGATGGATTTTGACGAGCCATTTCTCAACAATATTGAAGTGCATTTGCTCGATAGCAGCCTAAACATGATCACAAATACGTTTAGCGATGCCAGCGGGCTATATCGTTTCCGCAATTACCCAGCCGGCACATATACAGTGCGAGTAGTTGCGCCCGGCTACACGTTTAGCCCTGCTGACCAAGGCACAGATGACTCAGCCGATTCGGAGGTGAATGCCAGCGGTGACACCGCCGCGATGGCCTTACCGTCTGGAAATCACCGCCGCTTTATCAATGCAGGCTTGTCAGTGGATTCGTGCAATAGCAATCGCGTGTGTGGCTGGGTTTTTCACGACTATAACCAAGACGGCACACGGGCCGCGCTCGATAATGGCGTGTCAGGTGTCACCGTGACGGCGTATGATGCCACAGGCGCGGCGTTAAGCACCACTGCCACCGACAATGGCGGGGCTTACACACTCACCGTTGCCAATGGCACACCCATCCGCATCGAATTTACCAATTTACCGCTCGATTATCAGCCCGGCGTCGCTGGGGCCAATTCGGGCACCACCGTTTTGTTTGCCACGTCGCCCATCACCAACCAAAACCTTGGCCTCATTCGCCCTTGCCAATATTGTCAAAACACGCCAAATTTGGCCTCGTCTTATCATGTAAACGGCGACCCATTGGGTGGCGGCACGGCGGGCGATGCGCAAAGTTTGGTGTCGTTTGCCTATACCAGCACCGCCCCATACACCTCGGCAGTGCCAAATGCGTGGGGATTTGTCGCCCCAACAGGTTTGGCGCTTAGTGAACAAATTGGCTCAAGCTGGGGCTTGGCTTGGCAGCGATCTAGCAATAGCCTGTTTGCTGCAGCTTTAATGCGCCGCCACATGGGGTTTGGCCCGTTGGGTCCCGGCGGGTTATATAAGGTGGATTTGAGCACTGCTGGCTCGCCAGTTGTAAGCAATTTTGCAGATTTAAATACCTATGGCCTGAATTTAGGCAGCAACCCGCGTGATACGACGATTAGCAATTCGTTGCCGATAACCGGCTCTGTGCCCAATTATGATGTTGATGCGTTCAACATGGTAGCAAAATCATCTATCGGCGGGATCGAAGTATCGGAAGATGACCGCACATTATGGGTGATGAACCTCAATCAACGGGTTTTGCACCAAATCCCGATTGGGCGCGATGGCGTGATGCCACTTGCCAGCGCCATTGAAACGCACGCCATTGCCAACCCCGGGTGTAGCAATAACGACTATCGCCCTTGGGCGGTTCGGGCCTATCAAGGATTTATTTATATAGGGGTGGTCTGCACGGGAGAAACGTCACAATTAAAGTCAGATTTACACGCCTATGTGATGCGGCTTGATACCGCCAATACGGGCGCGGGGTTTGCGCCGGTAATCAATTTTGCGCTCAATTTTCGGCATGGCTGCGGGCGGCCAGACGGCTGTATCTTTGATTGGTATCCTTGGCTCACCCGCGATATTGTGATTGCGAGCAACCAAAATATCCACACGTTATATGCCACAGGGTTTTATTACCCAACCCCACTGTTAGTTGATTTTGAGTTTGATAACGATGGCTCCTTAGTCATGGGTTTTGCCGATCGCACCGGTTATCAAACGGCAAACAACCAATATCAACCAAATATTGAAGACCCACAACGCACAACGAACATTGGACATGGGCAAATGATACGGGCGTGTAATATAAATGGCGCACTCGTGCTAGAAAATGGCGGCAAATGCCCGGGCCGACCTGTCTCGCCCGGCGAAACCCGTGCAGACAATTACCTTGGGCCGGGCGGCGGCTCATATTATTGGGATGATAGCCGTGCTTCGACCTCAGAAGGCGCATTGGCTTTTGTGCCCGGTCGTGGCGAAATTGTGTCAAATTTTTCCGAGCCATTTGCTGCAACGGGCGTTCATGGGTATCCAGCCAGCGCTGGTTATGGGCCGGTTTGGATGAGTAATTTCTCTGGTTACTCGATGCGTCGTTATGAAATTGCCAACCGAGATTACATCACGGCTGGCGTGTTTTACAAAGGCCAAGGCTTGGGCGATTTGGAGCCATTGTGTGACCCCGCGCCGATGGAAATTGGCAACCGTGTGTGGTGGGACAGCAACCGCAACGGGGTGCAAGACCCCGGCGAGAACGGCATTGACGGCGTAACGCTGGAGTTGTGGCTGATCGAAGATGGCACAACGTTTGCCGATGGGCAGGCGCTGCCGAGTGGCGCAGTCAAAGTCGCTGAAACGACAACGGCCAACGGCGGGCAATATTTCTTTAGCTACGAAGGCGATCCCAGCAAAGACAACGCCAATGGTTTGGCGAATCAAAATTGGTTGAATGTGGCGACATCGTCCAGCTTGTTGGGCTTCGACAAAGTGGTGGTGAGCAACACATTGCAAACCACCGGCGCAGTCACTCGCACCGGCACGGTGACGCATCATCGCGTTTATCCAAACATGGTGTATCAGGTGCGGGTAGGCGATGCGCTACAAAATGGCTCCGCTAATTACACCGCCATCAATGCCGCCGACCCCAGCACGAATGGCGTTTACCTGACCACGCGCAGCAACGGCGGCGCTGGCAGCGCCTATTTGCGCGACAGCAACGCCTTTACCAACACCAACAACGCCGATGTGTATGTGGCGACTGGTAACGCTGGCGAAAGCAACCACACGTTTGACATCGGTTTCGGCTTTCCCAACGAAGTCCAATTTGGCGATCGCGTGTGGATTGAAAGCGACAACGACGGCAATGTCGGCACGGGCACAATCACGCCAGTGGCGGGCATGGTCATCACGGCGAGCAACGGCATCAGCACCTTCACCGCCACCACCGATGCATCTGGCTATTACAGCTTTTCGGTTCCGGCAGGCACGTATACAGTGACCTATGGCCCCGTGCCGGGTGCTTATGGCGCGGTGGTGGCGAGCAGCACGCCATTGGGCGGCAGCGCCAGTGGCAACGCGGGCAGCTATGCCGGTGGCGGCGACCAGAGCCGCCCGCAAAATAGCACCATTACCTTGGCCGCCGGTGAGGCCAATTGGACGATGGACTTTGC
>JAHBAL020000436.1 GCA_018500105.2 Anaerolineae bacterium
GCCTGCGGACCCGCCATTGCACGCCGTTGCAATGAGCAACATCAGGCCCGCCAAGTAATAAGTTTTATTTCGCATAATTGTCATTGGGTTTCGTCGGTCTCGGCGACGAGCCGCAGTTAAATTTTAACCGTAAAGCGTTCAGCATCGCATTCGTCTTTTGGGGCAATTATGGGTAATTTTATGCATGATCCGCCATCTGGTTAGCCTAATTTATCTACTTGGCTAGGGCAATTTGTGCTGTGTTTGGATAATATTCCTTGGGGAAGGAAGCGAAAACCAAGCTGAGCCATTGCAACCCCAGCCAAGCTAGGGTTGCAATGGCAGCGTAAAGGTCGTTATCACATCGCCTATTTCTTCAAGCAAATATTTAAAACAGGAGGGCAATGGATGACAGGCTTAATCGCCTGCGCATCCGCCGAGAATCACTATGATCAATCTAATCTTACTTGCAACCGATGGTTCAGCGGCTGCCGAGCATGCCACCCGTTACGCGGCGTCATTGGCGACAAAATACAATGCCAGAGTGGTGGTGCTTCATGCATTTCATGCGCTGCCCGAACATTTGGGCGAACCCAACTATAGCCAAGCCATGTATCGCACGCTTGATCAAGCCAGCGCCGTTACCGACAAGGCAGTGGCGGCCTTGCAAGCGGCAGGGATAACCCAGCTCGAATCTGAATATGTGGAAGGCTCGCCGGTGGATGTAATTTTGAACGCCGTGAATGTGCGCCGCCCCGATGTGTTGGTGCTTGGTTCACGCGGGTTGGGCACATGGAAAGGCGCAATTTTGGGCAGCGTCAGCAGCGCCATCGTTCAACGATGTGAGTGCCCTGTGTTGGTAATTAAATAGGCTATCCAAAAGGTGGTGAAATGCGGTTTTCGCCGATCTCACCATATGACTACGGGCCAAGCCCGTAGTCATATGGTGAGATCGGCTTTTTTCGGTTTTACCTTTTCTTGGCATACCAATGATCTGCGATAACCTTGTGAGAAACACAGGGTGCAAAAAAATCTTGGCGTGTCGAAAAACACGCCAAGATTTTTTTATTCCGATGTGCAATATCGTTAATGGTAGGGGCACGGCATGCCGTGCCCCTACCTCACGCAGTGCCTCTACTTCTTGGTCGCCTTGAGCAACTCGATCTGGCCTTGGCGGGCGAGATCAATGGCTTCGGCTAAGATACGGGCAGACTCTTGCGGCGCGTGGAAACCGTTTGAGTTCTCGGCGGCGATGAAGTCGGCACGCCATTGCGCTTGGCGATGCAAGTCGCGGGCCTTTGCCAACTGCTCATCGGTTGCGCCGGCCTTCTTGGCGGCTTCGATATCTTTCACCAATTGCACTACTGCACCTTCGGCTTGGTTCATCAACTTAATGGTGCGCTCTTGGATGACGGTGACACGTGCCTTCAACTCCGTTTCTGAGTAGTTGTGGCAGGTTCCGCAGGATGCTTGCACATTTAGCATGGGGCTGCGCACATGGTGATCGCTCACCTTGACCGCACCTTCGCGCTTGTAGGGCATATGGCAATCGGCGCAGGCCACGCCAGAGCGGGCGTGCGTGCCTTGTGACCACAATTCAAATTCGGGGTGTTGCGCCTTCAGCATCTTCGCGCCCGAATCTTTGTGCGTCCAGTCGCTAAAGTTGACTTCGGTGTAATACTTTTCTACCTGCTCAACCTTCAAGCCATTCTTCCACGGAAAAGTAACCGTTTTGTTGGGTGGGGCAAAATAATACTCGACATGGCATTGCCCACACACAAACGAGCGCATTTCTTGGCGGCTGGCATCCTTGTTGGGATCATAAGCCGCTTTGCGGTCGCCAGTGCGCCAGCGCTCGACACTGGGCAAATGCGGCACGGGGTCTTTCGACTCGGCCAAGGCGCGGATGCCATTGATAAAGCCGGGTCGGGTCACGCGCAAGGACATCGAATTTGGCTCGTGACAATCCCCGCAGCCAATCGGGCCAGTCACCAATTGACGGGCATCTTTGAGCGGCATCTTGTTGATTTCGTCAAAGCCCTTCATCACCGCTTCCCAGCGATGCGCTTCATCTTTGGGCACGCCGCCCACAGTCACACCCTTCTCACGATAAGCCGGAATAACGTTGGCATGGCAATGCAAACATGCGCCGGGTTGGTTAAATTTGGTAGTGCGGTCGGTGATGTCTTGGTCACTCAACATATAGGCGTGACCGCGCTCCTCACGATAGTCTGTGCCAAAAGGCATCCCTGCAAACATTGTCCCCAAGTGCGGGTCTGTCTCTAGCTTTTGAAATGCCTCCGAGCCGCCATAGGTGGTGCGCTCAATATCCACCGTGCGCTTATAGCCATCATATTGTTGGGGGTAATTTTTGCCCCACTCCGCCGGGTCTGTGGTGTCTTCGGTAATGTTGACAATCCGAAACACATTTTCTCGCGCTTCAATCTTGCGGTCGGTGATATTGCTGTATAAGGCCAATATGCCCACCATCGCAAGCGCCCCAACTGCAAACGCTGCAATTGGAGCAAAAGGAATTTTTGATTTTGTCATAAATGAGTCTCCTCTTTCACTGATTTAAATTACTTGTTTGTTTTAATGCTGTCGCGGCAATGGGTTAGCGCCGCAAGGCATGACCAACACTTGCATGGCACTTGGCGCACCCGATTAGCTCACCTGAGCCATTGTTATGATTTGCGCCCGCTTTTGCTTGGGCAACACTGTGCGATTGCATGACATTGCTCGCCATCCCCGCGTGGCAACCGATGCAGTTTTCTTCCACAATCCGCGCATCTTTGGGGTGAATACGTATAGGTTCTTCAAAATTTTGTAAGGTGAACGCTTTCGAGTGGTTAAATCCGCTTTCACCCTTGGCGAGCCATTTACCCACAAAATCATGCGGCAAATGACACGTCACACATTTGGCGACGTTATGATGGCTCGACTTTTCCCAGCTCTCATACACATCACGCATAATGTGACAATTCACACAAGCCTTGGGGTCATCACTAAGGTAAGAGGTTGCGCCTGCATAATTGACCGTGTAGGCCCTGTCTCTTATACACATCT
>JAHBAL020000458.1 GCA_018500105.2 Anaerolineae bacterium
AGATGTGTATAAGAGACAGGTGCGTCGTTGATGATGTCGGGTGTGTCGTCGGTGGAATGATATTGCAGATATGGGTAATGCGGGTGATCGGGCCGATGCACCCGCGATAATGACAACATCGGCACGCGGATGCCGGGCGCATTAAATTGGCGTTCGTCGTTGCCGATCACCGTGTTAAACGCGCCGACCCAGCTATTCGCGTCATGCTGTTGCACCGCCGCCCTCATCAGCTTGTCGAGTGGCGTATCGCCTTGCAATGACAATTGCAGCGAATGCGGCAAATCTGTGCCCAGCATTTCCAAAAACAATCCGCCAAACAATGTTGCAGGTTGAGCGTTGAGCGTTGAGGGTTGAGGGTTGAGCGGTGTAAATTGGGCGTTTAATTTTAAATTTTCAATTTTTAATTCTAAATTTTTAAGCCATGCCACCGAGCCGATGGTTTCGGGCAAAATGAGCAGGCGGTAGGTGTAATTGAGGCCGTTGGGCTGGCTGGCGCGTTTGAGCAGTTCACGCATGACATTGATGCCGACCACCACGCCCGCCAAATCGTCATTCACCTGATGTGGGTGACACAAATGAGCGCACAACACAAACGAATGCGGGCTGCGACCTTGCGCCACAATTTCGGCTACCTTGAGCGTGCCATAGGTGAAGGTGCTGCGAATGACGACGCGATAAGCGTCATGGGTCAGGCTGCGCTTCAGGTCTGCGCTGCAACACAATCCCCAGTCACGCTCGTAATATTTAAATTTAAAGGGGGTGGCGTGTGGCAAAAGCGGGTGCGTGTGTAGGTGGGAAAATAATTCGGCGCGGCTGACCACCCCTTCAAACGGCAGCGAATACGACACCACATGCAGCGGATGATCGGCATAAGAAAACAGCCGTCGCCCATCGAGGGTTTCCAAATATGCTTCTTGGCAATGCCACGCCTCTGGCACAACCCATGTGAAGGCTTCGGTTCCGCTGGGAAATTCGTGAATTTTAGATTGTGGGGCGTCGGTCTGATCAAATTGCGAGACGATGAGGTTGAGCGCGGTATCGTAGCCCGCCGAGATGATGTCACGCGGGTAACGCCATAGTGTGTCAATTAGGTTTTGTGTGTTTAGAAATCGGGTGTCTTTCAGACACCCGATTTCTGCGTTGCGCTCGGCCTTGCTTCCGAGCGCCCGCGCTTCTTCTTTTGCCAGCAATTCGGCATGGCTGAGGGCGGGGCCTTGGGCCAAAAACCAAGGATCGCGGCGAATTTCGGCGGCGGCGCAGGTAAATAGGTCATCGCAAGCGACACTTAAGACCTCGCCCATGCCGAGGTTGGCGCTGCGCAATTGGCCATGCTGACGCAGCACTGGGTCGAGCTTGCCGAAGGCAGGGCGGCAGTTTTCGGTGAATGGGCGCACGTTATATAGCCAGCCCGATTTATGCAGATGGGGTTTGTCTCCATCATTTAGCATTTGCTGCCCCAAAAACAGCTTTTTGAAGCGATACGGCACACCCACGCTCTGCTCAACATGATGCAAAAACGTCATATCGCGCACGCCCACGCCCAAATTGACAACTTTTGCGCCAATGCGGCGCAGGCGGTCATACACACAGTCGCGCCCGAAACAATCGTGTGGCAAATCGGCGAACAGTGCCGCCGTTTGCGGGCCGATGCCTGCCACCGAAAACATCGGGTCGTCGCTGCGTATGACACCGGATTGTTGGCGAAACCATTCGGTGAACACGCCGACTTCGGACGGCGTGTGGGCGGGGTCGAAAATGGCTTGTTTGCCAAAGCTATAACTGTAGGTCGGCACCAGCCATGTGCCGCCATCGCCGATGACATGGGTGACGGCGTTGTAAATGAGCCGGCAAATGGCCTCGCCCAGCGCACGACGGTTTCGGCTTGGCAAATTTGCGTTTGCCAATTCTGGCATACCAAGCGCAGCCAAATCCACATGGGTAAAAATGACATCGCCCGCCTGCACCCCTATTTGGCGCATTGCGGCGACGAGTTCGTCGAAGGTGTAATGATGAGACATGGTTGAAAATGGAGCGCCGTCATCTTGACGGCTTTTGCCGTTAAGATGACGGCGCTCCGTAAATTTTAGCGGACATCATAAACCAGCAGCGCCGTATTCTCAAACACAACCCGCCCCAGTTTGCCCAATTCGGGCGAGGCCGTGCCGTGTTGTTTATCAACGAGCAAATAGCCAACGCCAAAATCGCGCACGAGCGTGGCGAGGGCGGTGGGGTCGGCTTGGTCAAACACGCGGCGGTTTAGCTCGGCGCGGTCGGCAAAGGGGTGAAAAGCCTCGTCTTGCACTTGGGTGTAGCCCAAGCGTCGGGCGCGGTCGGTGTAAACCCAGCCCTCTAAAAACACACGCCGTTGGCTATAGGCTGAGTAATACCAATAGTAGCCATTGCCCGGAAAACGCTGGAGCAGGCGTTGATTGTTGACGGCGAGGATGGCGGCTGGGTCGGTATTGGCCCGCACCCAATGCAGCCCCGCGAGCAGTTCGGCGGTCAGGGCGCGGTCTTCTTGTGAATAGGTCGTTTCGCCGCGTAGCCAGCGTGCAAACTTGGGGGCGTTGTCAATTGGAAAATCGGCGGCAGACCACACGGCGATGATCGCCAGCCCCAGCGCGGGCAAGGCGGTCAAGTTGCGTGGTGGGCTTAAAATGCTTGTTAGTCCGGTCGCCGCCAAGGCGCAGGCCGCCGGATAAGCGTAAAGGATGAAATAGGTTTGGGCCAAATTGGAATAACTGAGCAGCAAAAACGCGCCCATGCCAGTGGCGAAAATACAGAACAAATAGATTTGGCGGTCGAGGTGTTTAGGCGGGTCGGGCGCAAACAGCGCGTTGACGATGGCTTTGCGCTGGGTGCTCATTGCCAGCCCCAGCCCCAGCCAATGCAGTGGCATGTGCGCAAATGCGCCGATGGGGATCATGACGGCGGTGATGCCCCAGCGCACGAGGCGTGGCAGGTCGGTCAGCACCGGCCACAGGCTTTGTAGGGCGGGCATGGCGATGATGCTATTGAACGGGCGAAAACCCGACACGGCCTCGCTGTTACGGTAAACCAACCCGAAAAAGAGGCCCAGCACCAGCAGCGTTAGTCCAAAGACACCGACGCTATGCCAGCGAATGCGGCGGCGAAAAATCACCTCCATCCCCAAAAACAGCCCCAGCCCGCCCAGCAACACCGGCAGTGTCGCCGCCTTGGCCCCCTCAGACCCAATTAATAGTAATAAAAGGAGGAGGGTTGCAA